>NZ_JAZGQL010000017.1:0-361964 GCF_036421995.1 Plantactinospora veratri
TGGTCGTCGACGGGTGCGCTCGCGCAGCCGAGGTCGGGCTGGGTGTCGCTGAAGGACTTCACCCATGCCCCGTACAACGGCCAGCATCTGGTCTACGCGACGACACACGACACGGGAACGACGTGGGGCTCGATGAACTTCGGCCTCTTCTCGGACTGGTCCCAGATGGGCTCGGCCAGCCAGAACGCGATGTCTTCCGCCACCGTCGCACCGTCGCTGTTCTACTTCGCGCCGCGCAACATCTGGGTGCTCGCCTACCAGTGGGGCGGGACCGCCTTCTCCTACCGGACGTCGAGCAACCCCACCAACGCGAACGGATGGTCTGCGCAGCAGACACTCTTCACCGGCAGCATCTCCAACTCCAGCACCGGCCCGATCGACCAGGCGCTCATCGGCGACAGCACCAACATGTACCTCTTCTTCGCCGGGGACAACGGCCGGATCTACCGGGCCAGCATGCCCATCGGAAACTTCCCGGGCAGCTTCGGCGCCAACTACACCACCATCATGACCGACTCGACGAACAACCTCTTCGAAGGCGTCCAGGTCTACAAACTCCAGGGCGAAAACCGGTACCTGATGCTCGTCGAGGCGATCGGCGCACAGGGTCGCTACTTCCGCTCGTTCACCGCCACCAGCCTGGGCGGCACCTGGACCCCACAGGCCGCGACCGAGAGCAACCCCTTCGCCGGCAAGGCCAACAGCGGCGCCACCTGGACCAACGACATCAGCCACGGCGAACTGATCCGCAGCAACGCGGACCAGACCATGACCGTCGACGCCTGCAATCTCCAGTTGCTCTACCAGGGGCGCTCCCCCAACTCCGGCGGCGACTACGGCCTCCTGCCGTACCGGCCGGGTCTGCTGACCCTGCAGCGCTGACGGCACGGCGCAGCACCGGAACGGGCGGGCTCGGCGCAGACCGAGCCCGCCCGGGCCGCCTGTCCAGGCAGTACCCGCCCGCTGTTCACCACCACCCACCATGGAGGTACCGACAGTGCGACAGCACACAACTGATCCCACACCCACCGGGGGCATCGGGGCCGGCCCCGGCTCCCCCGGCCAGGGGCGACTGCTGGTCAGCCTCGCCGCGGCCGCACTCGCGCTCACGCTCGGACTGTTCACCGTGGCATTCCTGACGACCGGCTCGGCGTCGGCCGCCGACAACCCGTACCAGCGGGGCCCGGACCCGACCCGGACCAGCGTCGCAGCCGTGAACGGACCCTTCGCCACCGCCTCGGTCAGCGTCCCCGGCGGGTACGGCTTCGCCGGCGGCATGATCTACTACCCGACCGACACCAGTCAGGGCACCTTCGGCGGAATCGCCATCTCGCCCGGCTACACCGCGCTGTTCTCCGTCGAACTCGCCTGGATGGGGCCGTGGCTGGCGTCCCACGGATTCGTGGTGATCGGCATCGAGACCAACAGTCGAAACGACTTCGACGAGGCCCGGGGCACCCAGCTGCTCGCCGCGCTGGACTACCTCACCCAGCAGAGTCCGGTACGCACCCGGGTCGACCCGAACCGGCTGGCGGTGTCCGGTCACTCCATGGGCGGCGGCGGCGCGCTGAACGCGGCCATCCGGCGCCCGTCGCTGAAGGCCACGGTCGGGATCGCGCCGTTCCTGCCCTCGTCGAACCTGGCCAACGACCGGGTGCCCACGATGTTGTTCTCGGGACAGGCGGACACGGTGGTATCCCCGTCCTCGGTGGTCAGCCAGTACAACAGCCTCCCGGCCACGACGGAGAGCGTCTACCTGGAGGTCGCCGGTGCAGATCACGGGTTCATGGTCGGTCGGCCCAACACCGTGATGATCCGGACCATGCTGCCGTTCGTGAAGATGTTCGTCGACAACGACAGCCGGTACAGCCAGTTCCTCTGCCCGCTGCTGGACTCCAGCGGCGTGGTCACCTACCGCAGCACCTGCCCGCTGCTGCCCCCGGCGCCGACCACCCCGCCGCCGAACCCGTCCAACACCCCGACGGCACCGCCGACCACGCCTCCGGCCACCCCCACCGCTTCGCCGACCGTTCCCGGTTCCGCCAACGAGATCGTCGGCGCACAGTCGGGCCGGTGCGTCGACGTGCCCAACGCCGCACGTACCAACGGCACCCGGGTACAGCTCTACGGCTGCAACAGGCAGTCCAACCAGGCATGGACGTACACCTCGAACAGACAACTACGGGTGTACGGCGACATGTGTCTGGATGCGGCGGGTTCCGGCAACGGCGCGGCGGTCCAGATCTACAGCTGCCACAGTCAGACCAACCAGCAGTGGAACGTCAACTCCAACGGCACCATCAGCGGCGTCCAGTCCGGGCGATGCCTGGACGCCTGGAGCACGGCCGACGGGGCGCAGGTCCAGCTGTACGACTGTCACGGACAGGCCAACCAGCGGTTCAATCTGGTGCCGCTGGCACGATGAGCATGACCGACTCGATCGAGAACCTGTTCGAGGGCGTCCGGGTGAACAGGCCACGGGGCGAGATCCCACACCCCTGAGACAGGCCGGAGTGGGAACGAGCCGGGCTCGGCGTCACGCCGGGCCCGGCTCGTTGCGGTGCTGCTCTGCTCGGGTACGTCGGAACGGCGCTGGTCGGCGCCGCCCGCGCGGATCGTCAGGGGGTGGTGATGTCGAACCGGCGTACGGTGACGGAGCCGCCGAGCGCCTGGGTGGCGTGGTTGAAGATGCCGAATCGGTAACCCATGAAGAACTGCCAGGCGTTGTTGAGGGTGAATGCCGGGCCCAGGCTGGTGAACGTGCTGCCGTCGGTGCTGTACGAGAAGCGGGCCTGGCGGCCGCTGCCCGGCCGGATGTCGGCGTTGACGCGCAGCCAGATCCGGCCGCCGGAAACGGCGGCGGAGGCGCGTTCGGTGCCGGTACCGGTGGTGTTCCAGTTGCTGTCCATGGTGAGGCCGTCGGTCATCACGACCCGGGTGGCGCCGTTGTCGCGTTTGACGCCGATCCAGGCGGACTGGTCCCGGAGCATGGCCAGGCCGGTCCGGTCGCCGTCGCGCATGGTGGAGTAGTCCAGCTCGACGGTGGCGGTCGAGGACGGTCCCTGGATGCGGTGGGTCAGGGTGTTGCGGGCGCTGTACAGGTCGTTCGTGACGGTGGCGGTCTGTAGCCGCAGGCCGTTGTTTACCGACCAGCGGCTGTTGTCCGGGACGTGGTTCCACTCGTACTGGGGGCCGAGGGTGGTGCCGGCGAACGTGTCGGAACCGGTGAGCGGCTTGACCGGCCGGAGCGGCAGCGGGTTGGGGTAGTTGACGCCCCAGCCGCCGTTGACGGTCTGGATGCTCGGCCAGCCGTCGGCGCTCCAGGTGATCGGGGCGAGCGCGGGGACCCGGCCACCGGGGTACGCGTCGACGAAGCTCATGTAGTACCAGGCGCCGTTCTGGGTCTGCACCAGGCCGCCCTGGTGCGGTACGCCGCCGCCGGAGATCGGGCCGGGCATGTTGAGCAGCACCTGGCGCATCTCGTACGGGCCCCACGGGTTGTTCGCCTTGAGCACGTACTGGCCGTTGGCCGGGCGGGTGAGCCAGATGTAGTAGCTGCCGTTGCGCTTGTAGAAGCGGGCGCCTTCCAGGGTGCCGACGCTGGACGGGGTCTGGAACACCTGCTGCGCGCGGACCTGGGACATGCCGTCGGCGGAGAGCTGCGCGACGCTGATGGTGCTGTTGCCGTACGCCACGTACATGGTGTCGTTGTCGTCGACGAGCAGGCCGGCGTCGTAGTAGCAGTTGTTGATCCGGGACCGTTTCGTCCAGGGGCCCTCCGCCGCGGCGGCGGTGTAGACGTAGGTCCGGTTGAACTCGGTGCAGCCGATCCAGTAGAAGGTGTTGTTGCTGCGCCGGTGCCCGAGGGTGGACGCCCAGATCCCCTTCACGTACGCCCGCCCGCCGCTCATGCTGTAGGCGTTGTTCTCGAACTCGGCCAGGCTCGGCACGGAGTGCCCGACGAACTCCCAGTTCACCAGGTCGTAGGAGCGCAGCACCGGCGCACCCGGGGAGTAGTGCATGGTCGACGCCGTCATGTAGTAGGCGTCGTTCACCCGGATGACCTCGACGTCGGCGAAGTCCTGCCACACCACCGGGTTCGTGTAGTTGCCGCTGGCCGGCGGTGTGGTCGGCGGTGGCGTGGTCGGGTTGCCGCCGCCGTCGACCCGGACGAGCTGCCACTGCTGGTTGGCGCCGTTCCAGTCGTCGTACTGCACGATGTTGCCCCCGTCGGCCGTCGAGGCGTCCTGCACCTCCACCACCCTGTTGCTGTTCCGGTTGATCAACCGGACGTGGCCGCCGTCGGAGTCGGCCAGCCGGAACTGCTGGTTGGTCCCGTTGCCGTCGGCCCACTGCACGATGTTCGCGCCGTTCGCGGTCGAGAGGTTGTAGACATCCAGCACCTTGCCGGAGTGCCGCGACTTCACCCGGTAGTAGCCGCCACCGGAGTCGACGAACTGCCACTGCTGCTGGTTACCGTTGTTCCGGGTCCACTGCGTGATCCGCGCACCGTCGTTCGTGGCCAGGTTGTACACGTCCAACGCCTTGCCGCTGTTCCGGTTGACCAGGACGTACCACGCGTTCGTGTCGACAGTCGCCGCGGCGGCCGGCGTCGAGACCACCGCCACCGCGCCACCGCCCACCAGTACCACCGCCGCGACCGCGGCCGCCAATCGCGGCAACCGTCTCCGCCGTACTGGCGAGGGCGCCGACGACCCACCGGAGAGTTCCATTAGTTCTACCTCCAACTGGCGATACTCGGGGCAACCGCTCAACTTCTGGAGATGGTGGACGCCGTGAGCGGAGTTGTCCTCGCTACCTGACCTGGACTGCCACCCGGCGTGCGCATGCCCTGGCGCACGCTCCGGGCCAGATACGACGAGCGGCCCGCCCGGTGAGCCGCCCTCGCGTCAGTCCTTGTTCATCGACTGTGAGCGATAACATTCGAGCCGTCAAGCTGAACGCCAAGGCAAAATCGATACAGCCTCAAGGCTTGCCGCAACGTTGACCCCGGTGTATGTTACCGCTCACATCGATAGCTCGCCATGACATCGCTGTCCTCCGCCCGTCCACGCCAGAGGCGACGACCTCGCACGAGCGGTCCAGGAGCCACGGCCGGCTCGCCGGCCGCCGGACACGCTGCGCGCGGCGCAACCCGGGAGCGCCACGAATCCCCGCTCCGCCCGAGAGCCGCCGCCTGCCGCGACAGGCTCGGGCACGAGGACAGTCTCCACCGCTGTCGCCAGTCCGGCTGCCGCCAGTCCGGTCCGCGGCCCGCCTCGACCGTCCAGGGGCCACCTCTCCACCCGGCCCACCACTTCCCGTGAGATGGAGAACCACCGTGTCGTTCCCACCCGTGAGCCGGCGCCGGCTGTTGCAGGCCGCCGGTGCCGCCACCGTCGCCACCGCCGTCGGCCCCGGAATCGCCGAGGTAGCCGCGGCGGCCGCCGTTCCACCGGCCCGCCCGGACATCGGCGTCTCCGCCTACCCGTTCGAGCTGGGCCAGGTACGGCTGACCAGCAGCCGGTGGCTGGACAACCAGAACCGGACGCTGAACTACCTGCGGTTCGTCGACGTCGAGCGGCTGCTCTACAACTTCCGGGCCAACCACCGGCTCGGTACCAACGGCGCCGCCTCGAACGGCGGGTGGGACGCGCCGTCATTCCCGTTCCGCACCCACATGCAGGGGCACTTCCTGACCGCCTGGGCACAGGCCTGGGCGGTGCTCGGCGACACCACCTGCCGGGACAAGGCCAACCGGATGGTGGCGGAACTCGCCAGATGCCAGGCGAACAACTCCGCCGCCGGATTCAACCCCGGCTACCTCTGCGGCTTCCCCGAGTCCGACTTCACCGCCCTGGAGGCGCGCACGCTGAGCAACGGCAACGTGCCGTACTACGTCATCCACAAAACCATGGCCGGACTGCTCGACGTCTGGCGCCAGATCGGCAACAACCAGGCCCGGGACGTACTGCTGGCGCTGGCCGGCTGGGTCGACTGGCGTACCGGCCGGCTGACCGCGAGCCAGATGCAGAACATGCTCGGCACCGAGTTCGGCGGCATGAACGCGGTGCTCGCCGACATCTACCAGCAGACCGGCGACGCCCGCTGGCTGGCCACGGCACAACGCTTCGACCACGCCGCCGTGTTCAACCCGCTGGCGGCGGGCTCCGACCAGCTCAACGGATTGCACGCCAACACCCAGGTGCCGAAGTGGATCGGCGCCGCCCGGGAGTACAAGGCGACCGGCACCACCCGGTACCGGGACATCGCCAGCAACGCCTGGAACATCACGGTCGGCGCGCACACCTACGCGATCGGCGGCAACAGCCAGGCCGAGCACTTCCGCCCGCCGAACGCCATCGCCGGCTACCTCCGGCAGGACACCTGCGAGCACTGCAACACCTACAACATGCTCAAGCTGACCCGCGAGCTGTGGCTGCTGGACCCGAACCGGGCGGCGTACTTCGACTTCTACGAGCGCGCCCTGCTCAACCACATCATCGGAGCGCAGAACCCGGCCGACAGCCACGGCCACATCACGTACTTCACCCCGCTGAACCCGGGCGGCCGGCGCGGCGTGGGTCCGGCGTGGGGCGGCGGCACCTGGAGCACCGACTACAACTCGTTCTGGTGCTGCCAGGGCACCGGCATCGAGGTCAACACCGCGCTGATGGACTCCGTCTACTTCCACAACGGCAGCACCCTCACGGTGAACCTGTTCCTGCCGTCGGTGCTCACCTGGAGCCAGCGCGGCATCACCGTCACCCAGACCACCAACTTCCCGGTCGGCGACACCAGCACGCTCACCCTCTCCGGCAGCATGAGCGGCTCGTGGAGCATCCGGGTGCGCATCCCCGCCTGGACCAGCGGCGCGACGATCAGCGTCAACGGCACCGCGCAGGACGTCGCCACCACCCCCGGCAGCTACGCCACGATCACCCGCACCTGGTCCGCCGGGGACACCGTCACCGTCCGGCTGCCGATGCGGGTCGTCACGCAGCCCGCCAACGACAACCCGAACGTCGCCGCGGTCAGCTACGGCCCGGTCGTACTCTCCGGGAACTACGGCAACACCGCCCTGAACGCCCTGCCGGCACTCACCGTCTCGTCGGTCAACCGCACCGGCAGCAACTCGCTGGCCTTCACCGCCACCGCGAACGGCAGCACGGTCAACCTGGGCCCCTTCTACGACGCGCACGGGCACAACTACACCGTCTACTGGAGCACCAACGGCGGCGGCGACCCGGGCGCCGTCAGCTACCGGCTACGCAACGCCGCCACCAACCTCGTCCTCGGCATCCGGGACATGTCCACCGCCGACGGCGGACTCGCCGTGCAGTGGGACGACAGCGGCACCGCCGACCACAACTGGGTCGTGGTCACCGAGGGCAGTGCGGTCAAGCTGCGCAACGTACACAGCGGCAAGGTGCTCGGCGTGGAGAACATGTCCACCGCCGACAACGCCCGGGTGCTCCAGTGGTCCGACAACGGCACCGCCGACCACCTGTGGACGCTGCTGGACCAGGGTGACGGGACATACAAGATCCGCAACGTGCACACCGGCAAGCTGCTCGGCATCCTCGACGGCTCCACCGCCCGGGGCGCACAGGTTGTGCAGGACCCGGACAACGGCAGCGCAGACAACCGCTGGCGGCTGGTCCGCAACTGAGGGACCCGTTTTCTCGTCGACCCGACGACCCGCAATGATTGGAGAGGCAATGCGTACCCGTACCAGATGGCTGGCCGCGCTGAGCGTGGCGCTGGTCGCGGCCGGAGTGACCGTGGTCGACGCGGTCTCCTCGCCCCGACCGGCGCAGGCGTTGAACAACGGAGTGGGCCGTACCCCGCCGATGGGCTGGAACAGCTGGAACACCTTCGGCTGCAACATCAACGAGACACTGATCCGGCAGATGGCCGACGCCATCGTCAACTCCGGCATGCGGGACCTGGGCTACAAGTACGTCGTCGTCGACGACTGCTGGATGAACTCGACCCGGGACGCCCAGGGCAACCTCCAGGCCAACCCGAGCCGCTTCCCCAGCGGCATGAAGGCGCTCGGCGACTACCTGCACTCCCGTGGCCTGCTCTTCGGCATCTACCAGGCCCCGCTGGACCGCACCTGTGCGCAGTACTTCGGCTCCTACCCCGGTGCCACCGGCGCGCAGGGCCACGAGGCGCAGGACGCCCGGCAGTTCGCGGCCTGGGGCGTCGACTACCTCAAGTACGACTGGTGCTCGCCCACCGGCACCATCAACGAACAGGTGTCACGGTTCGCCCTGATGCGGGACGCACTGGCCGCCACCGGCCGGCCCATCCTCTACAGCATCAACTCGAACAGCATCCACGAGAAGACCGGCCCGATGCGCAACTGGGGCGACGTGGCCAACATCTGGCGTACCACCGAGGACATCACCAACGCCTGGAACACCGGCCAGACCAACGGCTACCCGATGGGCATCCAGAACATCGTCAACGTCAACGTGCCGCTGGCCCACTACGCCAGCCCCGGCTCCTTCAACGACCCGGACATGATGGAGGTCGGCCGGGGCGGCATGACCGACACCGAGATGCGCAGCCACTTCGCCCTCTGGGCGGTCATGGCATCGCCGCTGATCGCCGGCAACGACATCCGCAACATGGACGCGGCCACCCAGACCATCCTGAAGAACCAGAACCTGATCGCCATCAACCAGGACTCGCTGGGCCTGCAGGCGACCCAGGTGTCCAACGACGGCACCCGGCGGGTACTGGCCAAGCGGCTCGCCGACGGGGACGTCGCGGTGGCCCTGTTCAACCAGGGCTCCTCGACGACCACGGTCAGCACCACGGCGGCGGCGATCGGCAAGTCCGGCACCTCCTTCACCCTGCGCGACGCCTGGACCAACGCCACCTCCACGAGCACCGGCTCGATCAGCGCCTCGGTGCCCGCACACGGCACCGTCGTCTACCGGGTCAGCGGCGGCGGCACCAGCACGCCGCCACCCACCACCACCTTCCGGCTGCGCAGCGAATCCAGCGGCCGCTGCCTCGACCTCGACAACAACAACACCGCCAACGGCACCGGCATGCTGATCTGGGACTGCCACACCGACCCCAACCAGCAGTTCACCCAGTCCGGCCAGTCCCTCCAGGTGCTCGGCAAGTGCCTGGAGATCCCGACGAACGCCACCAACGGCACCCGGGCGCAGATCTGGGACTGCAACGGCGGCACCAACCAGCAGTGGACCTTCAACGCCAACGGCACCATCGGCAACGTACGGTTCCCCTCGCTCTGTCTGGACGTCAACGACAGCGGCACGGCGAACGGCACCGCCGTGATCGTCTGGACCTGCCACACCAGCGCCAACCAACGCTGGACCCGGGGGTAGCCCTCGGTCCCGGACAAGCCTCGAACGGGCGAGCCGGTGCGGGACCCCGCACCGGCTCGTGCCCGCGAACCAGGTCCGCGACGTCGGGCAGGCCGCCGAGTGGGTCCGGGCGCCGGCCCGCTCCGCACGGCTGTGGATATCGAGGAGCCGAGCAGCGCCCACGTGCCGCCCGCAGCGCCGGGCTACGCTACGCAGATGCGCCCTGAGTCCGTGGAACGGCCCCGGTTCCCCGCCGGCAGCTACCGGGCCGAGACGGCTTCCGCGCGGGCGATCGGCGCGACCGGCGCTTACTCCGTGCGGGACGGATCGGCCGCCCTCGCCGGACGCTGAGGAACCCGCCCGTCATGTCCCGCGCCGACGACGTGGTGAACGGCATCAAGCGGATGATCCTGCAGGGGGTGCTCCGGCCCGGCGACCGGCTCCCCGTCGAGAAGGACCTCGCCGAGTCGCTGGGTGTCTCGCGCGGCTCCCTGCGCGAGGGGGTGTCGGCGCTGTCGATCCTCGGCATCCTCAACACCCGACAGGGCGACGGGACGTACGTCACGAACCTCGACACCAGCCGGCTGCTGGCGCCGATGGGTTTCGTCGTCGACCTCCAGGGCCAGGGCGACGCACGGCACATCCACACCGTCCGGCGCCTGCTCGAATGCGAGGCGGCCCGGCTGGCCGCCACCAGGATCACCGACGAGGCACTGGCCCAGGCCAAGGAGCTGCTCGACGAGGCGGCCCGCTCCGTCGGCCAGGCGCCACAGGACCACGAGCGGATCATCGAGATCGACATCGCCTTCCACCGCATCGTCGCGGCGCACAGCGACAATCCGGTACTCGCCGGCCTGATCGAGTCGTTCGCCGGGCGTACCGTCCGGGGGCGGCTCTGGCGCAGCCTGCACGAGGAGGGTGCGGACCGGCGTACCCACGAGGAGCACGTGGCGATCTGGACCGCGCTCGCCGCACGCGATCCCGAACGGGCCAGAATCCGGATGGCCAACCACCTGGTCGGGGTCGAGGACTCGCTGCACGGGCTGCCCGACGACGCCGACCCGGTCCCGGAGTTCCCGGCCGGCTGAAGCGGCACCGGTGGCCGAGCCATCCCTGGGGCGCGTCCGGGCGGGCCGGAGCCCGGACGCACACCCGGGTCCGGTCAGGTCGTCGTGCAGGTGAGCTGGGACGGCGGGTTGTTGGCACCGCTCAGGTTGGCGATGAAACCGAAGGTGGTGGAGGCGCCAGCGGCGAGCGAACCGTTGTAGGAGGCGTTCGTCACCGTCACGCTCGCGCCGCTCTGCGTGTAGGAGCCGCTCCACATCTGGTTGACGACCTGCCCGTTCGGGAACGTCCAGGAGACGGTCCAGCCGCGGATCGGCGACGACCCGGCAGTCACCGTCACCTCGGCCTGGAAGCCCCCCGACCACGAACCCGTCACCGCGTAGGCCGCCCGCACCCCGGACGTCGGTGGTGAGGTGGTCGGACCGACCGTCGGGGAGACGGAGGCGGTCGGGGTCACCGACGCCGTCGCGGTCGGCGACGCGGTCGCGCCGGGGCGGGCCGCCCGGTAGATGTGCCCGGCCCGGACGGCGAACTGGACGACGTCGGTCTCGGGCCGGGTGGTGGCCGGCGTACTGCCGTCTGTGCTGTCGACCAGCGCGAAGCCCCCGGTGAACAGCCGGGCGCGCAGCCGGACGGTGCCGTCGCGGTCGGCCCGGACCAGGAACTCGTCGGCCTGACCGCCGCTCCACCGCAGGCCGACGGTGTAGCCGCCCCGGCCGCGCAGTCCCGCCACCTGCCCGGCCGGCCAGGCGCTCGGCAGCGCGGGCAGCAGGTGGAGTTCGCCGTTGTGGCTGTGCAGCAGCATCTCCGCGATTCCGGAGGTGGCGCCGAAGTTCCCGTCGATCTGGAACGGCGGGTGCAGGTCGAACATGTTCGGCGCGAGCCGGTCGGTCCGGATCAGGTCGCGGATGAGCTTGTGCGCGCGGGCGCCGTCCTCCAGCCTGGCCCAGAAGTTGATTTTCCAGGCGAGCGACCAGCCCGTTCCGTCGTCACCGCGCAGCTCCAGCGTGCGGCGGGCCGCCTCGTACAGCTGCGGGGTACCACGCCGGGTGATCTGGTTGCTCGGGTGCAGGCCGTAAAGGTGCGAGACGTGCCGGTGGTTCCGCTCGGTCTCCACCCAGTCGGCGAGCCACTCCTGGATGTTGCCGCGCGAGCCGACCCGCATCGGCGGCAGCCGGTCCCGGGCCGTCCGGACCTGGCCGCGGAACGCGGCGTCCAGGCCGAGCACCTCGCTGGCCCGGGCGACGCCGTCGAAGAGGTCGCGCAGGATCTGGTTGTCCATGGTCGGGCCGGCGCAGACGCTGGCGCCGGAGTGGTGGGCCAGTTCCGGGGAGTTCGACGGGTTGGTGACGAGGTATCCGAGCGACGGATGGCTGACCAGGGTCTCCAGGAAGAACTGCGCGGCGCCCTTCATCGCCGGGTAGTTGGCGCGGAGGAACTCGAGGTCGCCGGTGAACAGGTAGTGGTCCCAGACGAGGGTGGCGAGCCAGGCGCCGCCGGTCTGCCACATACCCCAGAAGGCGCCGTCGACGACCGAGGAGCCCCGCCACGCGTCGGTGTTGTGGTGCGCGACCCACCCGCCGGCACCGTACTGTGCCTGGGCCGTACGGGCGCCGGTGACGGCCAGGTCCCTGACCATGTCGAAGACCGGCAGGAAGCACTCGGCGAGGTTGGTGGTGTCGGCCGGCCAGTAGTTCATCGGCAGGTTCGCGTTGATGGTGTACTTCGAGTCCCAGGGTGGGGCCAGCTGGTCGTTCCAGATGCCCTGGAGGTTGGCCGGCTGGCTGCCGGGACGCGACGAGGAGATCAGCAGGTAGCGGCCGAACTGGAAGAGCAACGCGGAGAGCTGCGGATCGTCGACGCTGCCGTGCTGGGCGATCCGCACGTCGGTCGGCTGGTCGGCCGCGGAGGTGCGTCCCAGGTCGATCGACACGCGGTGGAACAGCGCCTGGTAGTCGGTCACGTGCCGGCTGCGCAGCTGGTCGTAGCCGACGTTCCGGGCGGCGTTCAGCCGGGTCCGCGCGATGCCCTGGTAGTCGCCGCTGACGGTCCGGAAGTTGACGTAGCTGGAGCCGATCGAGACCAGCAGCGTGACACTGGTCGCGCCGGAGACCCGCAGCGTGCCGCCGGAGCTGCCGACCGTGCCGCCGGTGGCGACCGCACTGGCCATGGCCAGGAACCTGACCGACCCGTTGATGCCCTCCATGTTGCCGGAGATGCCGTCCAGCGCGATCGTCGAGGAGTCCGGGCTGGAAGCCGTCGTCCGTTGCGGACTGTCGAAGGTGGCGCTGAACGTGATCGAGTTCGCCCGGTCGGCGGTCAGCCGGACCACGATGACCTGGTCGGGCGCGCTCGCGAACACCTCGCGCTGGTGGCGCACGCCGTTCGACACGTACGTCACCGAGGTGACGGCGGTGGTGAGGTCGAGCCGCCGGAGGTACTGCGAGGCCGTACCCGAGGCGAAGGCGAGCCGCAGGTTGCCGACCGGCTGGTACGCCAGTTGCCCGGCCGGCCTGCCGAGCATCGCCTGGTCGACCAGGGTCTGCGCCTGGCTCCACTGGTCGGCGAAGACGAGCCGCCGGATCTCGGCAAGTGCCCCCGCGCCCCGGGTGTTGGCGGAGTCGTACGGGCCGCCGGCCCAGATGGTGTCCTCGTTGAGTTGCAGCCGTTCCGTGTCGACGTTGCCGAACACCATGGCACCGAGCCGGCCGTTGCCGACCGGCAGCGCGCGCAGCCAGTCCGTGCCGGCCGGCTCGTCGTACCAGAGGGCCAGGTCGTCGGCGGCCAGCACCTCGGGCGGTGCCGTGGACCCGGCTCGGGCGGTCGCCGTCCACCCCGCCGGGAGCAACGTGGCTCCGACCCCGGCCGCGCCGGCCGCGAGCAGTCTTCTTCGGGTCAGTTCTGACATCGTGCGTTCTCCGATCGCGGGGTGAATCTGGCGACCGTGCGAGATGCGCCGATCATCGATGCACGTCGTTGTTAACGTAGGACGATGATCTGATGAATGTCAATGGGAAGCCACGACCTTCCCCCTGCCTGACGCGTGGATTTCGCGGTACCGGTCATCGACCCAGCCAGATTGATCCGATGAATACGTCGTACCGCTCCGGTCGTCGACCGCGGACCGACGAATACCCGGGCGGCCGACGGCCGACCACCACCGCCACCTGCCGAAGGCCTGACCGGTCCGCCCGGCCGGCCGGCACGGATCGTCCGCGCCGACCGGGCGGTCGCCTCACCCGGTCACGGTGCCGCCGCAGGTGTGCGCGGCGGCTCAGCCCTTGACGGACCCCTGGAGCAGCGCCTTGATGAACTGGCGCTGGAAGATCAGGAACACCACGAGGGTCGGGGTGAGGATGAGCAGCGACCCGGCACAGAGCAGCACCAGGTCGGTGCCCCACTGCCCCTGGAAGGCACCGAGGGCGCCGGCCATGGTGCGTTTGGTGGCGTCGTCGACGAGCACGATGGCGAGCAGGAACTGGTTCCAGGTCCAGAGGAACAGCAGGATCGTCAACGAGGCGATCGCCGGCCGCGCCAGTGGCACCTGGATGCGCCAGAACAGCTGCCAGGTGGAGCTGCCGTCCATCCGGGCCGCCTCGGAGAGCTCGGTCGGCACGTTGGCGAAGTGCGCCCGCATCCAGAAGACCGCGAACGGCATGTAGAGCCCGATCAGCGGCAGCACGATGGCCCAGCGGGTGTTGAGCAGCCCGAGGTCGCGCATCTGGTAGTAGATCGGGGTGACCACCGCCTCGAAGGGCAGGGTCAGGCCGAGCAGTAGCAGGCCGAACGCCCACTTTCCGCCCGGTACCCGCAGATGGCCGAGCCCGAAGCCGGCCATGGTGGCGATGACCACGGAGACCGGTACCACGCCGACCACGATCAGCAGGCTGGACCGGAGCAGGGCGGCCATGTTCGCCACGGTGAAGGCGTCGACGAAGTTCCCCCACTGCGGATCGGACGGCCAGGCCAGCCCGCTGGGCACCGTGCCCCGAGGCTGCAACGCCGCCGACAGCATGCTCACGAAGGGCAGCAGGGTGACCAGGACCAGCGCGACGAGGAAGACGCGGCCGGTCAGCCATTCGCGTCGGCTCAGGTTCATCCCTTCTCCTCCCTGGTCAGCCGCTGGATCGGCAGTACGCAGGCCAGCACCAGCAGCATGAGCACGACGGCCAGCGCCGAGGCGAGCCCCACCTGGCGCTGCGAGAAGGCGAGCCGGTAGATCTCCAGGCCCGGCACGGTGGTCTGTAGGCCGGGGCCGCCGCTGGTGGAGATGTAGACGATGTCGAAGCTGGCCAGGGCCGCGATCACGGTCACGGTGAGGCACACCCCGATCTCCTGGCGCAGGCCGGGCAGGGTGACGGCGAAGAACTCGCGTACCGGTCCGGCGCCGTCGATCCGGGCCGCCTCGTAGAGCGCGGGGTCGATCTTGCTCATGCCGGTGACCAGCAGGATCGTGCAGAGGCCGAGCATGACCCAGGCGCCGATCACCCCGACCGAGGGCAGCGCCGTGTCGAAGTCCCCGAGCCAGGCACGGGCCAGCCCGCCCAGGCCGACCGCCCGGAGCGCCTGGTTGACCAGCCCGTTGGAGGAGAGCAGCCAACTCCACGCGATGCCGGCCGCCACCAGCGGGATCACCTGCGGCAGGAACAGGATGGTGCGTACGGTGTTCCCGAACGGTCCCGAGGTGATCCGGCGGACGAGACTGGCCACCAGCAGACCCAGCCCGACCGGGATGAAACTGAAGAAGACGATCAGGACGAACGCGTTTGAGATGATCTTCAACAGGTCGCTGTCGGTGAAGACCGTGAGGTAGTTGTCCAGCCCC
The DNA here is from genome assembly GCF_036421995.1 of Plantactinospora veratri. Lineage (NCBI taxonomy): Bacteria > Bacillati > Actinomycetota > Actinomycetes > Micromonosporales > Micromonosporaceae > Plantactinospora > Plantactinospora veratri. Next base: position 15,241 of record NZ_JAZGQL010000017.1, read on the forward strand.
GCCCACCGGGCCACGCCGATGCCGTTCCAGTGGTAGAGCGAGTACTGCACGGTCAGCGCGAGCGGGCGGAGCACGAAGACGGCGTACATGAGCAGCGCCGGCAGCACGTACAGCCAGCCGCTCCACCGGGCCGTACGGCCCCACCGGCGTCGGTGGGGCCGTACGGGGGACGGGCGGTCCGGCGGGCGGGTCCCCGGCTGCCCGCTCGGAGCGCTGCCGAGGGCAGACGTCATCGGGACAGTTCCTTCTCGTACTCCGCCTGGACCGCCTTCACGTACCCCTCGGGAGTCTGCTGGCCGGCGACCAGCTTCTGCATCTCCGGGGTGATCGCCGCCGCGAAGATGCCGCCGGTGGCGTTCGCGGTGAAGTCCACCGCCCCGTTCTCCGCGCCGAGCTGCTGGGAGGCGGCCAGGGTCTGCGCCAGGACGCCCCCCGGCGGGGCGGCCGGCAGGGCCAGATCGGACGGGCCGCCGGGGTGGGAGCCGCCGACGGTGACCGAGATCTCCCGGGCCCTGGGGTTGGTGTGCGCCCAGTTCAGGAAGAACGCGGCGGCGTCCGGGTGCTTGGCCTTCGCGCCGACCCCGAAGGTGTTGGGCGCGGACATCGCCACGTGGTTGCCGCCGCCGGACTCGGTGGGAAAGAGGAAGAAGCCGACCTTGCCGCTCATCGTCTTGTCGAGGTTGCCCGACTCCCAGTCGCCGTTGAACATGAACAGGCCGTTGCCCTTCTGGAACTCGCCCATCATCGCGGTGTAGTCCAGGGCGTTCGCGTCCTTCGGGAAGTACCCGGCCTGCGCCCACCGCTGGATCACCTGGGTGGCCTTCAGCGCCGCCGGCGTGTCGAAGGTGGCGCCGGGCTTCTGGAAGATCCAGTCGGCGATCTGGGCCGGGTCGCCGTACTGGTTCTGCAGGGCCTGGTGCGGGAAGTTGATTCCGGCGGTGTTCTTGTTGAACTGCATGATCGGCTGCACGCCGGCGGTCTTGGCCCTGGCCAGCAACCCCTCGAACTCGGCGACGGTCTTCGGCGGCTCGGTCATCCCGACCCGCTCGGCCAGCGTCTTGTTGTAGAAGACCCCGGTGACGCTGTAGCCGAGTCCCATCCCGAACAGCGAGCCGGTGCCGCGCGGCCCGCCTCCTTCGGCGACCCGCAGCTGCACGAGCTGGGAGGCCGGGAACGTGTCCCAGCCGTAGGCGGTGAAGTACGGGTCGAGGTTCTTCAGCAGCCCGTCCTTGACCAGGTCGACCATGGTGGGCAGCCGGATGATGTCCGGCGCGTTGTCCGAGGCGAGCACCCGCGGAGCGTTCTCCACGATCACCGTGAACTGGTCCTCCCGGACGTTGAACCTCACGTTCGGGTGCTGCTTGGTGAACTCGTCGGCGAGTGCCTTCGCCAGCGGGAAGCCGGTCTCCGCGTACATCTCCAGGGTGATCTGCTCGGTGCCCAGGGCGGTGCTGACCGGCGCGGCGGTGCCGCCCTGCGATGCCGGGTCGGCACCCGGCGCGCTACAGGCGGCGGTGACGGCGATGGCGGACAGCAGCGAGGCGCAGGCCATCAGCCTGCGCCGTGGGTATCTCTTCGACAATCCGTACACTCCTACGGCTCCTTGACTCCTCCGCACACCTCACCGGTCGACGGTCGCCGTACCCGGCCCGGACGGATCCACCGCGACAGCCACCGGCGTCGCCTGGATCGCGTCGCGGGCCGGTTGCCGACCCGGGCGCGCGGTAACCGACCATGGCCTCTTCCCGGCCGGGCGTGGACGCGCCCGGTGGAAACAAAAACGTCCCGCTAAACTGATTTAGCAGAGCATGCGCGCGGCGCACTGAGCTGTCAAGGACGGGCTTGGCAACGGCTCGGAAACGGCCGGTTCACCCCAGCGGGGTGCACCGGGGCCCACCCGGGCCACACCCGTCGGCCGGAAGCCCCGGGCCGAACCCGAGCCCGAGCCCTAGACCGGGCCGGGTCCCCGCCAAGGCCGGGCGGCGCCCCGCCAAGACCGGGCCGGGGACCCCACAGGCCGCGACCGAGAGCAACCCCTTCGCCGGCAAGGCCAACAGCGGCGCCACCTGGACCAACGACATCAGCCACGGCGAACTGATCCGCAGCAACGCGGACCAGACCATGACCGTCGACGCCTGCAATCTCCAGTTGCTCTACCAGGGGCGCTCCCCCAACTCCGGCGGCGACTACGGCCTCCTGCCGTACCGGCCGGGTCTGCTGACCCTGCAGCGCTGACGGCACGGCGCAGCACCGGAACGGGCGGGCTCGGCGCAGACCGAGCCCGCCCGGGCCGCCTGTCCAGGCAGTACCCGCCCGCTGTTCACCACCACCCACCATGGAGGTACCGACAGTGCGACAGCACACAACTGATCCCACACCCACCGGGGGCATCGGGGCCGGCCCCGGCTCCCCCGGCCAGGGGCGACTGCTGGTCAGCCTCGCCGCGGCCGCACTCGCGCTCACGCTCGGACTGTTCACCGTGGCATTCCTGACGACCGGCTCGGCGTCGGCCGCCGACAACCCGTACCAGCGGGGCCCGGACCCGACCCGGACCAGCGTCGCAGCCGTGAACGGACCCTTCGCCACCGCCTCGGTCAGCGTCCCCGGCGGGTACGGCTTCGCCGGCGGCATGATCTACTACCCGACCGACACCAGTCAGGGCACCTTCGGCGGAATCGCCATCTCGCCCGGCTACACCGCGCTGTTCTCCGTCGAACTCGCCTGGATGGGGCCGTGGCTGGCGTCCCACGGATTCGTGGTGATCGGCATCGAGACCAACAGTCGAAACGACTTCGACGAGGCCCGGGGCACCCAGCTGCTCGCCGCGCTGGACTACCTCACCCAGCAGAGTCCGGTACGCACCCGGGTCGACCCGAACCGGCTGGCGGTGTCCGGTCACTCCATGGGCGGCGGCGGCGCGCTGAACGCGGCCATCCGGCGCCCGTCGCTGAAGGCCACGGTCGGGATCGCGCCGTTCCTGCCCTCGTCGAACCTGGCCAACGACCGGGTGCCCACGATGTTGTTCTCGGGACAGGCGGACACGGTGGTATCCCCGTCCTCGGTGGTCAGCCAGTACAACAGCCTCCCGGCCACGACGGAGAGCGTCTACCTGGAGGTCGCCGGTGCAGATCACGGGTTCATGGTCGGTCGGCCCAACACCGTGATGATCCGGACCATGCTGCCGTTCGTGAAGATGTTCGTCGACAACGACAGCCGGTACAGCCAGTTCCTCTGCCCGCTGCTGGACTCCAGCGGCGTGGTCACCTACCGCAGCACCTGCCCGCTGCTGCCCCCGGCGCCGACCACCCCGCCGCCGAACCCGTCCAACACCCCGACGGCACCGCCGACCACGCCTCCGGCCACCCCCACCGCTTCGCCGACCGTTCCCGGTTCCGCCAACGAGATCGTCGGCGCACAGTCGGGCCGGTGCGTCGACGTGCCCAACGCCGCACGTACCAACGGCACCCGGGTACAGCTCTACGGCTGCAACAGGCAGTCCAACCAGGCATGGACGTACACCTCGAACAGACAACTACGGGTGTACGGCGACATGTGTCTGGATGCGGCGGGTTCCGGCAACGGCGCGGCGGTCCAGATCTACAGCTGCCACAGTCAGACCAACCAGCAGTGGAACGTCAACTCCAACGGCACCATCAGCGGCGTCCAGTCCGGGCGATGCCTGGACGCCTGGAGCACGGCCGACGGGGCGCAGGTCCAGCTGTACGACTGTCACGGACAGGCCAACCAGCGGTTCAATCTGGTGCCGCTGGCACGATGAGCATGACCGACTCGATCGAGAACCTGTTCGAGGGCGTCCGGGTGAACAGGCCACGGGGCGAGATCCCACACCCCTGAGACAGGCCGGAGTGGGAACGAGCCGGGCTCGGCGTCACGCCGGGCCCGGCTCGTTGCGGTGCTGCTCTGCTCGGGTACGTCGGAACGGCGCTGGTCGGCGCCGCCCGCGCGGATCGTCAGGGGGTGGTGATGTCGAACCGGCGTACGGTGACGGAGCCGCCGAGCGCCTGGGTGGCGTGGTTGAAGATGCCGAATCGGTAACCCATGAAGAACTGCCAGGCGTTGTTGAGGGTGAATGCCGGGCCCAGGCTGGTGAACGTGCTGCCGTCGGTGCTGTACGAGAAGCGGGCCTGGCGGCCGCTGCCCGGCCGGATGTCGGCGTTGACGCGCAGCCAGATCCGGCCGCCGGAAACGGCGGCGGAGGCGCGTTCGGTGCCGGTACCGGTGGTGTTCCAGTTGCTGTCCATGGTGAGGCCGTCGGTCATCACGACCCGGGTGGCGCCGTTGTCGCGTTTGACGCCGATCCAGGCGGACTGGTCCCGGAGCATGGCCAGGCCGGTCCGGTCGCCGTCGCGCATGGTGGAGTAGTCCAGCTCGACGGTGGCGGTCGAGGACGGTCCCTGGATGCGGTGGGTCAGGGTGTTGCGGGCGCTGTACAGGTCGTTCGTGACGGTGGCGGTCTGTAGCCGCAGGCCGTTGTTTACCGACCAGCGGCTGTTGTCCGGGACGTGGTTCCACTCGTACTGGGGGCCGAGGGTGGTGCCGGCGAACGTGTCGGAACCGGTGAGCGGCTTGACCGGCCGGAGCGGCAGCGGGTTGGGGTAGTTGACGCCCCAGCCGCCGTTGACGGTCTGGATGCTCGGCCAGCCGTCGGCGCTCCAGGTGATCGGGGCGAGCGCGGGGACCCGGCCACCGGGGTACGCGTCGACGAAGCTCATGTAGTACCAGGCGCCGTTCTGGGTCTGCACCAGGCCGCCCTGGTGCGGTACGCCGCCGCCGGAGATCGGGCCGGGCATGTTGAGCAGCACCTGGCGCATCTCGTACGGGCCCCACGGGTTGTTCGCCTTGAGCACGTACTGGCCGTTGGCCGGGCGGGTGAGCCAGATGTAGTAGCTGCCGTTGCGCTTGTAGAAGCGGGCGCCTTCCAGGGTGCCGACGCTGGACGGGGTCTGGAACACCTGCTGCGCGCGGACCTGGGACATGCCGTCGGCGGAGAGCTGCGCGACGCTGATGGTGCTGTTGCCGTACGCCACGTACATGGTGTCGTTGTCGTCGACGAGCAGGCCGGCGTCGTAGTAGCAGTTGTTGATCCGGGACCGTTTCGTCCAGGGGCCCTCCGCCGCGGCGGCGGTGTAGACGTAGGTCCGGTTGAACTCGGTGCAGCCGATCCAGTAGAAGGTGTTGTTGCTGCGCCGGTGCCCGAGGGTGGACGCCCAGATCCCCTTCACGTACGCCCGCCCGCCGCTCATGCTGTAGGCGTTGTTCTCGAACTCGGCCAGGCTCGGCACGGAGTGCCCGACGAACTCCCAGTTCACCAGGTCGTAGGAGCGCAGCACCGGCGCACCCGGGGAGTAGTGCATGGTCGACGCCGTCATGTAGTAGGCGTCGTTCACCCGGATGACCTCGACGTCGGCGAAGTCCTGCCACACCACCGGGTTCGTGTAGTTGCCGCTGGCCGGCGGTGTGGTCGGCGGTGGCGTGGTCGGGTTGCCGCCGCCGTCGACCCGGACGAGCTGCCACTGCTGGTTGGCGCCGTTCCAGTCGTCGTACTGCACGATGTTGCCCCCGTCGGCCGTCGAGGCGTCCTGCACCTCCACCACCCTGTTGCTGTTCCGGTTGATCAACCGGACGTGGCCGCCGTCGGAGTCGGCCAGCCGGAACTGCTGGTTGGTCCCGTTGCCGTCGGCCCACTGCACGATGTTCGCGCCGTTCGCGGTCGAGAGGTTGTAGACATCCAGCACCTTGCCGGAGTGCCGCGACTTCACCCGGTAGTAGCCGCCACCGGAGTCGACGAACTGCCACTGCTGCTGGTTACCGTTGTTCCGGGTCCACTGCGTGATCCGCGCACCGTCGTTCGTGGCCAGGTTGTACACGTCCAACGCCTTGCCGCTGTTCCGGTTGACCAGGACGTACCACGCGTTCGTGTCGACAGTCGCCGCGGCGGCCGGCGTCGAGACCACCGCCACCGCGCCACCGCCCACCAGTACCACCGCCGCGACCGCGGCCGCCAATCGCGGCAACCGTCTCCGCCGTACTGGCGAGGGCGCCGACGACCCACCGGAGAGTTCCATTAGTTCTACCTCCAACTGGCGATACTCGGGGCAACCGCTCAACTTCTGGAGATGGTGGACGCCGTGAGCGGAGTTGTCCTCGCTACCTGACCTGGACTGCCACCCGGCGTGCGCATGCCCTGGCGCACGCTCCGGGCCAGATACGACGAGCGGCCCGCCCGGTGAGCCGCCCTCGCGTCAGTCCTTGTTCATCGACTGTGAGCGATAACATTCGAGCCGTCAAGCTGAACGCCAAGGCAAAATCGATACAGCCTCAAGGCTTGCCGCAACGTTGACCCCGGTGTATGTTACCGCTCACATCGATAGCTCGCCATGACATCGCTGTCCTCCGCCCGTCCACGCCAGAGGCGACGACCTCGCACGAGCGGTCCAGGAGCCACGGCCGGCTCGCCGGCCGCCGGACACGCTGCGCGCGGCGCAACCCGGGAGCGCCACGAATCCCCGCTCCGCCCGAGAGCCGCCGCCTGCCGCGACAGGCTCGGGCACGAGGACAGTCTCCACCGCTGTCGCCAGTCCGGCTGCCGCCAGTCCGGTCCGCGGCCCGCCTCGACCGTCCAGGGGCCACCTCTCCACCCGGCCCACCACTTCCCGTGAGATGGAGAACCACCGTGTCGTTCCCACCCGTGAGCCGGCGCCGGCTGTTGCAGGCCGCCGGTGCCGCCACCGTCGCCACCGCCGTCGGCCCCGGAATCGCCGAGGTAGCCGCGGCGGCCGCCGTTCCACCGGCCCGCCCGGACATCGGCGTCTCCGCCTACCCGTTCGAGCTGGGCCAGGTACGGCTGACCAGCAGCCGGTGGCTGGACAACCAGAACCGGACGCTGAACTACCTGCGGTTCGTCGACGTCGAGCGGCTGCTCTACAACTTCCGGGCCAACCACCGGCTCGGTACCAACGGCGCCGCCTCGAACGGCGGGTGGGACGCGCCGTCATTCCCGTTCCGCACCCACATGCAGGGGCACTTCCTGACCGCCTGGGCACAGGCCTGGGCGGTGCTCGGCGACACCACCTGCCGGGACAAGGCCAACCGGATGGTGGCGGAACTCGCCAGATGCCAGGCGAACAACTCCGCCGCCGGATTCAACCCCGGCTACCTCTGCGGCTTCCCCGAGTCCGACTTCACCGCCCTGGAGGCGCGCACGCTGAGCAACGGCAACGTGCCGTACTACGTCATCCACAAAACCATGGCCGGACTGCTCGACGTCTGGCGCCAGATCGGCAACAACCAGGCCCGGGACGTACTGCTGGCGCTGGCCGGCTGGGTCGACTGGCGTACCGGCCGGCTGACCGCGAGCCAGATGCAGAACATGCTCGGCACCGAGTTCGGCGGCATGAACGCGGTGCTCGCCGACATCTACCAGCAGACCGGCGACGCCCGCTGGCTGGCCACGGCACAACGCTTCGACCACGCCGCCGTGTTCAACCCGCTGGCGGCGGGCTCCGACCAGCTCAACGGATTGCACGCCAACACCCAGGTGCCGAAGTGGATCGGCGCCGCCCGGGAGTACAAGGCGACCGGCACCACCCGGTACCGGGACATCGCCAGCAACGCCTGGAACATCACGGTCGGCGCGCACACCTACGCGATCGGCGGCAACAGCCAGGCCGAGCACTTCCGCCCGCCGAACGCCATCGCCGGCTACCTCCGGCAGGACACCTGCGAGCACTGCAACACCTACAACATGCTCAAGCTGACCCGCGAGCTGTGGCTGCTGGACCCGAACCGGGCGGCGTACTTCGACTTCTACGAGCGCGCCCTGCTCAACCACATCATCGGAGCGCAGAACCCGGCCGACAGCCACGGCCACATCACGTACTTCACCCCGCTGAACCCGGGCGGCCGGCGCGGCGTGGGTCCGGCGTGGGGCGGCGGCACCTGGAGCACCGACTACAACTCGTTCTGGTGCTGCCAGGGCACCGGCATCGAGGTCAACACCGCGCTGATGGACTCCGTCTACTTCCACAACGGCAGCACCCTCACGGTGAACCTGTTCCTGCCGTCGGTGCTCACCTGGAGCCAGCGCGGCATCACCGTCACCCAGACCACCAACTTCCCGGTCGGCGACACCAGCACGCTCACCCTCTCCGGCAGCATGAGCGGCTCGTGGAGCATCCGGGTGCGCATCCCCGCCTGGACCAGCGGCGCGACGATCAGCGTCAACGGCACCGCGCAGGACGTCGCCACCACCCCCGGCAGCTACGCCACGATCACCCGCACCTGGTCCGCCGGGGACACCGTCACCGTCCGGCTGCCGATGCGGGTCGTCACGCAGCCCGCCAACGACAACCCGAACGTCGCCGCGGTCAGCTACGGCCCGGTCGTACTCTCCGGGAACTACGGCAACACCGCCCTGAACGCCCTGCCGGCACTCACCGTCTCGTCGGTCAACCGCACCGGCAGCAACTCGCTGGCCTTCACCGCCACCGCGAACGGCAGCACGGTCAACCTGGGCCCCTTCTACGACGCGCACGGGCACAACTACACCGTCTACTGGAGCACCAACGGCGGCGGCGACCCGGGCGCCGTCAGCTACCGGCTACGCAACGCCGCCACCAACCTCGTCCTCGGCATCCGGGACATGTCCACCGCCGACGGCGGACTCGCCGTGCAGTGGGACGACAGCGGCACCGCCGACCACAACTGGGTCGTGGTCACCGAGGGCAGTGCGGTCAAGCTGCGCAACGTACACAGCGGCAAGGTGCTCGGCGTGGAGAACATGTCCACCGCCGACAACGCCCGGGTGCTCCAGTGGTCCGACAACGGCACCGCCGACCACCTGTGGACGCTGCTGGACCAGGGTGACGGGACATACAAGATCCGCAACGTGCACACCGGCAAGCTGCTCGGCATCCTCGACGGCTCCACCGCCCGGGGCGCACAGGTTGTGCAGGACCCGGACAACGGCAGCGCAGACAACCGCTGGCGGCTGGTCCGCAACTGAGGGACCCGTTTTCTCGTCGACCCGACGACCCGCAATGATTGGAGAGGCAATGCGTACCCGTACCAGATGGCTGGCCGCGCTGAGCGTGGCGCTGGTCGCGGCCGGAGTGACCGTGGTCGACGCGGTCTCCTCGCCCCGACCGGCGCAGGCGTTGAACAACGGAGTGGGCCGTACCCCGCCGATGGGCTGGAACAGCTGGAACACCTTCGGCTGCAACATCAACGAGACACTGATCCGGCAGATGGCCGACGCCATCGTCAACTCCGGCATGCGGGACCTGGGCTACAAGTACGTCGTCGTCGACGACTGCTGGATGAACTCGACCCGGGACGCCCAGGGCAACCTCCAGGCCAACCCGAGCCGCTTCCCCAGCGGCATGAAGGCGCTCGGCGACTACCTGCACTCCCGTGGCCTGCTCTTCGGCATCTACCAGGCCCCGCTGGACCGCACCTGTGCGCAGTACTTCGGCTCCTACCCCGGTGCCACCGGCGCGCAGGGCCACGAGGCGCAGGACGCCCGGCAGTTCGCGGCCTGGGGCGTCGACTACCTCAAGTACGACTGGTGCTCGCCCACCGGCACCATCAACGAACAGGTGTCACGGTTCGCCCTGATGCGGGACGCACTGGCCGCCACCGGCCGGCCCATCCTCTACAGCATCAACTCGAACAGCATCCACGAGAAGACCGGCCCGATGCGCAACTGGGGCGACGTGGCCAACATCTGGCGTACCACCGAGGACATCACCAACGCCTGGAACACCGGCCAGACCAACGGCTACCCGATGGGCATCCAGAACATCGTCAACGTCAACGTGCCGCTGGCCCACTACGCCAGCCCCGGCTCCTTCAACGACCCGGACATGATGGAGGTCGGCCGGGGCGGCATGACCGACACCGAGATGCGCAGCCACTTCGCCCTCTGGGCGGTCATGGCATCGCCGCTGATCGCCGGCAACGACATCCGCAACATGGACGCGGCCACCCAGACCATCCTGAAGAACCAGAACCTGATCGCCATCAACCAGGACTCGCTGGGCCTGCAGGCGACCCAGGTGTCCAACGACGGCACCCGGCGGGTACTGGCCAAGCGGCTCGCCGACGGGGACGTCGCGGTGGCCCTGTTCAACCAGGGCTCCTCGACGACCACGGTCAGCACCACGGCGGCGGCGATCGGCAAGTCCGGCACCTCCTTCACCCTGCGCGACGCCTGGACCAACGCCACCTCCACGAGCACCGGCTCGATCAGCGCCTCGGTGCCCGCACACGGCACCGTCGTCTACCGGGTCAGCGGCGGCGGCACCAGCACGCCGCCACCCACCACCACCTTCCGGCTGCGCAGCGAATCCAGCGGCCGCTGCCTCGACCTCGACAACAACAACACCGCCAACGGCACCGGCATGCTGATCTGGGACTGCCACACCGACCCCAACCAGCAGTTCACCCAGTCCGGCCAGTCCCTCCAGGTGCTCGGCAAGTGCCTGGAGATCCCGACGAACGCCACCAACGGCACCCGGGCGCAGATCTGGGACTGCAACGGCGGCACCAACCAGCAGTGGACCTTCAACGCCAACGGCACCATCGGCAACGTACGGTTCCCCTCGCTCTGTCTGGACGTCAACGACAGCGGCACGGCGAACGGCACCGCCGTGATCGTCTGGACCTGCCACACCAGCGCCAACCAACGCTGGACCCGGGGGTAGCCCTCGGTCCCGGACAAGCCTCGAACGGGCGAGCCGGTGCGGGACCCCGCACCGGCTCGTGCCCGCGAACCAGGTCCGCGACGTCGGGCAGGCCGCCGAGTGGGTCCGGGCGCCGGCCCGCTCCGCACGGCTGTGGATATCGAGGAGCCGAGCAGCGCCCACGTGCCGCCCGCAGCGCCGGGCTACGCTACGCAGATGCGCCCTGAGTCCGTGGAACGGCCCCGGTTCCCCGCCGGCAGCTACCGGGCCGAGACGGCTTCCGCGCGGGCGATCGGCGCGACCGGCGCTTACTCCGTGCGGGACGGATCGGCCGCCCTCGCCGGACGCTGAGGAACCCGCCCGTCATGTCCCGCGCCGACGACGTGGTGAACGGCATCAAGCGGATGATCCTGCAGGGGGTGCTCCGGCCCGGCGACCGGCTCCCCGTCGAGAAGGACCTCGCCGAGTCGCTGGGTGTCTCGCGCGGCTCCCTGCGCGAGGGGGTGTCGGCGCTGTCGATCCTCGGCATCCTCAACACCCGACAGGGCGACGGGACGTACGTCACGAACCTCGACACCAGCCGGCTGCTGGCGCCGATGGGTTTCGTCGTCGACCTCCAGGGCCAGGGCGACGCACGGCACATCCACACCGTCCGGCGCCTGCTCGAATGCGAGGCGGCCCGGCTGGCCGCCACCAGGATCACCGACGAGGCACTGGCCCAGGCCAAGGAGCTGCTCGACGAGGCGGCCCGCTCCGTCGGCCAGGCGCCACAGGACCACGAGCGGATCATCGAGATCGACATCGCCTTCCACCGCATCGTCGCGGCGCACAGCGACAATCCGGTACTCGCCGGCCTGATCGAGTCGTTCGCCGGGCGTACCGTCCGGGGGCGGCTCTGGCGCAGCCTGCACGAGGAGGGTGCGGACCGGCGTACCCACGAGGAGCACGTGGCGATCTGGACCGCGCTCGCCGCACGCGATCCCGAACGGGCCAGAATCCGGATGGCCAACCACCTGGTCGGGGTCGAGGACTCGCTGCACGGGCTGCCCGACGACGCCGACCCGGTCCCGGAGTTCCCGGCCGGCTGAAGCGGCACCGGTGGCCGAGCCATCCCTGGGGCGCGTCCGGGCGGGCCGGAGCCCGGACGCACACCCGGGTCCGGTCAGGTCGTCGTGCAGGTGAGCTGGGACGGCGGGTTGTTGGCACCGCTCAGGTTGGCGATGAAACCGAAGGTGGTGGAGGCGCCAGCGGCGAGCGAACCGTTGTAGGAGGCGTTCGTCACCGTCACGCTCGCGCCGCTCTGCGTGTAGGAGCCGCTCCACATCTGGTTGACGACCTGCCCGTTCGGGAACGTCCAGGAGACGGTCCAGCCGCGGATCGGCGACGACCCGGCAGTCACCGTCACCTCGGCCTGGAAGCCCCCCGACCACGAACCCGTCACCGCGTAGGCCGCCCGCACCCCGGACGTCGGTGGTGAGGTGGTCGGACCGACCGTCGGGGAGACGGAGGCGGTCGGGGTCACCGACGCCGTCGCGGTCGGCGACGCGGTCGCGCCGGGGCGGGCCGCCCGGTAGATGTGCCCGGCCCGGACGGCGAACTGGACGACGTCGGTCTCGGGCCGGGTGGTGGCCGGCGTACTGCCGTCTGTGCTGTCGACCAGCGCGAAGCCCCCGGTGAACAGCCGGGCGCGCAGCCGGACGGTGCCGTCGCGGTCGGCCCGGACCAGGAACTCGTCGGCCTGACCGCCGCTCCACCGCAGGCCGACGGTGTAGCCGCCCCGGCCGCGCAGTCCCGCCACCTGCCCGGCCGGCCAGGCGCTCGGCAGCGCGGGCAGCAGGTGGAGTTCGCCGTTGTGGCTGTGCAGCAGCATCTCCGCGATTCCGGAGGTGGCGCCGAAGTTCCCGTCGATCTGGAACGGCGGGTGCAGGTCGAACATGTTCGGCGCGAGCCGGTCGGTCCGGATCAGGTCGCGGATGAGCTTGTGCGCGCGGGCGCCGTCCTCCAGCCTGGCCCAGAAGTTGATTTTCCAGGCGAGCGACCAGCCCGTTCCGTCGTCACCGCGCAGCTCCAGCGTGCGGCGGGCCGCCTCGTACAGCTGCGGGGTACCACGCCGGGTGATCTGGTTGCTCGGGTGCAGGCCGTAAAGGTGCGAGACGTGCCGGTGGTTCCGCTCGGTCTCCACCCAGTCGGCGAGCCACTCCTGGATGTTGCCGCGCGAGCCGACCCGCATCGGCGGCAGCCGGTCCCGGGCCGTCCGGACCTGGCCGCGGAACGCGGCGTCCAGGCCGAGCACCTCGCTGGCCCGGGCGACGCCGTCGAAGAGGTCGCGCAGGATCTGGTTGTCCATGGTCGGGCCGGCGCAGACGCTGGCGCCGGAGTGGTGGGCCAGTTCCGGGGAGTTCGACGGGTTGGTGACGAGGTATCCGAGCGACGGATGGCTGACCAGGGTCTCCAGGAAGAACTGCGCGGCGCCCTTCATCGCCGGGTAGTTGGCGCGGAGGAACTCGAGGTCGCCGGTGAACAGGTAGTGGTCCCAGACGAGGGTGGCGAGCCAGGCGCCGCCGGTCTGCCACATACCCCAGAAGGCGCCGTCGACGACCGAGGAGCCCCGCCACGCGTCGGTGTTGTGGTGCGCGACCCACCCGCCGGCACCGTACTGTGCCTGGGCCGTACGGGCGCCGGTGACGGCCAGGTCCCTGACCATGTCGAAGACCGGCAGGAAGCACTCGGCGAGGTTGGTGGTGTCGGCCGGCCAGTAGTTCATCGGCAGGTTCGCGTTGATGGTGTACTTCGAGTCCCAGGGTGGGGCCAGCTGGTCGTTCCAGATGCCCTGGAGGTTGGCCGGCTGGCTGCCGGGACGCGACGAGGAGATCAGCAGGTAGCGGCCGAACTGGAAGAGCAACGCGGAGAGCTGCGGATCGTCGACGCTGCCGTGCTGGGCGATCCGCACGTCGGTCGGCTGGTCGGCCGCGGAGGTGCGTCCCAGGTCGATCGACACGCGGTGGAACAGCGCCTGGTAGTCGGTCACGTGCCGGCTGCGCAGCTGGTCGTAGCCGACGTTCCGGGCGGCGTTCAGCCGGGTCCGCGCGATGCCCTGGTAGTCGCCGCTGACGGTCCGGAAGTTGACGTAGCTGGAGCCGATCGAGACCAGCAGCGTGACACTGGTCGCGCCGGAGACCCGCAGCGTGCCGCCGGAGCTGCCGACCGTGCCGCCGGTGGCGACCGCACTGGCCATGGCCAGGAACCTGACCGACCCGTTGATGCCCTCCATGTTGCCGGAGATGCCGTCCAGCGCGATCGTCGAGGAGTCCGGGCTGGAAGCCGTCGTCCGTTGCGGACTGTCGAAGGTGGCGCTGAACGTGATCGAGTTCGCCCGGTCGGCGGTCAGCCGGACCACGATGACCTGGTCGGGCGCGCTCGCGAACACCTCGCGCTGGTGGCGCACGCCGTTCGACACGTACGTCACCGAGGTGACGGCGGTGGTGAGGTCGAGCCGCCGGAGGTACTGCGAGGCCGTACCCGAGGCGAAGGCGAGCCGCAGGTTGCCGACCGGCTGGTACGCCAGTTGCCCGGCCGGCCTGCCGAGCATCGCCTGGTCGACCAGGGTCTGCGCCTGGCTCCACTGGTCGGCGAAGACGAGCCGCCGGATCTCGGCAAGTGCCCCCGCGCCCCGGGTGTTGGCGGAGTCGTACGGGCCGCCGGCCCAGATGGTGTCCTCGTTGAGTTGCAGCCGTTCCGTGTCGACGTTGCCGAACACCATGGCACCGAGCCGGCCGTTGCCGACCGGCAGCGCGCGCAGCCAGTCCGTGCCGGCCGGCTCGTCGTACCAGAGGGCCAGGTCGTCGGCGGCCAGCACCTCGGGCGGTGCCGTGGACCCGGCTCGGGCGGTCGCCGTCCACCCCGCCGGGAGCAACGTGGCTCCGACCCCGGCCGCGCCGGCCGCGAGCAGTCTTCTTCGGGTCAGTTCTGACATCGTGCGTTCTCCGATCGCGGGGTGAATCTGGCGACCGTGCGAGATGCGCCGATCATCGATGCACGTCGTTGTTAACGTAGGACGATGATCTGATGAATGTCAATGGGAAGCCACGACCTTCCCCCTGCCTGACGCGTGGATTTCGCGGTACCGGTCATCGACCCAGCCAGATTGATCCGATGAATACGTCGTACCGCTCCGGTCGTCGACCGCGGACCGACGAATACCCGGGCGGCCGACGGCCGACCACCACCGCCACCTGCCGAAGGCCTGACCGGTCCGCCCGGCCGGCCGGCACGGATCGTCCGCGCCGACCGGGCGGTCGCCTCACCCGGTCACGGTGCCGCCGCAGGTGTGCGCGGCGGCTCAGCCCTTGACGGACCCCTGGAGCAGCGCCTTGATGAACTGGCGCTGGAAGATCAGGAACACCACGAGGGTCGGGGTGAGGATGAGCAGCGACCCGGCACAGAGCAGCACCAGGTCGGTGCCCCACTGCCCCTGGAAGGCACCGAGGGCGCCGGCCATGGTGCGTTTGGTGGCGTCGTCGACGAGCACGATGGCGAGCAGGAACTGGTTCCAGGTCCAGAGGAACAGCAGGATCGTCAACGAGGCGATCGCCGGCCGCGCCAGTGGCACCTGGATGCGCCAGAACAGCTGCCAGGTGGAGCTGCCGTCCATCCGGGCCGCCTCGGAGAGCTCGGTCGGCACGTTGGCGAAGTGCGCCCGCATCCAGAAGACCGCGAACGGCATGTAGAGCCCGATCAGCGGCAGCACGATGGCCCAGCGGGTGTTGAGCAGCCCGAGGTCGCGCATCTGGTAGTAGATCGGGGTGACCACCGCCTCGAAGGGCAGGGTCAGGCCGAGCAGTAGCAGGCCGAACGCCCACTTTCCGCCCGGTACCCGCAGATGGCCGAGCCCGAAGCCGGCCATGGTGGCGATGACCACGGAGACCGGTACCACGCCGACCACGATCAGCAGGCTGGACCGGAGCAGGGCGGCCATGTTCGCCACGGTGAAGGCGTCGACGAAGTTCCCCCACTGCGGATCGGACGGCCAGGCCAGCCCGCTGGGCACCGTGCCCCGAGGCTGCAACGCCGCCGACAGCATGCTCACGAAGGGCAGCAGGGTGACCAGGACCAGCGCGACGAGGAAGACGCGGCCGGTCAGCCATTCGCGTCGGCTCAGGTTCATCCCTTCTCCTCCCTGGTCAGCCGCTGGATCGGCAGTACGCAGGCCAGCACCAGCAGCATGAGCACGACGGCCAGCGCCGAGGCGAGCCCCACCTGGCGCTGCGAGAAGGCGAGCCGGTAGATCTCCAGGCCCGGCACGGTGGTCTGTAGGCCGGGGCCGCCGCTGGTGGAGATGTAGACGATGTCGAAGCTGGCCAGGGCCGCGATCACGGTCACGGTGAGGCACACCCCGATCTCCTGGCGCAGGCCGGGCAGGGTGACGGCGAAGAACTCGCGTACCGGTCCGGCGCCGTCGATCCGGGCCGCCTCGTAGAGCGCGGGGTCGATCTTGCTCATGCCGGTGACCAGCAGGATCGTGCAGAGGCCGAGCATGACCCAGGCGCCGATCACCCCGACCGAGGGCAGCGCCGTGTCGAAGTCCCCGAGCCAGGCACGGGCCAGCCCGCCCAGGCCGACCGCCCGGAGCGCCTGGTTGACCAGCCCGTTGGAGGAGAGCAGCCAACTCCACGCGATGCCGGCCGCCACCAGCGGGATCACCTGCGGCAGGAACAGGATGGTGCGTACGGTGTTCCCGAACGGTCCCGAGGTGATCCGGCGGACGAGACTGGCCACCAGCAGACCCAGCCCGACCGGGATGAAACTGAAGAAGACGATCAGGACGAACGCGTTTGAGATGATCTTCAACAGGTCGCTGTCGGTGAAGACCGTGAGGTAGTTGTCCAGCCCCGCCCACCGGGCCACGCCGATGCCGTTCCAGTGGTAGAGCGAGTACTGCACGGTCAGCGCGAGCGGGCGGAGCACGAAGACGGCGTACATGAGCAGCGCCGGCAGCACGTACAGCCAGCCGCTCCACCGGGCCGTACGGCCCCACCGGCGTCGGTGGGGCCGTACGGGGGACGGGCGGTCCGGCGGGCGGGTCCCCGGCTGCCCGCTCGGAGCGCTGCCGAGGGCAGACGTCATCGGGACAGTTCCTTCTCGTACTCCGCCTGGACCGCCTTCACGTACCCCTCGGGAGTCTGCTGGCCGGCGACCAGCTTCTGCATCTCCGGGGTGATCGCCGCCGCGAAGATGCCGCCGGTGGCGTTCGCGGTGAAGTCCACCGCCCCGTTCTCCGCGCCGAGCTGCTGGGAGGCGGCCAGGGTCTGCGCCAGGACGCCCCCCGGCGGGGCGGCCGGCAGGGCCAGATCGGACGGGCCGCCGGGGTGGGAGCCGCCGACGGTGACCGAGATCTCCCGGGCCCTGGGGTTGGTGTGCGCCCAGTTCAGGAAGAACGCGGCGGCGTCCGGGTGCTTGGCCTTCGCGCCGACCCCGAAGGTGTTGGGCGCGGACATCGCCACGTGGTTGCCGCCGCCGGACTCGGTGGGAAAGAGGAAGAAGCCGACCTTGCCGCTCATCGTCTTGTCGAGGTTGCCCGACTCCCAGTCGCCGTTGAACATGAACAGGCCGTTGCCCTTCTGGAACTCGCCCATCATCGCGGTGTAGTCCAGGGCGTTCGCGTCCTTCGGGAAGTACCCGGCCTGCGCCCACCGCTGGATCACCTGGGTGGCCTTCAGCGCCGCCGGCGTGTCGAAGGTGGCGCCGGGCTTCTGGAAGATCCAGTCGGCGATCTGGGCCGGGTCGCCGTACTGGTTCTGCAGGGCCTGGTGCGGGAAGTTGATTCCGGCGGTGTTCTTGTTGAACTGCATGATCGGCTGCACGCCGGCGGTCTTGGCCCTGGCCAGCAACCCCTCGAACTCGGCGACGGTCTTCGGCGGCTCGGTCATCCCGACCCGCTCGGCCAGCGTCTTGTTGTAGAAGACCCCGGTGACGCTGTAGCCGAGTCCCATCCCGAACAGCGAGCCGGTGCCGCGCGGCCCGCCTCCTTCGGCGACCCGCAGCTGCACGAGCTGGGAGGCCGGGAACGTGTCCCAGCCGTAGGCGGTGAAGTACGGGTCGAGGTTCTTCAGCAGCCCGTCCTTGACCAGGTCGACCATGGTGGGCAGCCGGATGATGTCCGGCGCGTTGTCCGAGGCGAGCACCCGCGGAGCGTTCTCCACGATCACCGTGAACTGGTCCTCCCGGACGTTGAACCTCACGTTCGGGTGCTGCTTGGTGAACTCGTCGGCGAGTGCCTTCGCCAGCGGGAAGCCGGTCTCCGCGTACATCTCCAGGGTGATCTGCTCGGTGCCCAGGGCGGTGCTGACCGGCGCGGCGGTGCCGCCCTGCGATGCCGGGTCGGCACCCGGCGCGCTACAGGCGGCGGTGACGGCGATGGCGGACAGCAGCGAGGCGCAGGCCATCAGCCTGCGCCGTGGGTATCTCTTCGACAATCCGTACACTCCTACGGCTCCTTGACTCCTCCGCACACCTCACCGGTCGACGGTCGCCGTACCCGGCCCGGACGGATCCACCGCGACAGCCACCGGCGTCGCCTGGATCGCGTCGCGGGCCGGTTGCCGACCCGGGCGCGCGGTAACCGACCATGGCCTCTTCCCGGCCGGGCGTGGACGCGCCCGGTGGAAACAAAAACGTCCCGCTAAACTGATTTAGCAGAGCATGCGCGCGGCGCACTGAGCTGTCAAGGACGGGCTTGGCAACGGCTCGGAAACGGCCGGTTCACCCCAGCGGGGTGCACCGGGGCCCACCCGGGCCACACCCGTCGGCCGGAAGCCCCGGGCCGAACCCGAGCCCGAGCCCTAGACCGGGCCGGGTCCCCGCCAAGGCCGGGCGGCGCCCCGCCAAGACCGGGCCGGGCCCCGTCAGGGCCGGGGCCGGACCGGAACCGGGCGGCACCGGTTCTGGACAGCGTCCGGCGACCCAGCATGATTGGCGGGGCGGTGTCGGACCACCCGCCGGCGATTGGAGGACTCATGGGGCGCGACAGAGCAACTCTGGCCGACGTCGCGCGCCGCGCCGGGCTGTCCAAGACCGCCGCGTCGATGGTGCTCAACGGGCGCGAGGGCACCCGGCTCTCGGCCGAGGCGCACCAGCGCGTCTTCGCGGCCGCCGAGGAGCTCGGTTACCGACCCAACGTCGCCGCGCGCAGCCTGCGTACCCGCAAGACCGCCACCATCGCGTTCGTCTCCGACATCGTCGCCACCACCCGCTTCGCCGGCGGCCTCATCCGGGGCGCGCTGGACGCGGCCCGCGAGCGTGACCACGTACTGCTCATCACCGAGACGCAGGGCGACGCGACGTTCGAGCGGTACGCCATCGAGGCGATGCTCGACCGCCAGGTCGACGGCGTCGTCTACGCGGCGATGGCGACCCGGCGGCTGACCGTGCCGCCCGCCATCCTGAACGGTCCGGTGGTGCTGCTCAACGCCACCAGCTCGGAGAACCTGCCCTGCGTGCTGCCCGACGACGAACGGGCCGGCCGGACCGTCGCCACCGCCCTGCTCCAGCGCGGCCACCGCGAGCGGATCGCGCTGATCGGCCGCAACCGGCTCAAGGAACGCGACCCGGAGGTCTCCCTCGCCGCGCAGGCGCGGCTGCGCGGGATCCGGGAGACCCTGTCGGACGCCGGCACCACCCTGCTGGCCGAGACGTTCTGCGCCGACTGGCTGCCCGAACACGGCTACGCGGCCATGCGCCGCCTGCTGGGCCGGCCGGATCGCCCGACCGCGGTCATCTGCATGAACGACCGGTTGGCCTTCGGCGCCTACCAGGCACTCGGCGAGGCCGGGCTGGCCGTACCCACCGACATCTCCGTGGTCTCCTTCGACGACGATCCCATCGCCGCCTGGCTGCGCCCCGGCCTGTCCACCGCCGCACTGCCGCACGAACAGATGGGCCGGCACGCGGTGGAGATCCTGCTCGACGGCCGTAGCAGTGGACCGTCCCTGGTGCCGATGGCGTTGCGCCGGCGCAGATCCATCGCCGCACCCGCGTCGTAACCGGCGCCGCTCAGGGCGGTAGGTCGCCGGTTCAGACCGCGGGACGTACGCCGGAGGGCCCCGGCCGCCGTCCGGCGGGCGACCGCGGCGGGTCCTGCTAAACCGATTTATCTGGTAGCTTCCTCGCCATGCTACGTCTGCCGGACCACTGGGTGTGGGACAGCTGGTACGCGCGGGACGACGACGGGCTGTGGCACGCGTTCTTTCTGCGCGCCTCCCGCGCCCTGCTCAACCCGCACCGCCGCCACCTGCGCGCCGCCATCGGGCACGCCGTCTCCACCGACCTACGTTCGTGGAAGCTGGTCGCCGACGCACTGGCGCCGGCCGACTCACCGGGCTGGGACGACCTGGCCACCTGGACCGGCAGCACGGTACGCGGCCCGGACGGCCGGTGGTACATGTTCTACACCGGGGTCGGCCGCGCCGAGAACGGGCTGGTCCAACGCGTCGGCCTGGCCGTCTCCGAGGACCTGGTCAGCTGGCACCGGTACGGCACCGGCCCGCTGGTGGAGGCCGACCCCACCTGGTACGAACTCCTCAGCCCGGACCTGTGGTACGAACAGGCCTGGCGCGATCCCTGGGTCTTCCCCGACCCGACTGGCGCCGGCTGGCACATGCTCGTCACCGCCCGGGCCAACCACGGTGCGGCGAACGAGCGCGGAGTAATCGGGCACGCGACCTCCGACGACCTGCTCGACTGGACGGTCCGACCGCCGTTGTCCGCCCCCGCCGGGTTCGGGCACCTCGAAGTCCCCCAGGTCGCGGTCGTCGACGGCCAGCCCCTCCTGTTGTTCTGCACCAACGTCGCGGCGACCGAGGAGCGGGCCGAGCACCGGATCTGGACCGCCACCGGTCCCACCGTGAACGGCCCCTGGGACATCGCCTCGGCACGGCCGTTTCCGCACCCGCACCTGTACGCGCCCCGCCTCGTCCCCACCGCCGCCGGATGGTCCATGATCGGGTTCCTGGACCACGTCGACGGCGAATTCGTCGGCGAACTCTCCGACCCGCTCCCCGTCCGCTACCACCCCGGCACCGGCCTGGTCACCGGCGAACTGAGCCCGACCCGCCTGGCTCCGCTGCGGTAACGCGGGCGGCCCACACCGCCGACAGGCTCGGCACCCACAGGTGCGGCGGCAGTGCCGGGTCACGGCGAGGTGCCGACGCGCCGACAGTCCACAATGGATGGACGAGCAGACGCAGTTGATCTACGTTTCCCTTGCTCAGTTGAGGGAGTCAGCTGGCGTCGGTGTCGGCCGGGGCGTGGCCGAGCAAGACGGAGAGTTGGATATTGGCGGCACTCAATGTACTGTGGGAACGCTCCCAGGTTGTGCCCTCCACCCCCACTTGCTCGAGGAGCTGAAACATGTCGCGACGACGTTGTCGCCCGGCCACCGC
Source organism: Plantactinospora veratri (assembly GCF_036421995.1). Taxonomy (NCBI): domain Bacteria; kingdom Bacillati; phylum Actinomycetota; class Actinomycetes; order Micromonosporales; family Micromonosporaceae; genus Plantactinospora; species Plantactinospora veratri. The sequence continues at coordinate 36,380 of NZ_JAZGQL010000017.1, forward strand.
GCTAGCCGGGCTGCTCGTTCTGGCCCTGTCTACGTTCCTGCTGCCACCGGCGTCGGTGGCCGGCACCGCCGCGGCCGGCAGATCCCCCACCAGGGCGGTGCCGCTCACTGAGCTGACCGTGGTATCCGAACAGGTGGCCTCCGGTCTGCAGCGTCCGATCGCGCTCACCGGGCTCCCGGACGGCCGGATGCTGATCGCGGAGAAGAACGGCACGGTCCGCGCCTACCACCCCGACACCGGCCTGGCGGCCGAGCCGGTGCTCGACCTGACCGCCCGGATCGACACGTCGGACAACGAGCGCGGCCTCCTCGGCATCACGCCTGCGCCGAACTTCGCGCGGACCGGGATCCTCTACGTGGCCTACACGAGCCTGCCGGCCGGCGCGCTGACCCTGGCCCGGGTGCCCATCGGCGCTCCCGGGCGGTTGCAGGTGCTGCTCACCCAGGAGCACGCCGAGTACGGCAACCACAACGGTGGGCAGGTAGCGTTCGGCCGCGACGGCTATCTCTACTGGTCCCTCGGCGACGGCGGCCACGCGAACGACCCGTTCAAGGCCGGTCAGGACCTCGGCACCCTGCTCGGCAAGATCGTGCGGATCGACGTCAACCGCGCCTGTGGGGCGAAGCCCTACTGCGTGCCCTCCGACAACCCGTTCGTCCGCACCCGCGGCGCGCGGCCAGAGATCTGGCTCTACGGGCTGCGCAACCCGTGGCGGTTCTCCGTCGACCCGGTCGACGGCTCGCTCTGGATCGGCGACGTCGGCCAGGGCCTGGTCGAGGAGATCAACCACATCCGCCCATGGCAGGGTGGGGCGAACCTCGGCTGGTCCTGCAAGGAGGGCACCCCGGTGTTCGACCCGGAGCAATGCCGGTCGGACGTGCGGTACACCGACCCGGTCTTCGAGTACGAACATTTCATGACGGAGAGCTGCTCGGTGACCGGCGGCGTGGTGTACCGAGGGTCCGCCACCCCGGAGGCCTGGGGGACCTACATCGCGAGCGACTACTGCTCGACCCTCGCGTTCGCGGTACGCCCCAAAACCACGGGTGGCTACGAGTCCGCCATCATCGGCAACTTCCCCATCCAGCCGACCGCCATCGACGCCGACGTGCACGGCGAGCTGTACGTGCTCAGTGACCTCCCGGGCTGGCTGAGCCGGGTACGGTTCGAGCGGGTCGAGCCAGCCACCGGCGGCGGGGTGGCGAACCGCTGAACCCGGAGCAACCCCCTCGCATCCGCGATACTCCCGGGGACGGCCGCTTCCGGGCGGCCGTCCCCGGCCCACTCCGGTAGAAGCCCGGGCAACCTTCGCCGCAGCGCAGAGGTGCCCCGATCGCCACCCGGTCGGCCAGGTGGACGGACGGCCCCTGCCCGTCGTTCAACGAGCGCCCCGATCGGGTCGCGTCCCGAACAAGCCTGTACTCACGCCACGTCAACGAGGTCGGTCCGGCCTGCCTCGGATCAGTGCTTAGCGGGTGGCGTGTTGGCCGTGGTCGCTGACCTGGGCGTCGAACCAGTGGTGCAGGGCGCCGCGAAGCGCGGTGTCGCTGGTGGTGTAGGTGACGCGTCCCCCGTCGTTGGTGGTCTGGTAGTCGATGGTGATCCGCCCGCCGTGTGCCCGGAGCGCCGCCAGGCCGGGCATCTGGGTGCCGTGGATGCGGGCGGGGTCGGTGAAGTCGCCGCGGCGGAAGCGGTCCACTTCCGAGGTCAGATGTTGCCGGATGAGGGCGATCTGGGTGGTGTCCTGCGGGTCGTCGGCGACGACGGTCTGCACGCCGCCGGTGTCGGTCTTGCTGAACCGGTGGGTGGTGCGGTCCAGGTCGAATGGCATGACCGATGCGCCACGATCGGCAACCTCGGCCTGCCGGCTGGAGGTCGCCGGTGTCGGCGTCGCTGTCGATGAGTCGTCGGCGCAGCCGCTGCCCAACGCGGCGGCAGCCACCAGGAGCAGGGCCCGCCAGGCCCGGGGGTGGTCAGGACCGTTCAACGGTGGCCTCCGCGAGGGTCTGCAGCGCACGCACCACGGCGGCGCGTTGGTCATCGGGTACGCGATCGAGCAGGGCGGTGAGCCGGTCCCGGCGCGCGTCCGCCTGCCGAGCCGCAGCGGTGGCACCGGCATCGGTGAGCACCAGCAGGACGCCGCGGCCATCGCCGTCGGCCGCCTGCCGGTGCACCCAACCACGGCTGACCAGGTTGGCGACCAGGCGGCTGACGGTGCTCTTCTCCAGCCGCAACCGGCGGGCCAGCTCCACCTGACGGATCCGCCCCTCCCGGGCGATCTCCACCATGGCGTGTGCCTCCGAGACTGGCAGCGGCTGCCCGCATGGAGTGCGGTCGGGCTGATGGAGGCCGAAGTTGCGGACGAACCGCATCAGGGCCTCTTGCGCGGCGTCGACCTCCCCACTCGGCATTGTTTGACCGTACAACCAGATGGTTCGACGATGCAACCAACCGTACGGGTGGGGTCAGGGTCGGGCCACCGGCCTCCGGACCGCGCAGACGGCCAGGGCCATCTCGGCGACAAAGCGTGGCGCGTCGGTCGAATCGAGCCGGCCGGCCGCGACGTCACCTGCCGCGCCGTGCAGGATGTGGTGCAGGACGCTGGCCAGCAGGTCGGCGGCGATGTCGGACCGGAAGACGCCTTCGGCCTGGCCGCGGCGGATCAGGTCATGGACCCGCTGCTCCGGTTTCGCGTGCAGCTTCTGCACACGCCCGGCAGGCAGGGCCGTCTGCGCCGCCTCCAGGACCGAGGCGGCCTGGGCGATCAACAGCCAGCCCGACTCCATCAGCGCCCTCAGCCCGTCACGGGGATCGCCGGTGCGGTCGACGGCCTCCAGCACCTCGTCTCCGTCGGCCAGGAGCCGGACCAGCGCCGCCTCAACCAGGGCCTCCCGGGAAGGGAAGTGCGCGTACAGGGTCACCCTGCCGACCCCCGCCTCCTGCGCGATGTCGTTCATGCTCGCCCCGGCGTTCCGCCCGAGGCAGGTGACGGCCGCCCGCACGATCTTCTCAGCGTTCTGCCGCGCGTCTGCCCGGCGGGCCGACCTAGCTGCGGAGTGAGGCATAACTCCCCTAAGTCAAACAGCATGTGTACGGGTTACAGTAGCCGACGCAAGTTGAACATGCCCTGTACGACTTAGCTGCGGAGGCGATCATCGTGTCCGAGTCCATGACCGCACCTACCTCGACACCCAGTTCGACCCCCGATCCGCGACGGTGGCGAATCCTCGGGTTGGTCGGCGTCGCGCAACTCATGCTCATCCTCGACGTCACCGTCGTGGCGATCGCCCTGCCACACCTGGGCGCAGACCTCGACCTGCCGCGAGAAACCCTCACCTGGGTGGTCAGCGGCTACACCCTCGCCTTCGGCGGACTGCTGCTGCTCGGCGGACGCGCCGCCGACGTGTTCGGCGCCCGCCGCCTGGTCCTGGCCGGTCTGCTGCTCTTCGCGGCGGCATCGCTGACCGCCGGACTGGCCACCACCGGACCGATGCTCCTCACCGGCCGGGTAGCCCAGGGCATGGCCGCCGCCATGCTTTCACCGGCCGCCCTGTCGCTGATCGTCACCATCTTCGACGCCGACGAACGCAACCGAGCGCTCGGCATCTGGTCCGCCCTGGGTGGCAGCGGTGCCGCACTCGGCGTCCTGCTCGGCGGACTGCTCACCGCCGGACCGGGCTGGGCATGGGTCTTCTACATCAACGTCCCGGTCGGCATCGTCCTGCTACTGACGCTCCGCTCCCAGTTGCCGGCGCAGCCGGCACCCGCCACCAGAGCCGCCCTCGACGTCCCCGGCGCCGTCCTGGTGACCGCCGCGACCGCGACCCTGATCTACGCGCTGATCAGGGCCGGAGACCACGGCTGGGTCACCTGGGCCACCGCAGCGCTGCTGCTGGTATCGGCGCTGCTCTACGCCGCCTTCGTGGCCCGTCAACGCCTGTCCGCAAGCCCGCTGATGAACGTTCGGCTGCTGACCCGCAGGCCCGTGGCGACCGGCACCCTGCTGATCCTCGTCGCCACCGCACTCATGATCATGATGTTCTTCCTCGGCACGTTCGCCCTCCAGGAGCATCACGGCTACGGCGCGCTGACCACCGGCCTGCTCTTCCTGCCCGTCGCGGTGTCCACCATGCTCGGCGCCAACGCGGCCGGGCGGACCATCGGTCGCACCGGCCCCCGCACCCTGGCCGTGGCCGGACTGGCAATCGCCGCCGCCGGCATGGCCATCCCGGTGGTCTGGGACGGGGCCGCGCCCATGGTGGCCGGCATGACCGTCGCCGCCGCCGGCACCGGGTCGCTGTTCGTGGTCGCGTCCGCCACCGCACTGGGACAGGTGGCGGCGCATGAAGCCGGCCTGGTCTCCGGCATCGTCAGCACCTTCCACGAGTTCGGCGCCTCACTCGGCGCAGCCGTCGTATCCAGCATCGCCGCCGCCAGTATCGCCGGCACCGGCACCCATGGCTTCTCGCGCGGATTCACCGCCGGCGCGATCGTGGCCATCGTGGCGGCCGTCGCCGCACTCGCCATTACACCGAGCTCCCGCTCCCGGTAAGCGGCCCGCCGAGCGGCCCACCGGCGACGGCCCGTCGAGTGCCGCTGGAACTGACCAGCGTCGGCGCGGCTGCGGCGGGGGTTCATGCCGCGACACCGGCGGCGGCGCCCTAACCCGTCTCGCGATCACCGATGAACCAACCCCCGCGCGCGGCGATGCTCGCCCGCCGTCGTACACCACGCCGATGCTGAGCCGGCACGGAGGAATCCTGGCCCGGACGGTCCGAGCTGCCGCTAGGAGACAAGGCATGACAAGGGAAGACGGCCCCTACCTGATCCGGCCGGGCAGAGCCCGCGACGCGATCGAGCTCGCTCGGCTGCACGCGGCGGTCCAGCTTCAGGCGGTGACCGGCGGGCAACCGCACCCCGGCATCGCCGCCTGGGTCGAAGACCTGCTGGACGGCGGTCATCCCTCGGTCGTACCCGACGACTTCCTGGTCGCGGAGGACCAGGCCACCGGCCGCCCGGTGGCCAGCCTCGTCGGGCTGCGGCAGGACTGGAGCCTGGCCGGGGTCAGACTGCCGGTCGCCCAGATCGAACTGGTCGGCACGGCACCCGAGCACCGCGGGAACCGACTCACCGAACGGCTGTTCGCCGCGCTGCACCAGCGGTACGCGGCCGACGGCGTGCCCGTCCAGATGATCGAGGGAATCCCGTACTTCTACCGGCGGCTCGGCTACGACTATGCCCTGGCCAACGACGGCGCTCCAGGGGTGCCCGCCGCCGCGCTGCCGATCAGCGAAGAGGACCGGTCGGACGCCTCCTCCGGCGGCCTGACGGTGCGCCCGGCCACCGTCGCCGACGCGGACGACCTCGCCGGCATCGACCGGCGGCTGGCCGACGGGGATGCCCTCGGGAACGCCCTGGTCTGCCCGAGGAACGCCGCGGTGTGGCGGTACGAGATCGCCGGGCGCCGTCCGGCGGACCTCGCCCGACGCGTGGTCGCCGTCCTGATGCACGGCGCCGACGTGCCGGGCTACCTGGTGCACGGTGCCCGGCTCTCCGCCGCCGGCGAGCTGATGGTGTTCGCGGCGGCCTGCGGGCGACCGGCCGACTGGTCGCGGGCGGCCGCCGCCATGCACGCATATCTGGGCCACGTCGGCCGGCAGTACGAGGCAGCGGCGGGGCTGCCGTTCGCCGCGGTCCGCCCCGTCCTCGACCCGGACCACCCGCTGGCCCGGCTCGGCCCGCCCGGCGTTCCGAGGCGGCCCCGAGGCTGGTACGTCCGCACCGGCGACCCGGTCGACCTGATCGCCCGGCTACAGCCGCTGCTGCGGGCTCGCTGGCGCGCAGCAGACCTGCGATGGCCCGAGCCAGCGCTGACCATCGACATGTACGGCCGCGCCGCCCAGCTCAGGTTCACCGACGGTGAACTGACGGCAGTGACAGCCATACGCGGCGCCGTCAGCCCGACCACCGATCCCGGAACCCACGCCGCCATCCCGCCGGGCGCTCTGCTCCAGCTGGCCCTCGGCCACCGCACCCTGCCCGAAGTGCTGGACACCTGGCCCGACTGCCTCCTCCGCGACCGCCGCACCGAACACTTCCTGAGCACGGCGTTTCCTCGGTTGCCGGTCCGGGTCTGGCCCCGCAACTGACCAGCGGAGCTGGGCGTACCGTTCGGGAAGATCCAGGATGTGCTCGGACACAGGTCCACCAACCATCACGAGGCTGATCCAGGTGGAAGTGACCCGGCCTCGGCCGGCGACGGGTGCCACTGGACAGACGGGTCACCGCTCAGTGTCGGTGTGGCGGCAGGACCAGCAGCGTGATGGAGTTCGCCGGGTACGTGGCGCTGACGCCGCCGCGGGTGACCGGAAGATCCGCACCCCGCACGATCGAGGTGAGATCGGCTGGGCTGTAGCTGAAACGCTGCGCCCTGCCCGTACCGTTGAATCCGGCGACCGACAACCGCGAGGTGAGATCGTCGCCCGTCTTGTTGATCACCATGACGGTCAGCGCCCTGTCGGACGAACGTTGCGCTCCGTAGACGGCGAGCTGCCCCTGGTCGCTGCTGACCGCCGAGACGCTCACGTCGCCGAACCGGCGCCCGGCCCCGTCGTAGTTCCGGTACATCCGGAACGCGTACGCGCCGGGGTCTGTCGGTGTGGGCTCGCCCCAGATGGTGGCCAGGTCCAGACCCTCGCGCCCGAAGATGCCGAGGACGTCGGCCTGCGCCAGCGCGCCGTTGATGTCGTCCAGCGCGCCCCAGTTGTACTCGGTGATGGCGGTCTTGGTGCCCGGGTAGTACTCCGCGATCCACGCCTTCATCGTGCGGATGAACTGCAGCGGTGGCGCGTTCACCCCGCCGGGACCGATCCACGACTCCTCGACGTACGTCGGGTCCCACAGCGAGCGCGTGGAGCGTAGCCGCAGCGCGTTGGTCTCCGGGTCCTTACCACCGCTGATCTGTGGGTAGTAGTGCTGGTCGAAGTAGTCGAGGAAACGCGTGCCGCCGTGGGCGTCGCTGAAGTCCTTCATGTTCTTCAGGTACCACTGGGACAGGTTGAGCCCGCCGTGCGCGGCCGCGTCCGCACCCGGGGCGCACCCGTCCAACCCGGACGCGACCCATTCGCAGTAGCCCCAGCCCGACGGGCCGAGCACCGCCGCGCTCGGGTCGGCGGCCTTGACGGCCGCGGCGGTCGCCGTGCCCTTGCCGCCCAGTTCGTCGTAGGTCACGAGTTCGGGGTGCACGTCACGGTGCGTCGAGCTCCACAGCACCGGCTCGTTGTCGAGCTCGTAGATCGACACGCCGCCCCGCGCCGCCGGGCCGAACTGGCTCACCAGGTGCGACACCATCTCACCCGCGAACGCCGGATCCGCCGGGACCGAGGTGTCCGTGGGATCCGCCCCGGTGAGGTTCTCGTTGTTCAGCCGGCCGTTTCCGCAGTTGGCGTCCCACGGGTCGAACGAATCCTGATCGGGGAAGCGGGTCGCCGGGAAACCGCAGGCGAACGGGTGCGACTGGGGCGAGTCCTTCGCCACCCACCCGATCAACGGCACGGTGACCACCTGCTTGATCCTGCGGTCCCGGTTGCGCTGGACGAACGCCTCCACCGTGTTGTCCGGCCCGGCCACGATGTTCTCGAAGTACCAGTCGCTGCCGGTGTTGTAGGTGTGGTTCTTGAAGTTGTAGCGACTGCTCGCGTTGCCGCCCCAGCGCGCCACCGGCATGCCGAGTTCGGCGAGGAGACCGGGATCACCGCCGTTCATGCCATAGACGTCCGGACTGATCCGGTGCCGGGCGGCGGAGACGTCCACGGAGAGGGTGAGCCCGGCATCGGCCGCCGCCGGGCCGGCCGCGACCTGGGCGGTCAGCAGCCCCGCCACCAGAGCTGCGATCGCGCCCACGGCCGTGGCCGAGCGGGCCTCGCGCCGTCCATGAGTACCCATCAAGAGCTCCCGCCGCCACTCGACCCGACAGACACCGAACCGATTCGAATCATCTCTGTCTATCTCTTCGCCGTCAACGGGCGCCGGCTGGAGCGCCGTGAGAGCACCTCCGGCCGGGGGCGCATCCACCGACCCGGGGGTCCCGGCCGAGCATGGGCGGCAGTGACGAGACTTGACGGACGTCTTACGTCATATGACTATGTCCATCTATATAGATGTCGGCTCGCGTCCAGCCCGGGAAGGGTTGACTTCCGGAAGAGGGGACCAACCTGTGGTACGTCGCAAACTCTCGGCCCACCAGATAGGAGCGGTCCTGGCTGCCATGGTCATGGTCGCCGCCGGGGCGTACGTCATCACGACCGTGACGCCGGCGACCGCGGCGACCACCGCCGGCTGCGGCAAGGCCCCGGGACTGAGCAGTGGCACCCACACCATCTCCAGCGGCGGCAAGAGCCGCAGCTTCATCCTTCGGCTCCCCGACAGCTACGACAACACCTATCCGCACCGGCTGGCCTTCGGATTCCACTGGTGGGGCGGCACCGCCAACGACGTCGCCTCCGGCGGAACCGACGGCTACGCCTGGGCCTACTACGGCATGCTGTCGCAGTCGAACAACACCACGGTCTTCGTCGCCCCACAGGGCATCAGCAACGGCTGGGCCAATTCCAACGGTGAGGACGTCACCTTCACCGACGAAATGATCCGGGTGATCGAGAACGCGCTCTGCGTCGACACGACACAACGCTTCTCGGTCGGGTTCAGCTACGGCGGCGCGATGAGCTACTCGCTGGCGTGTTCCCGCCCGACCGTGTTCCGTGCGGTCGCGGCCATCGCCGCCCCCGGAGAGATCAGCGGCTGCAGCGGCGGTACCCAGCCCGTGGCGTACCTGGGGATTCACGGAATCAACGACAACATCCAGAGCGGCCGGTCGCTACGCGACAGGTGGATCCGTAACAACGGTTGCGCCGCGCAGAACGCCCCCGAGCCCGCACCGGGGAGCCTGACCCACATCATCACCACCTACTCGTGCCGGGCCGGCTACCCGGTGGTATGGGCCCCGTTCGACGGCGGCCACCAGCAGGGTCCGGTGGATGGATGTGCCGGCTGTGAGAGCGGGGCGCGAAGCTGGGTCAAGCACGAGGTGTGGCGGTTCTTCACCCAGTTCGGGTCCACCCCGCCGCCCACCGGCACACCGCCGCCATCCAGCACTCCGCCGCCCGGCCAGCAGAATGTGATGATCGCCGGTAGTCAGTCGAACCGTTGCATCGACGTGCCCAACTCCAGCACCGGCAACGGAACCCGGGTGCAGCTGTGGGACTGTAACGGTGGCACCAACCAGCGCTGGACCCACACCGCCAACCGCACACTGACCGTCTACGGCAACAAGTGCCTGGACGCCAGCGGATCGGGCAGCAGCAACGGCACAGCCGTGATCATCTGGGACTGCCACGGCGGCGCGAACCAGCAGTGGAACCTGAACAGCAACGGAACCATCACGACCGCCCAATCCGGACTCTGCCTCGACGCAGTCGGTAACGGAACGGCCAACGGGACGCAACTTCACCTGTGGACCTGCCACGGCGGCGCCAACCAGCAGTGGAGCACCCGCGGCTGACCGCGGGCCGGCACAGCGCCTCGCATCGCCTCTCGTTGGCGACGAGTGAAAGGAACCGTACGTGAAGTCAGCCTCTTCCGCCCCTCGGAGGTCGTTGCCGGCAGTCGCGGTGCTCGTCGCCGCCATGCTGCCAGCCGTGTTCGCAGATCAGCCGCCGGCTTCGGCCGCCGCCCAGGAGACCTACTACGTCGCTCCGGACGGCAACGACGCCAACCCGGGAACAGTCCAGGCACCATTCAGAACCGTGCAGCGTGCGCGGGACGTCGTCCGGACGGTGAACGCGAGTATGTCCGGCGACATCCAGGTGTACCTGCGCGGCGGACGCTATCCGGTGAGCAGCACGATCGAGTTCGGGCCCGGTGACTCCGGCACGAACGGCTACCGGGTCGTATACGCCGGCTACCCCGGCGAGACGCCGATCCTCGACGGTGGTGTCCAGGTGACCGGATGGACCCAGCACAGCGGCAACATCTGGAAGGCTCCGCTCGACCGGGCCAACAAACTGCGGACGCTCTACGTCAACGACAAGCGGGCGTTCATGGCCTCGAAGACCATCAACTCGGCGGGCTGCCACGGGACGTACAACATCACGGCCGGGCAGGCCGCATGGGCCTGGGAGTCGGGGTCGCAGTGCGACGGCGCCCGGTACAACTCGGCCGACTTCCCGGCCATCGCCCGCAACCAGGACGACATCGAGATCGAGACGGCGACGACCTGGACCACGGCGATCGTGGGGGTCCGTCAGGTGACCACCGACGGCGGGAGCCGGATCGCGCTGTTCCAGCAGCCGGGCGCGGCTATCGCCCAGGGCGCGTTCAACGGCAACGCCCAGGTCGGCGGGAGCCACAAGGTCATGAACGCCTACGAGTTCCTGGACGCGCCGGGCGAGTTCTTCTTCGACAGGAGCAGCCGGACCTTGTACTACTACAGGGCCAGTTCCGAGAACATGTCGACCGCGACGGTCTTCGCGCCGAACAACGTGACCACGCTGCTGCGGGTCGCCGGCACGTCGACGAGCGACCACGTCCGCGATATCACGTTCTCCGGCCTCACGGTCCAGCACTCCGACTGGAACCTGTTCGACGTGGCCGGCTCGGTGTTCAAGCAGGCGCAGCAGGGCAATCTGGGAGCGCAGGCGTACGCGAAGGGGAACTTCCACGTCTACTACTACCGCAACGTCGACGTCACTCCGGGCATGATCCAGATCCAGAACGCCGACGGCATCCTCCTGCGACGCAACCGGATCCAGCACACCGGTGCCGACGGGATCAGCCTGGTCAACGACGTGCAGAACTCGCAGCTGATCGGCAACCACACCAACGACATCGCCGGGTCGGCCATCTCCGTGGGCCATCCGCAGCACGTCTACATCGGCGACCACACGTCGACCAACCGCGAGAAATACCCCCCGCACGTCGAAGGAGTACCGAAGAACATCGACATCGAGAACAACTACCTCTACGACAGCGCCGTCCTGTTCCACGGGCACAGCCCGATCACGGCGTACTTCGTCGACACCGTCGCGATCCAGCGCAACCGGATCGAGAGGGCCCCGTGGTCGGGCATCACGCTCGGCTGGGGATGGTGGAACTTCGACGGGTCATCGGGCTCGATCGCACCCAACCGGCCGACCACGACGGCGAGAAACAACACCATCAGCCACAACCACATCATCGACACGGTGCAGCGGCTCAGCGACACCGCCCCCATCTACACCCTGGGCAGCCAGCCGGGGACGACGATCACCAACAACTATCTGCAGGGCGTTCCCGCCGGCCACAAGTACGGCCTCCACCCGGACGAGGGTTCGGCGTTCATGACCTTCCGCGACAACGTGCTGAGCGTGGACAAGAACGTCACGTGGCTCATCAACTCCGATGACTTCGGACGCAAGCACGACCTGAGCATCACGCAGATCTACGGCCCGATCAACAAGGTCTCGAACAAGAGCCTGCCAAACAGTACGATCCACGACATCCTCGTCTCCTCCGACTATGTCTGGCCGGCGCCGGCGTACAGCATCGCCGTCAACTCCGGCCTGGAGGACGCGTTCCGGGACATCATCCCGGCGGGCAACCTCTCCCTGCCGAATTACGTCCTGCCGGCCGGCACGTTCGTCACCGGCACGACCTCGTCGATCCCGATCCGCAGCACCGGCGACGCGACCCGGACGGTCTGGCTGGCCCCCTCCGGTACGACCAGCTTCACCGCCGGCCCGACAATGACCCGGGCGGCGGGCAACGCCACCTCCATAGCCGTGCCGACCGCGCAGGGTGAGTACCGGATCCACGTACTCGACGCGCAGGGCAACCGGTCGGCCGAGTCGAGTTCGATCGTCCGGCAGCAGGGCACCGGCGGCGGTCCGCAGGGCGGACGGCTCGTGGGCGGACAGTCGGGCCGCTGCGTCGACGTGCCGAACTCCTCCACCACCAACGGCACCCAGGTCCAGCTCTGGGACTGCTCCGGCGGCACGAACCAGCAGTGGACCTACACCGCCAGCAAGCAACTGACCGGGTACGGAACCAAGTGCCTGGACGCGAACAACGCCGGCACGACCAACGGCACCACGGTCATCATCTGGGACTGCCACGGCGGACTGAACCAGCAGTGGAACCTCAACGCCAACGGCACCGTCACGAACGCCCAGTCCGGGCTCTGCCTCGACGCCAACGGCGGCGCCACCGCCAACGGCACAAAGATCATCCTCTGGTCGTGCAACGGTGGCACGAACCAGCAGTGGAGCCTGGGCAACTGACCAACCAGCCGGGGAGCCGGACGGGGCCAGGGCCCGGCCCGGCTCCCCGGGCAACTACCGCTGGTAACAAGCACGCGGTACCGAACTGGCCACCGCCATGACCGACGGCCACCGGGCCGAGTCACCCAGCGCCCAGACGAACCGCCACCGGCGTACGCGAAAAAGGCCCCGGCCGGCACAGTAGTGCCAGGTCAGGGCCTTGATCGTTGGTGCGCCGCCAGGGACTCGAACCCCGAACCCGCGGATTAAGAGTCCCGATGATGCCGTGCTCATCGGTCCCGCACGACGCTGACAGTCCCACGGCCCCTACCAGTCCATTGCCTGTGGGCCGCCGTGTGCCACTGGATGCCCGTCGTCCACGGCGCGCGAGCACCCGGTGAGCACCCGCATACCCGCGTCCCGGACGACCATAAGCCAGCTGAGCGGAACCGGCGCCTGGCCGGCCATGCGACTCGAAGCGGTGGGCGTAGAGGTCCTTGTGCGTCGCTCGTGTCCGTCGTACGGTGCAAGAGGCGGGACGCCGGTCTATCCGTCTCCCCTTGCTTGCCGCTTCCTCTCGCGGAGCCCACATCGCGGCGTGAACGCCGAGGGCTACAGACCGCCTGCGGCTCTACCCATCTGGTTTCTGAGGGCCCTTGCCTACCTGGGGTAGGCCGCCGATCTCGCGCGTTCCCTGCTAGTCGGACCCCCACGCTGCCGTACCCGTGGTCAGCGTCGTTCCCACCGTGAGAGGAGTACCACCATGATCGTTCGATCCGATGGCGTATCGCAGGATCCCGTCGGCGCGTTGCTGGCTGAGGCGTTTCCGTACCGGCATGTTCTGCGCGCCGACATCGCGGCTGATCTCCGCCGCTGTCCAGTTCTGCTGATCGACCCGCCGAACAAGTCGTTCTTCGGCCACGTTGTGGAACTCGCGATTGGTCTGGCCTTGTGCGATCAGGGCCCGTATTCTCGCCTGCTCCACTGCCTCGACCGCGACCTTGCGGCCCGTTTACTCAACATGGCCGGCTACCGGCCCACCAACAACGCCACCACGGCACACGACGTCTGGCACCGTAGCGGCTCAGCGCTGCAGCCAGCGCGCATCTTCACCGTGGCCAGTCGGCTCGCTCACGTCCGTAACTTGCTCAACGACCTCGACCGTCACTGCTCGAACTCCGTAGATGTCGCGCAGCATCTCCTTGGGCAATACCCGCGTCTCCTCAGCGGTCATGTCGAGGAGACGTATCACACGAGGCGAGTGTTCCGTACCGTCTGGGCCAGCTACTCCAGTGGCTTCCACAGCGCTTTCCGCTCCTACGGACCGGCGTCCACGCAGCTGTCCCTGCTCGACGGACGCCGCCACGCCGACTTCCTCCTTGGTACCACCGTGCTGGAAGTGAAGAGCGGTCGACTCGACGATGACCGCTACCTTGACGAGCTGATCCATCAGATCCTGACGTACGCGCTGCTTGCCCATCACGATGGTCACCGCGTCACTCATGTCGCCGTCTACGCGGTTCGATATCAGCGGCTGCTGCGATATCGCATCGATGAGCTGGCCAATCAGCTCGCCGGCACGCCCATCGATCTGGCTGCAACCGGCGCCGCCCTGGCCGCCGCCATAAGGGACCGGCCACGTCGAAGGCCAGCCGCCTGAACGCGAGAAGCGAACCGGGTGCACCGCGATCGGCCGCTCGACCCAGTGGACGAACATGTATCGGTGTGCTGCAGAACGTCGCGCCGTGGACGACGCCGCCGAACCGCACCCAGCCCTGGCTCAGCGCATCGGATCCCGGATACAGCTGAACGTCAGCTAACGACCGTCGGTCGAGCCATGTCTTACCGAGCTATCGACACCTAGAGTGGTGCGGTGCTGACCCTGGGCGTCGACCTTGCAGCGGCGGACAAGCGTACGGCGATCGCCGCAGTCGAATGGCTGCCGGACCGCGCCATAGTGCGGGACCTGGTCCTCGACGTCAGCGACGCCCGCATCGTCGAGGCCAGCGAGCACGCTGACAAAATCGGACTGGACTGCCCCCTCGGCTGGCCGGAGCCTTTCGTCGCGCTCGTGCAGGCCCACCGCCTCGGTCACGTCGCCGTCGCTGATGGCGATGGCGCCCAGTGGCGACGTGGCCTTGCGTACCGGCTGACGGACGAGGTGGTCCGCGAGGAGACTGGCATCATCCCGCTTAGTGTGTCCGCGGACCGCATCGCGCATGCCGCCTTCCGCTGCGCCGGGTTGTTGGCGATGCTCGCCACCGCCGGACACGACGTGGACCGTGGCGGCGGCGGGAAAGTCGTGGAGGTATATCCGGCGGCGGCACTGTACCGCTGGGGATTGGCACATCGCGGTTACAAGGGCCGGGGCCAGCAGGTGCAGCACGCCGACCTGGTGACCGCGCTCCGCGATGACGCGCCCTGGCTGGAGCTGGGAGCGTTCGAGGGGCTGTGTCGGCGCAGCCACGACGCGTTCGACTCGGTGATCGCGGCCTTGAACGCGCGCGCCGCAGCGATCGGCATGGCTGTCCAGCCGAGCGACGAGCAGCGGCCGATCGCACGAGTCGAGGGCTGGATCGCGCTGCCGACCGGTTCGCTCAGCAATCTCATCCATGGCACGGACGAATGAGCGGAGGGTGTTGATGGCCTCGGGATTGAGCTGGCTGGACAGTTCCCGCGACGACCAGAACCGGATGCGTGAGCTGCTCAAGCTGTTCAGCGACGCGGAGAGCCGGGACGAGTTGGGCGTCGGCCAGGTCCGCGACGCGTTCAGCGACCTGTTGTTTCCCGGGACCTCGGTGCTGCAGACCCGGGCAAGGTACCTGCTGATCGTGCCGTGGTGCTATCAGGAGGCGCAGCGGCGTGGACTGCGCGGTGAGCGCCTCGCCGCGCAGGTTGACGGCAACGAGCGGAAGGTGATCGCTGCGCTGCTACGCGGGGACGACACCGCAGGTGTGATCGGCCGGCGGGCAGGCGTCGGTGTGCGAACCCTGCCATCGGCCATCTACGCGGCGGCGCTGCTGCGGTACGGCATCCGCACGGGTGACGACGACATCCCGGGCCGACGGGTGGCGTCCGGATCGTCCGAGGCCGATGAGCTGGCCGACCAGTCGAGCGGTGCCTGGCAGCCGACGCTGCCGGTAGCACCGGCGAACTTCCCGAATGAGGTCGACGGCGGACTGACGCTGTATCCGCAGGAGGCCCGCTGGCTGCGGGAGAGGCTTCTTGCCGCGGCGCCGGACACGCTGTTGGCGTACCTGCTCCAACCCGAGCATCGGCCGGTTACCGACGGCCAAGTGCCGTGGGAGCCGGCGGCGCTCGCCGCGCCGGAGCCGGTCGGTTCGCTGGTCTGGGACGCGCAGCGGTTCTCGCTGGCGATGCATGGCGCAGCGTTGCTGTACAACCGGCTCGTGGCCGAGCGGTACGAGCAAGCCGGTCTGACCGAGCACGAGAATCCGACGGACGTGTACCGCGACGCCCTGCGGGAGTGGAGTGATCGAGTGTCGGCCTTGCCCGGCCTCAAGGGCTGGGAGCGGTCGAGGATGTGGAGCCGGTTGATCCAGCAGAACCCGCGAATCGCCACGAACGCAGCGGCGCACCGGTTCATCGAGCAGTGGCTCGACGCGGTGACCAGCGGAGCCGCCGCTGATGCGGCCACCGACCCAGGCCTGCGGGCTTTCGTGGCCGAGCGGGAACGGTCGGTGAAGAAGGGCCAGTCGCGGCTGGTCAACGACAAGCTGCTCCGCACGTGGAGTGGCGCGTCGGGCAGCCGGCAACTGGTGTTCCGGTGGCCGCAGGTACGCCGGGTCCTCGCCGACATCCACGACGGCTGCGCCGCCGACCTGCCGGAGGCTGCCGGTGCTCGCGCCTGACTCCCGCGCCCTGCTGCTTGACGCGCTGCGCCCACCAGCGGGCGCTCGGCTGTCACGAGCCGTGGCGTTGACGTTCACCCTGGACTTGGAGAGTCTGCTGGTCGCCCCGTTGGCGTTCGCCGCCCAGGGCCTGCGGGAATCTACGGACCCGATCACGGTAATGGAGGGCGTGCGGCACTGCGCCGACCGCATCGACGTGTTCTGCCAAGCGGGGCAGATCACCGTGCCCCCGACGCAGTCCGCGCTGCTGGCGTTCGTCGAGCCCATGGTGCACCAGGTACGCCGGCCCAAACCCGGGCACCTGTTCCACCCGAAGGTGTGGGCGCTGCGCTTCCACGACGAGACGACCGGCGAGACGTCCCTGCGGCTGCTGGTGCTCAGCCGGAACCTGACCAAGGATCGCAGCTGGGACGTGTGCCTGCGCATGGACGGTGTTATCGGCCCACGGCCGAAGGCGGACAACCGGCCGCTGTCTGAACTCCTGCGGCATGCGGTGCGGCTGGCGGTCGCGCCACTACCGCCGGATCGGCAGGCGGCGGTCGAGGCACTGGCCGAGGACCTGCGCCGGGCCCAGTGGGAACTCCCCGACAGAGCCCGGGAGATGTCCTTCCACGCGCTGGGCGTGCCCGGCGCGCGCCCGCCGCGTTTCGAGGGCACGCGTCACCTCATCATCTCGCCGTTCTGCACACCGGGCGGCCTGGACCGGTGCGCGCCAGGCGGGCAGCTGACCCTGGTGAGCCGGCAGGAGACCCTGGACTGCCTGCCGGAGGAGACAGTAGCCGGGTCGGAGGCGTTCGTGGTCAATGCTCTGGCGGGTCTGCCCGCCGAGGGGGCGCCGTCGGGCCAGGAGGTGCTGCACGGGCTGCACGCGAAGGTGTACGTGGTGGAGAAGGGCCACCAGGCACGGGTCCTGCTCGGCTCCGCGAACGCCACCGACGCGGC
The DNA here is from genome assembly GCF_036421995.1 of Plantactinospora veratri. NCBI lineage: Bacteria > Bacillati > Actinomycetota > Actinomycetes > Micromonosporales > Micromonosporaceae > Plantactinospora > Plantactinospora veratri. The sequence continues at coordinate 53,487 of NZ_JAZGQL010000017.1, forward strand.
GTTCGGCGGGAACGTCGAACTGTTGGTGGAGCTGGTCGGCAGCCGCGCCCAGTGGGGCATCAACACCGTCCTCGGTCCGGAAGCAGGTCTCCGCGGGATCCTTGAACCCTACGACCGCCACGATGCCACCGAGTCGGAGCCGGAAGCGACCGCGCTACTGGACCTGATCCGCGACATCGCGGCCATCCCACTGTCGGCCACCGTCACCAGCGATGCCGACAGCTACGGCATCCGGCTCACCTCCCAGGAGGGCCTGCCCGATCTGCCGGGTGCGCGGATCACCGCGCAGATGCACACCCGGCGCGGTGAGGCGGTGCCGCTGGTGGCGGGGCAGCCGGTGGCTGCCGTGTTCACCGGACTTGCGCTGGCCGACCTCACCCCGTTCATCGTCATCACGGCCGAGGACACCACCGGCCGAGAGCAGACCGTCGTCCTGGCCACCCTGATCGGCGACCCCGCACATCGGCTCGATCACGTCCTCGCCCAGCAGATCGACACCCCGGAGAAGTTCCTGCGGTTTCTGCTGCTGATCCTCGGCCTCGGCACCGAGGCTGCCGCCGCCGTAGGGGGCGGAACCGGCGGATCGGGTGCCTGGCGCGCTGGCGGGACCGGGATCCTCGAGCTGCTGCTCAACACTCTCGCCGACCGGCCGGACCAGCTCGACGAGCTAGCCCGGTTGGTGACCCGCATCGAAGCCACCGGCGACAGCAGCCGGCTGCTGCCTGCGGGCTTTCCCGAGCTGTGGCGGGTCATCACGGCGGCCCGCGAGACGATGACAGAGGCGGTGCGCGCGTGAACAGGTACGACGCCGGGCCGGTCATGGCCGGTTTGAAAGACTTCCAACGCGCCACCGTCGCGCATGTCATCGACCGGTACTTCGGCACCGATCCGACCCGCCGGTTCCTAGTCGCCGACGAGACCGGCCTCGGCAAGAGCGTCGTCGCCCGGGGCGTCATCGCTCAGACCCTGCAGCGATTGCAGGACGACGACAGCGTGGACCGGGTCGACGTCGTCTACGTCTGCTCCAACCAAGACGTCGCCCGGCAGAACATCGCCCGGCTGCGGGTCACCTCCGACGAAACCGTCACGCTGTCCAGCCGACTCACCCTGCTCGCCAAGCACGCCACTCAGCTCAACGCCGCACCCACCACCGCGGGCAAGCCGATCAACCTGGTCGCGTTCACCCCGGGCACCTCGTTCGACCAGGGGTGGCGCACCGGTACGGCCGAGGAGCGAGCACTGCTGTTCCTGATCCTCGAGCAGGCGAGCTCGTGGAACGGTTGGCGGACCCGAGCAGCGCAGCGGGCCTTACAGGCGACCATCGGCAAGCCCGAACGGTTCAAGTGGCACTGCAACCGGCTACGGGAACAGCTCAAAGGGAAAGTCGACCACACCATCACCCGCAGCTTCCTGCGCCGCGCCCGTCGACAAGGCCTGCTTGACGAGTTCGACGCGCTGCTCGACGACATCGGCCGCCGCTCCGCCCTACCCGACGCACTACGAGAGACGGCCCGCACACTCACCGGCGCTCTCCGAACCACGCTCGCGACCGCCGGCGTCGAGGTTCTCGAACCCGACCTGATCATCCTCGACGAGTTCCAACGGTTCCGGGAGCTGCTCAACCCCAACGGCGGCGAGGGCGCCGACCTCGCCCGACACCTGTTCGGCTACCGGGCCGCCCGGGTGCTGCTGCTGTCGGCCACCCCGTACAAGCCGTTCACCTTCGCCGAGGAGGCCACCGCCGGCGAGGACCACTACCGCGACTTCCAGCAGGTGCTGCGCTTCCTCAGCGACGACGAGTCCTGGCACGCCGACGTGACGAAGGCGTTCGAGGAGTACCGGAACGCGCTGGTGCGCGGCGAGCCCTGCGGTGACCTGCGCGACTGGCTGCGCGGTCTGCTGCTGCGGGTCATGTGTCGTACGGAACGGCCCGCGCTGGTGCAGGACGGCATGCTGCGGGAGCACCTCACCGTGGCGGACAACCTCGACGCGCGTGATGTCCGCAGCTACGTGGCGATGCGCAAGATCGCCGGTGTCGTCGGCGCTCCGATGACGGTCGAGTACTGGAAGTCCGCCCCGTACTTCCTCAACTTCCTCGACGGCTACCAGCTCGGCGACAAGGTCCGCGCCGCGCTCGACGGCCAGCCGCACCCCGAAGTGTCCGCGCTGCTGGCCTCCACCCAGCTGCTCGAGGCCGAGGCGATCAACCGACGCGAACCGGTCGATCTCGGCAACGCCCGGCTCCGGCAGCTCGCCGCCGACACCGTCGACCAGGGCTGGTGGCGACTGCTGTGGCTGCCCCCATCCATGCCCTACCACGCGCTCGGCGCGCCGTTCACCACCGCAGCGCGGGACGGCATCACCAAGCGGCTGCTGTTCTCGTCCTGGAACGCCACACCCACCGCCGTGGCAGGGCTACTCAGCTACGAAGCCGAACGCCGGCTCGGCGCCACCGGGGAAGGGCACCGGCATCTCGACTACCGACTGGAACACGGCCGACCGGCGGCGATGAGCGTCCTGGCGCTGTTCTGGCCCCATCCCGCCCTGGCCGATCTTTGCGACCCGCTGGCCCTAGCCCGGCAACGGCCGGACGAGACCGCACCGCTCGACGTGTTCGAACGCGAGGTGCGGGAACGGCTGCTTGCTCGCGCTTCGGGCGATGCGGAGGCCACCGAAGCGAGCCCGGCCGAGCCGTGGGAACTGATCTTCCGGTGGCCCGGCGCCGACCCCGGCCCGGACGACGCCGCTGCCGCCCTGGGCACCTCCGCCGAAGAGGACGGAACCGCCACCGGCCTGGACCGGCACGTGGAGCGAGCCCGCCAGCTGGCCAGCGATGCCCGCTACCCGGCAACAGACCATCTCGACGGTCTGCTCGGCATCGCGGAGATCGGCCTGCACGGACCGGGCAACATCGCCTGGCGGGCACTGTCCCGGCTGATCCACCCCGGCGATGCGGTCACACCCGCAGGGCACTGGCGCGCTGCGGCGGTCCTGGCGAACGGGCTGCGGTCCCTTTTCAACCGGCCTGAATCCGCGCAGCTGCTCGACAGCCTGTCGATGGGCCCGGTCTACTGGCGAGCGGTGCTGCGGTACTGCGCCGCCGGCGGCCTGCAAGCCGTCCTCGACGAGCACCTGCACACCCTGCGCAGCGGTGCCGCCGACACCCGCCTCGACGACGAGGAACTCTGCCGGCTCGCCGACGAGGCGCGGCAGGCGATCGCCAGCCGACCGTCGACGTACGAAGCCTTCAACCCACACCACCCCGACGAGCGGATCAAACTGCCCGGCCGGTTCGCGCTGCGCTACGGCGGCCGCGGCGAAGAACAATCCCAGGTCAACCGTAAGGAGGCCGTCCGTCGGGCCTTCAATAGCCCGTTCTGGCCGTTCGTTGTCGCCACCACCAGCGCCGGCCAGGAAGGCATCGACTTCCACCAGTGGTGCTCGGCCGTCGTGCACTGGAACACCCCCGCCAACCCCGTCGACTTCGAGCAGCGTGAGGGCCGGGTGCACCGGTTCGGCGGGCACGCCGTACGCCGCAATGTCGCCGCCGCACACCGCGCTGAGGCCTTGCGCTCCCCCGAGCCGGACGTGTGGAAGGCCCTGTACGACGCGGCACGAACGGTCTCTGGAGAGCTTGGCGACTTCGCGCCGTACTGGGTGTTCCCCGGGCCGGCGAAGATCGAGCGGCACGTCCTGCCGTACCCGCTCAGCCGCGATCAGGCGAAGCTCGACCGGCTCAAGTCGGACCTAGTGATGTACCGGCTAGCGTTCGGCCAGCCTAGGCAGGAAGACCTACTAAACCTGCTGAGACGTGGGAAAGCCGGCGCAGCGGGCGTACCCGACATCCTGGATCTGCGACCACTGACTGAGGGGAGAGGCCAGTGATGGAGCAGCGAGCCTGGCAGGTCATCCTCGCGCAGCCCGGAAGTTGACAAACACAAGCTCGACTTCAGCCGAGCAGAGCTAATTCACAGAGCCCAGCGGCTGGCCTGACGCGCTGTCCACAGTCGCTCGACCAGGTCATTCAGGAAGTGGCGAGGTGGCGCGACGGCTACACCCCGAGCGGCCGGGGAGAGCGACTGCTCACCTGAGCCAGTCTGTGCTGAGGATGTCGGTCGCGCGGCAGCGGTCTGACGGCCGAAGCAAGCTTCAGGTAGGACCCGACGATGGCGGCGACCTTGGCCGTCGACTGGGTTTCCTAGTGAGCCTGTGACCCGGGAAGGCCGATGTGCTTCAACGTCATGCGTGGATACTTCAGCTGAATGGTGGTCCAGCGCTGACCGTGTGGTGCTCGTACGGATGCGTGCAGTCGGGCAGACTTCGTCCGAAGTAGAACCTGGGTGGACAGATCGCGGAAAGGCGCAGAATACAACATGACTGGTCTTTCCACCCAGATCGGTCGTTACGCAGTCAAGCGTCGCCTCGGTCAGGGCGGCATGGGTGAGGTTTTCCTCGCCTACTCACCGGCTGGGTCACCGGTCGCGGTGAAGCTGATCCGCAGCGACCGCCTCGATCCGAACACCCGGGCCCGGTTCGAACGCGAGGCGGCGATCGCGCGGACAGTGATTGGTACGAACCGGATCGCCCGCTTCTTGGACGCTGATCCCTACGCCGACCGGCCCTGGCTGGCTATGGAGTACGTCCCCGGCTACACCCTGCTGGAGTACGTGGACGAACACGGTGTCCTGCCGGTGCCACTGGTGGCGAGTCTTGCCGCGCTGCTTGCCGAGGGCTTGGATGCAGTACACGCTGCCGGGCTACTGCATCGTGACCTGAAGCCGCAGAACGTCATCCTCGGCGGCGAAGGCCCAATGATCATCGACTTCGGGTTGGCTGCGTTTGTGGACGCGCCAGCGTCGCAGGACTCCGTGTCGCAGAGCGGGATGATCATAGGGTCGGTCCGGTGTATGCCGCCCGAACAGGCGGACGGCAATCCCCGGGTCAGCCCGGCGGCCGACGTGTACGCGCTGGGCACGGTGCTGCTCTACGCCGCTGCACGTCACTATCCGTATGACGGACGGACCTGGCGGAACATCGTCGACCGAGTCACCCATCCCGACGTCGAGCCGGATCTCAGCGGTGTTCCGTCTCGGCTGCTGCCGCTGCTGCGGTCGATGCTTGCTCACGAGCCTGGTGCGCGTCCGGCGGTTTCTGCGGTGGCCGAGGAGTGCGCGACGCTGCTCCGCCAGCTGGACATCAGTCCCGCCGATGCGCGGTTGGCGCTCATCAGCCGGACCGCTGGGGTGTATCCGTCGCTCCGTGCCGAGCAGGTGCCGCTGGCGGAAATCGAGGCGCGTCTCGCGAAGCTGAGCGCCGAGTCCGCCATGGAGGAGCCCGGACCGCTGGATGCGCCACCGCCCGTAGTCGAGCCCGAGGCCGACGCCGAACCGGAGACCGAGGCCGTGACGCAGGAGACCCCGGGGCCGCCGGCACCCGCAGTCCGGCCGCCACGCAGACCGGGGCGACGGCCCGCGTCCAGCCGGGTAGCCGAGCAGCTACGGGCGGCGTACGCTGCTCAGCCCGCGCTGTAGACAGACGTACCACACAAGACAGACGTACTGGCGGAGCCAGGCGTACAGCAGGGTGGCAGAACGAGACGAGGGGCGGAGCGCGGGTGAGCGTCGAGGCCGAGGCCACGGTTGACGAGGAGCGCGTGCCGGCGGGTTACCCACCGGGTTCCCAGGTTCTAGTACGAGACGAGCAGTGGCTGGTACGCAAGTGCGCCTACACCGCCCGAGACTCGTGGATGATCGAGGTCACGGGCGTCTCGTCGTTCGTACGCGGCGTGGAGGCCGTCTTCTACGACCGTCTCGACGACATCCGGATACTCGATCCGCGCGACACCAAGCTGATCGCGGATGACTCGCCGAACCACCGGCGGGGACGACTGTTCCTGGAGGCGGTGTTCCGCAAGACCGCCCTGCCGCAGACCGAGCGCGGGCTGGCGCTGGCGGGCGGCTTCTTGATGAACCGGCAGACGCACCAGCTACGGCCGGCCGAGCTGGCGCTGTCGATGAAGAATCCGCAGCCGCGGATTCTGATCGCGGATGTGGTGGGGCTGGGCAAGACGCTGGAGATCGGCATTCTGCTGGCCGAGTTGATCCGGCGCGGACGTGGTGAGCGGATCCTGGTGGTCACTCCACAGCACGTCCTAGAGCAGTTCCAGCGGGAGCTGTGGACCCGGTTTGCCATCCCGCTGGTCCGGCTGGACTCGACCGGCATCCAGCGGCTGCAACGGGAGATCCCGGCCGGGCGTAACCCCTTCGCCTACTTCAAGCGGGCGATCATCTCGGTCGACACGTTGAAGAGCGACGTCTACGCCCATCACCTGGAGCGGACCGACTGGGATGCCGTGGTTATCGACGAGTCGCACAACCTGCTGAATCGCGGTACGCAGAACAACCAGCTCGCACGGCTGCTCGCGGCCAGAACCGACGCGCTGGTGCTCGCCTCGGCCACCCCGCACAACGGTAAGCCGGAGTCGTTCGCCGAACTCATCCGCATGCTGGACGAGGCGGCGATCGCCAACCCGGCCAAGTACGACGTCGCCGATCTGGAGCATCTCTACATTCGGCGGACGAAGACCTCGCCGGAGGTGCGGGACAGTCTCACCGGCGCCTGGGCGGAGCGTGGCCCCTCGCTGTCGATTTCCGCGCCCGCCCGCGACACCGAGACCGCAGTCTTCGCCGAGCTGATCGAGCGGTGGATCCCCGCTGATGGCGGCCCGTCGGTCAGCACGTCACCCCTCGTGCCTTACCAGTTGTTGAAGTCGTTCCTCTCCTCGCACCTGGCGCTGCTGGCCACCATCGAGACCCGGCTGAAGACCCTCGGCGCCTCGCCCACCGAGGAGTCCGGCAGGCATTCCACCAACCGTTCCACGGACCGACGCGCCACCGACGAGGCCCGGCGCACCGAACATGCCGCGCTGATCACCCTCCGGAAACTCGTAGCGGCGATCGCAGACCAGGACTCGGCGAAGCTCGCCGCGCTGGTGGACTACCTCAGGAAGCTCGGGGTCGGCCCCGGCTCGGAGACCCGGGTCGTGATCTTCTCGGAGCGGATCCCGACGCTGACCTGGCTAGCCAAGACCGTGCCCGCCGCCCTTGGCTTCGCTCGCGGCGCGACGGTGGATGAGCGGAAGCCGTGGCTGGCCTTCGTCGGCGCCGCGCAAGTGATGCATCGCGAGGCCACCTCCGACGAGGAGCAGCAGCGGATCGTGGAGCGGTTCGGCCTTCGCGACGATCCGGTACGGCTGCTGTTCACCGGCGACATCGCCTCCGAGGGCGTCAACCTCCACCAGCAGTGCCACCATCTCATCCACTACGACCTGCCGTGGTCGCTGATCCGCATCGAGCAGCGCAACGGCCGGATCGACCGGTACGGGCAGCGGCACTCCCCGCAGATCCGCGCCCTCGTACTCACCTGTGACCTGCCCTGGCGTACCGACCCGGAAACCGGGCGGGCTCGTACCCTAGACGACCGTCTGGTCGGCGAGAGGCTGCTGGCGCGGGAGGAGCAGGCACACAAGATCGACGGATCGGCGGAGGCGCTAACCGGCCTGTTCCGAGCACGGGAAGAAGAGGATCGCCTGATCAAGGACCTGGCTGCGGGTCGGACCGTCGAGCAGTCGATCGCCACGTCGCGGCAGAGCAACACCGCGTTCCTCGCCCAGCTCGTCAGCCAGGTCGGTGCCGTTCCCGAGCGATCCGAGGTACGGCAAGCGGAGGTCCTGACGCTCTTCACCTCGACGGGTGAGTACTTCGAGGAGGGTCTGCGACAGATCTGCCGGCCCAATCCCGAGGACCAACTCTCGCTCTACCGCGACGACAACGGGACCATCGCCTTCGAGCCGCCACCGGACCTGCTCCACCGGCTACGGTCGTTGCCCCAGTCGTACCTGAAAGAGCAGCGGATCCTGCCGGGGCCGGATCACCCCGGACGGCTGCGGATCACCTTTTCCAAGCAGCTCGCCGACGCGCGGCTGACGGCAGCGCGGGAAAGCTCCGACTCGCAGTGGCCGACCGTCTCCTACGTGACCGATGTGCACCCGGTGCTGGACTGGCTGACCGACAAGGTGCTCGTGGAGATCGGCCGTCACGAGGCGCCGGTGCTCGCTGCCGACGTACCCGAGCCGGTGTTTCTCGTGCAGGGCATCGCATCGAACAAGCTGGGCCGGCCCACCATCGTGGAGTGGATGGCGGTCACCGGGCTGCCCTACCACCCGGCCACGACTACGCTGACCCCGGAGCTACTCGGCCGCTACGGTCTCGGGCCCCGGATGCCGGCCCGCGCCGTTCCGCGCGACCTGGAAGGGCTGAAAAGGCTGGTGCCGGCCACCATCGACGAGGCACGCCGGTACTTCAGCACGGTCGACGGCGCCTACCGCAGCGACATCGAACAGACGCTGGAGCCGTACCGGAGACGGGTCAACCGTTGGCACCAGGAAGCCCTGTTCGCCGGTCCGTCAGCCGGTCGACGGCAGGTCGACTCGACCGCCGAGCGGCTGCGGCAGTTGGTGGCATCGCTCGAGTCCGTGGGCTCGCCGATGATGCGACTGCTGGCCGTTCTGGAACCGTTCACCGAGCGCACGGGGGCACGAGGGCAATGAGCGCGGTCTACGACTCGTTCACCAACCGCGGTGAGTACTTTTCGGCGCACTACGTTGCCGAGGACCTAAGCACCGACCTCAAGAAGGGCATCTTCGCCAGCTGGGCGACCCGGGAGACGGACAAGAACGATCCCCGCAAAACCCCGCGCGAGATGGTTCGGTCCCTGCGCGGCGTCTACCTCGGCGAGGACGGACGCCGGATCTTCGCCGCAGCGGCGGAGTCCGACGGCGACGGGCCGACCCGGCTGGCCACCTACGACAATCCGGAATGGTGCAAGCGGCTCACCGACTGGCACCAGGAGGTCCTTCGGGCACTCGGCTACCAGGCGGCACCGGCCGAGATCACCGTGCACCGCGCCGGCCGCGAGCACACGCTGACGGTCGCCTTCCACGGTGACGGCATCCTCGCCCTTGATTGCGGCTGGACCGCCGCCAACGACGCCGCCCTCGACCCCGCCGGCGCCGGTCGATTGGTACACCCGCTGCGGATCAGCGGCTCCGAACGGTACGAAACCGGCAGCGCTTTGGCCTTGTGGCTGTTCCAGAGCGAGATCGGCGGGCCGGGCGGCTCCCACCCACGCTTCATCCTGCTGCTGCACGGCGGCGTGATCATCCTCGCCGACCGGCATGCCTGGGCCGAGGGCCGCTACCTCGTCGCCAACCTCGACGCCGCCCTGGAACGCTACGACCGGTCCCAGACCGGCGAGCTGGCCACCATCGCCGCCCTGTTCAGCTACGACATGCTGCGCCCCGGTGACAACGACCGGGCACCGAAACTCGATGAGCTACTGAAGAAGTCCAGCGCCAACGCCGTCGGCGTCGACAAGGACCTGCGTCACGGGCTGCAACGTTCCGTCGAGATCATCGCCAACGAGGTGCTGCACCGGATGGCGGAGCACCGCAACAACGTCCGCCCCGCCGATATCGAGAGCCCGCAGATCCCGTTCGCCCGCGAACTCACCCGAGAATGCCTGCGCTACCTCTACCGCATCCTCTTCCTGCTGTACGCGGAGGCCCGCCCCGAGCTGGGCATTCTGCCCGCCGACGACGGCAGCTACGAGAGCGGTTACTCGATGGCCCGGCTGCGCGAGCTGGTCGCACGGGACGAAACGCTGGTCGAGGAGGAGGCGAAGAACGGCTTCCATCTCTACTTCTCACTCGACCTGCTGTTCAACAAGGTCAACTATGGGCACCGGATCTACGGCACGGAACCCGACGATGACCAGCCCGGCGATGACGAACAGACCCGCAAGGAGAAGGCGGCCCGGCGCAGCGAAGACCACGGCCTGCGGTTCGAGGCCCTGCGCAGCGAACTCTTCGACCCCAAGGCCATCCGCCTGATCGGCACCGGGGTCCTCGACCCACACGCCGACGACGACAACCCGCGCTGGCTCGATCTGCGGTTGCGCAACGTCGCCCTGCATGAGGTGCTGCGCCTGCTCACCATGAAGAAGGGCAAGCGCGGCCAGCGCGGCGGATTCGTCTCCTACCGCAACCTCGGGATCAACCAGCTCGGTGCCGTGTACGAGGGCCTGATGTCGTACACCGGCATCATCGCCGACGGGGAACTGTGCGAGGTCGCCCGTGGCGGTGACCCCGAGCAGGGATCGTGGCTCATCCCGGCCCACCGCCAGCAGGAGTACCCCGACGACACCTTGGTGCGCCACGGCGAGGAGGACGCCCGGCACGGCCTGCGCGGCGTCAAGAAATACCTCAAAGGCTCCTTCGTCTACCGGCTTGCCGGGCGAGACCGTGAGACCTCCGCCTCCTACTACACCCCTGAGTCGCTGACCAAGGTCACGGTCGAGCTGGCCCTCAAGGAGCGCCTCGACCAGGAGCGCGACGCCGACGGCAACGTGATCGAGACCCGGGCGGCTGAGCTGCTCTCGTACAAGATCTGCGAACCGGCGCTCGGATCCGGCGCGTTCCTCAACGAGGCGATCAACCAGGTTGCCGAGGAGTACCTGCGCCGCCGTCAGGACGAGCGGAAACACTCGATCCCGTCTGGGGACGTGCTGACTGAGAAGCAGCGGGTCAAGGCGTACATCGCCCTACACAACGCGTACGGCGTCGACCTCAACGCCACCGGCGTCGAGCTGGCCGAGGTGTCGCTGTGGCTCAACACCATGCACCCCGGCATGCGCGCCCCGTGGTTCGGCCTGCACCTGCGCCGTGGAAACTCGCTCATCGGCGCCCACCGCGCCGTGTTCTCCGCCGACGACATCTGCTCGCCAGCGAAGGAGTGGCTGAAGGCCAAGGGCGCGCTCGCCCCGACGCCACTGCCGATGCGAGGCGAGGACGGCCGACCGCAGCGGCTTCCGACGGACGCCGTGCACCAGTTCCTGCTGCCCGCACCCGGGTGGGGAGCGGTGGCCAGCTCCACCGAGGCGAGGCAGCTCACCACGGTGCAGACGACGAAGCTGGCGGCCTGGAAGCGTGGCATCCTCCACCGGCCTGCGCGCAACACCGGGTACCTGAACGCGGACGGAACGCCCAAGCTGCACCCGCGCACCAGGCAACCGAAGCCGGAGCAAGCTTCCCAGTTCACCCGGCTGCGCGACGCCGCCCGGCGCGCTGAGTTCCTCTGGTCGATGGTCGTCAAGCGGATGGAGATCTCGGAACGGGAGATCGCCCGCCGGATCCCGGTCTGGGGAGCCGACCCGAGCGACCCTGAGTTCAGCTTCCTCAGCTCGCCACAGCACGCTGCGCCAAAGGAAAATGTGCTGCAGGACCTCTTCGAAGCCGTCGACACGCCGTACTGGCGGCTCAAGATGGTGATGGACACCTGGTGCGCCCTCTGGTTCTGGCCCGCCGACCAGGTCGGCTTGCTCGACGGCACCGACGACGAGTACGGTGCGCCGGATCCCGCTGCCCGGGCCAGTCTCGCGGATCTGGTCGGCGTGGTGACCCCGGGCGATGCGCCCGAGATACCGGCGCCCAGTGATGGCCCAGGCGGAGACGCGAACCAGGCGTCCAACGCGCCGGTGATCCCGTCGCAGAGACGGCTGAGCTTCCAGCAGTCTTTCTTCCCCGTTGACGGAGAGCAGACGACCCTCGACGAACTCGGCTGGGGTACGGTTGACCCGCAGCCGCCCGCACCAAAGCCCCGAGCGGAGGCGGCGAAGAAGCCCGCGAAGCCCCAGGTTGTGCCGCGGCGCCGGGTCATCCCGCTCAAAAACCTCGACGACTGGATCGACTTCCTCGAAGCGATGCTTGGTACTGCCGCGATCCCGCAGGACACCCTGCTCAATGCGTACGACACCCTCGACGAGCTGAAGAAGTTCGAGGAGTCGCTGCCGGCCTTCATGGGCATGGACAGCAGCCCGCCGGAGATCCGCTTTCCGTGGCTGCGGGTGGTCCGGGACATCGCCGATCGACAGGGCTTCCTGCACTGGGAGCTGGAGTTCGCGCTGATCTTCGCCGAGCAGGGCGGCTTCGACCTGCAGGTCGGCAACCCGCCGTGGGTCCGGCCCCGCTGGGACGCCGACGCCGTGCTGGCCGAACACGAGCCGTGGTTCAAGCTGGCCGACCGGCCGTCCGAGACCGAGAAGGAACGACGCCGCCGGGACCTCCTCGCAAAGCCATCAGTGAAGGGTTACGTACTCGGCGAGCTGACCAACAACTCCGCGACGGCCGCCCTGCTGGGTTCGCCACAGGTCTACCCACTGCTGGCCGGCACTCAGCCGGATCTCTACCGGGCCTTCATGTGCCAGGTGTGGGCGCACGCGTCCGCACGAGGAGCCGTCGGGTTGCTGCACCCCGACACTCACTTCGCCGGCGAGAAGGAGGGACCGCTACGGGAGGCCGCCTATCGGCGGCTCCGCGTCCACGGTGACTTCGTCAACTCCGGCCAGCGGTTCTTCCCAGAGCCGGTGGGCCACGCCACCCATTTCGGCGTCCATATTTACGGTCGCGCTCAGGAGATCCGCTTCAATCACCTGTCATGGCTGGTATCAGCGAACGCGCTGCGACTGTCTCGCGACCACGACGGCTCCGGGGAGGTTCCGGGCATCCGATACCAGAACCGCGAGTTCGACGAACGCCCGCACCGGACCCGCGTCGTCACCGTCGACGAGGATGTCCTGGCCGTCTGGCGACGGCTCCTCGACGAGGAGGAGCGGCCACTGGCGCAGGCGCGCCTGCTGTTCCCGGTCAGCACTGCAGAGGCCGCCGCGATCGAGGCGCTCGCCAACTACCCACTCCGGCTCGGCTCTCTCAACCCACAGATTTCCCGTGGTCTTGATGAGGCTGGGGGGAAGAAGGCAAACCTGATCGACTTTAACCGGGTCGATCCCGAGACCGGACGTGAGCATCAACCGGCAAGGTGGGACGAGAACATCCTCAAGGGCATCCAACTGGGCGCCGCCACGCCGGTGTTCAAGCGGCACGATGCGAACAGCAATGACCCCTACGGCATCGACCTGGTCAGTCTGCCGCCCGACTTCATTCCGGATACCGAATACGTGACGAGCCACGGACGTGAAGCCGCGTACCAGCAGGCACATGATCGATGGATCGACCACGTCGAGCTGGCCCGGCTCCGAGCAGATTCCAGGGCCGTCGCCGACGCGCGGGCTCTGATCGCAGAAATTGAGGGCATACCCGAGTCGGACGTCAACCCAGAGAAAACCGACGCGGTACTGGTGGAGCAGTCCCGTCGACCATATATCCAGTTCTATCGACTGGCGTGGCGGAAGATGATCTCCCCTAACAGCGAGCGCAGTCTGTATAACGCGATCATTCCTCCGGGGCCATCTCATATCGACGGCCTGCGTAGCGCCTGGGTGACGGACAACCGCACAACCGCCCTACTTACGGGAATGTGGTCGTCCATTCCCATCGACTACCTGTTGCGGGCCACAGGCACGACGAATCTCGACGTGGGCCGTGCGGGGGCCCTCCCGGCTCCGACGGCAAGTCATCCGCTCGCCTCGGCTCTGATGATCCGAACTTTGCGGCTGAACTGCCTTACCTCGGCGTACGCCGATCTCTGGGCCGAACTGTACGACCCGCGCTGGCGTGAGATCGAGGCGTGGGCGTGTGAGTGGCCGGGGCTGCCACCACTGGCCGATGTCGGGCCGGAGTGGACTCCTGAGACACCGTTGCGGACCGAACGGTCTCGGCGCTCAGCGCTTGTGGAGATCGACGCGCTAGTGGCGGTCTGGCTGGGCATGAGCGTCGACGCGCTGATCGCCGCCTACCGTGGCCGCTTCCCCGTACTGCAGAAGTACGAGGCGGTGACCTGGTTCGACGCGGACGGCTGGAAGCTCGCCGGCAACGCCCGGACGATCGGCCAGCGGCAGACCAAGGAAACCTGGGCGCAGTTCGAGGCGTACCTGAAGGACGAGTGCAAGCCGAAGACGGTGCCGCCGCCGGAGGGCTACACTCCCCCGTTCCACGAGGCCAAACGGGAAGACGAGATGCGGGCAGCGCACGCCGTGTTCCAAGCTCGACTAGAGGCGGCGATTGCCCGTAATGAATGGGATCCGGTGACGCGGAAGGCGGCGACCGCGTGAGGCCGACCTTGGAGGCACGCGGGCTCAAGGAGAGCCTGCTCCAATACCTCTCGACCACCTACGCGCTGGCTGACGAGGGTGCCCGGGAGGCGCTGCACCGGTTCCTCGGTGACGAGACGTCGGGTATGTTCCGCGGACCGTTCCTGCGGATCCGGACTCCGTTTACCCTGGCAGACTCCGGCTGGAAACGGCACCTGGAGTGGCGGCGAGAGGGCTGGACCCCCTACGCGCATCAGGCGCGGGCGTTCGCCCGCCTTACCTCTGTCAACGGGCACAGGCCGCAACCGACGCTGGTCACCACTGGCACCGGTTCGGGCAAGACCGAGTCGTTCCTGTACCCAGTGCTGGACCACTGCCGCCGGGAGCGGAGGGCTGGTCAGCCCGGCGTAAAAGCGGTCTTCCTGTATCCCATGAACGCGCTCGCCAGCGATCAGGCGCAGCGGATCAACGAGCTGTTGCTCGGGCACCGCAACGACCTCGGTGATGTGACGGCCGGCCTCTATATCGGCGACCGGGCCGCCATCCAGTACGAGCGGGTCTACACGCGGCGCTCTGACATGCAACTGACCCCGCCGGACATCCTGATCACCAACTACAAGATGCTGGACCTGCTGCTCCAGCGGATCGACGACGCACCGCTGTGGCAGGACACGGACATCCGTTATGTAGTGGTCGACGAGTTCCACTCCTACGACGGAGCGCAGGGCACGGACGTCGCGATGCTGCTGCGCCGGCTCGCCTCGGTGGTCGGCGCCAGTAAGGAGGGCCGTCCCCTCGGCAACATCTGCCCGGTGGCAACCTCGGCAACGCTAGCCGCCACCACCGACGAGGGCGGCACGGCGAACCTGCTGAAGGTGGCGACCGCGGTGTTCGGCACCGAGTTCACCGCTGAGACGATCGTGGGCGAGGACCGGCTCTCCGTCGACGAGTTCATCCCGCTCGACACGATCGAGCCGTGGCCGACACCGACACCGGATGAGTTGCTGGCACTGCCCGATCCGACCACCGGAGACGAGGCGATGCTGCTGCTGGCGCAGGCAGTCACCGAGGTCGAGGATCTTGATCCCTTTGAGCTTGGCAGGCGGCTGAAGCAGCACCTGTTCACCAAGGCGATTCTGGTCGCGCTCAGTGGGGAGGTGAAGACCGGCGCCGAGGTGCTCCGGCTGATGTGGCGGGCGGGCGCACAGAGCTGGTCAGCGGCGATCACGCGGCAACCGGAGAAGGCTGCGGAGGCGCTCGCCCGGTTCGTGGCGCTGCTGTCGTATGCGCGCGACCCCGACTCCAGGCCCGGTGAGACACGACCACTGGTACACGTCGAGGTGCACCAGTGGGCCAGGGCGGTTACCCGGCTGCTGCGGGGTGTGCTGCCGTGGCCGAAAGCGGAGTTCCGCTGGGACATCGCCGGCACCCGGGACACGAGCGTCGGTGCGGTGACGGTGCCGGTAACCACGGCCACGGCTGGTCAGATGGCGAATCTGTTCCTTCCAGCGGTCTACTGCCGGGATTGTGGCCGCTCTGGTTGGGCCGTTTTCTCGCCGGAGAGCGACGACTGGGACGTGCAGTTCGACAGTTACAAGATCCGCCGGGCGTCGGCGGGTCAGGACAAGGTGCGGGTCCGCTATCTGATCGCCGCGACCGACAAGGAGGCGGCCGAGGGCGCCGGCCGGAACACGCTCCCCGGAGTCGGACGCCGCCTCGGCAATGGCTCATCGGCGGCGCAAGGCCCTGGCGGCACGCTGATGGTGCTGGACGCCGTGCGGCAGCGGCTACGGCTGCCGGACCCGGCGAGCGACTACGGACCGGAGGGCCAGCCGGCGCTGACCGCGCGAGACTCGGCGTTCATCCTGGTGAACGTCGGATCGACGGCGAACACTGCGGCAGCGGAGGACTGGTGCCCGGCGTGCGGCGAGCGTAACGCCATCCGGTTCCTGGGCACCGGTGCGGCGGCGCTGGCCGCAGCGGCGATCACCCAGCTGTTCAGGGCGGGCGAGCTGGATAAGGAGCTGTACGAGGACAAGACGCTGATGTTCAACGCCTCGGTCCAGGATGCGGCGCATCGGGCCGGGTTCGTCGCGAACCGGTCGTACACGTTCTCGCTGCGGGCGCTACTCGCCGCGCACCTGCGGCAGGAGTCCGGGACGGCGCTCAACGACCTGATCGCCGACGTGGTGGCAGCAACCACCGATCCGGAGACCTTGGCGGCGGTGGTGCCCCCGGATCTGCATGGGCTGCGTGGGGTGGACCGGGTGTTGTCCGGCCGGGGGCGCGGCGGGGATCTGGCGACCTGGAAGCTCATCGGGCAGCGGCTGGCTTTCGAGACGCTGATGGAGTTCGGGTTCCGTTCCCGTAACGGGCGGACGCTGGAGCTGACCCGCACCGCGGCGGCCCACGTGCGCATTCCAGATCCGGCTGCGGCGGTGGCGCTGATCCGGGACATCCACCTGGACCTAGGCCGTGACGACCTGCCGATCATGGAGGCCGACGAGGTCGCGTACCTGGGATTTCTGCGGGTCTTCCTCGAGCGGTTGCGCAGCCGTGGCGCGGTCGCCCACAAGTGGCTGAGCGAGTACATCGGCGAGTCCGGGACGAGCCGGTATTTCATCTGGGGGCAGCGCCAGCTGGGGATGCGGGCGTTTCCGAACCGCGTCGCAGCACCGAAGTTCCTGCTGCAGCGTCCGAAGATCGGCAGTGACTTCGACGTCGCCGCCGGTCGCCTCTCCTGGCACGAGCGGTGGGCGGGCCGCCGGCTGCGGTTGCCACGAGAGGTTGCCCCGGAGTTCTGGAGCCGGCTGCTGCCCGAGCTGACGACGATCGGTCTGCTGTCGGTCCGTACCCCGAACGACACCTCCGCCCGCGTCTACGGGCTCCAGCCAGGAAACATCGAGGCGCTGCTGCTGGACGACGGGCAGGTGCGGGAGGCGTTCGTGCGCTGCCCGGTCTGCTTCTGGGAGCAAACGGTGCACCCGTCGCTGCTGGAGCAGTGGCATGGTCAGCCGTGCCCGGCGTACCGATGCCAGAGCGGCCGGCTGGTAACCGGTAATCGGCCGGACGAGCTAGGCCGGCACCAGCGGGATCGTGACTACACGCAGGACTACTACCGGCGGCTTTACCGGCGGGCGGGCACGTATCAGGTGGTGACGGCCGAGCACACCGGGATGCTTACTCGGCCGCAGCGGGAGCGGGTGGAGCAGGCGTTCAAGCGGGGTCGGAAGCCCGACGAGCACGGCGTGGTGGAGTTCAAGAACCCGAACGTGCTGTCTTGTACGCCGACGCTGGAGATGGGCATCGACATTGGCGACCTGTCGGCGGTGGTGCTCGCCGCGCTGCCGCGCCGACCGGCCAGCTACGCGCAGCAGACCGGGCGCGCCGGTCGGCGCACCGGCAATGCCTTCCTGCTGACCATTCCCGATCGGTCGCGGCGTGACCTCTACTTCCTGGACCGGCCCACGGAGCTCATCGCCGGAACGATCGTGCCGCCGGGCTGCTACCTGTCCGCGGTGGAGATCCTGCGTCGGCAGTACCTCGCACACCTGCTCGACCTCGCGGCCGCCGGCCGGCTGCGGCGATCCGACGGGGTGGTGCTGCGGCCCCTGCCGGACCGGGCGCCCGCGCTCTTCGGCCCGTCCGGCTACCTGGTCGACTTGATCGAGGCGGTGATGGCGCAGGGAACCGAGCTGGTCGAGGGATTCCTCAAGCTGTTCCCCCGCGAGGACGGCTCCGATGTACTGCCGCGCGGGATGAGCGACGACGCGCGAGCCGATCTGGTGGCGTACGCGACGCACGGCCTGCGGGCCGCGCTGGAGGAAGCCGACCGGGAGTGGCGGCGCCGGTACGAGGCACTACGGACACGGATCCGCACGATCAGCGAGGCACACGACGAGCTGCACGACTCCGACCCGGAGCAGGCGGAGCAGAAGGCCGAACTGGACGCTGAACGGCGCGGACTCGGCAAACAGCTCAGAGACCTGGGCGACACCCCGGCGCAGAACGCGCTCTGTGACCTCGGTCTGCTGCCGAACTACGCGCTGGTGGACAGCGTCACCACACTCGCCGCCACGCTGTACGGCCCGGATGGGGTCGACCAGCGAACAGGCAAAACCCGATACACGTCGACCCTTTTGCCGTACGAGCGGCCACGCCGTTACGCGCTGTCGGAGTTGGCGCCCGGGAACACGTTCTACGTCAACGGCTACCGGCACGAGATCACCGGCCTGGAAATCACGACGGCGGGACGACCCAACTGGCACAAATGGCGGGTATGCCCAGACTGTGGCTACGTCCGCACCGAGGACGCGGAACACGACCGGAGACCATGCCCACGCTGCGACAGCAGCCACATCGCCGATGACGGCTGCCTGTTCCAGGTCGTCGAACCAACAATCGTGACCTCCCGCGACCGCAGGGAGGACGCCAGAATCCGCGACGACAAGGACGAGCGCGACCGCCGCTTCTACACGATCGTCGACGCCGTCGACTTCCCGGACGACCAGATCGCCCCGGGCTCCTCATGGCGACACACGACGCAGACCTTCGGCATCGACTACTGTCGACGCGCCCTGATCCGGCGGATCAACGTCGGGCCCGCCCGCTTCGACGCGCCGCCCCGCGACGACTTCGCCGGGCACACCGTACGGATCAACGCCTTCCACGTATGCACCGGCTGCGGGGCCGCCAGCGCCGACGGACGCTCGGTGTTCGACCACGACACGGACGCGCTGACGTCGTCTCAGGCTCGTAACCTCGCGCTGAAGCATCACCGGCCGTGGTGCCCGATGCGGCGGGGCAAGTCCGACGACGCACGCGAAGAACAAGTGCTGCTCGCGCACCAACTGCAGACCGAGGCGCTGCGCATCTTGCTGCCAGCGGCAACCGCCGACGTCGATACCCGGGTGCACTCGTTTCGGGCAGCGCTTCGCATGGGCGTGGATCTGCACTTCGGCGGCGACCCGCAGCACCTGGACACCACCGTCGCTTCCATGCCCGACCTAAAAAGCGGCGAGCGCCGCTGGTTCCTCGTACTCTTCGACAGCCTCCCCGGTGGCACCGGCTACCTGGACCGGCTCACCAAGGCGGACGACTTCCGTGACGTGCTCGCCAAGGCGTACGACGTACTCCGCGAGTGCGCGTGCAAGGACGAACAACGCCGGGCATGCCATCGCTGCCTGCACCGCTACACGCCGGAGCAGCTCCAGGACGTCGTCTCCCGCGCCACCGCGCTCCGCATGATCGAGTCGCTGCTCTTTCAGGACGAGGGGTGGAAAACCGAGCCGGTCACCAGCACCCGGCAGGTCGGCCTGGACCGGCAGGTGGAATCCGACCTTGAGGCCCGATTCCTCGCCGCCCTGCGCGACTGGGTAGCGATCACCGACGACGTCTCGCTGGACGAGGACGGCCACGCCAGCGGTCACCTACGCTTCGCCAGCGGCTCCGACGTCGTCCACTGGAGGATAACCGCCCAGCAGCCGTTGCGCCGGACCAGAACCGATTTCACGTTCACTCGCGTGGACGGGCCGCACCAGACCGTCACCGTCTTTCTGGAGGGCTTCCGCTTCCACGCCAGCCGAGAACACAACCGCATCGCGGCGAACGCCCGCCAGCGCACACAGCTACGCGCCGACGGGCACCTGGTCTTCCAGGTCACCTGGGCCGACATCGATCACTTCGAGCAGCGATCGACCGCAGCCCAGCCGGTGTGGCCGCCCTACTCCGGCAACGCCCAGGACTTGGCCAAAGACGCTTATGAGCAGTACGGCGGACAGCGTGCGCAGTTGGCCGGCACGGTCTTCACCAACCCCATCAATACCCTGATCGGCTACCTCCGCGAACCGGACAACAACCGCTGGGCCCGCCGCACCGAAGCGATGGTCACTGGACTGCTCGCGACACCCGGTAGCGTTCCAGTAGCGGTGACGAACGGCAGACACGATCTTGTCCACGCGCTTCGGACGGAAATCAGCGGCCTCACCTCCGACCGGCCGCCTCAGCCACCCGCCTCGCCCAGCCCGCACGAGTCGATGCGCATTTTCCGCTCCCACGACCTCACCGGGCTACCGATCGTCATCACGCTCGACGCCACCAACTCGGACCGCCCACGCTGGTCGGCGCTCGCCGTCCTCGACGACCGTGACGCTGTCCTCGACACCGACGCCCATCACGCGCGTTGGCGTGCCTGGTTGTACTGGACGAACCTCACCCAGTTCCTCTCCTTCGCCGGCGGCGACGGGGTCCAGCTCGCCTACAGCACGGCGGCCGAATTCGACGTCAACGTGCTCGCTGTCTGCGGTGGCCTCGGCGAGCTGGACACCCTGAGCGGGGCGGCCACGACGACGCCGATCCGGCCGGACAAATCCACCGACAGCGCTCCGGCCCACCCGGGCAGCGGCCGACGCGACCCGACCTGGGATGAGGACATTTTGGAGATCCTGGAGGATGAGCCCGAGCAGGGTGGCGACCTTGGAGTCCTCGCCCGACGGCTGGCCGAACTGGGCAAGCGTGCGCCCGTGTTCGGCTACGAACTAGGCTCCGGTCGCTGGCAGGCCGACTTCGCGTGGGCCGAGTCGAGCATCAAGGTGGCCATCGTCCAACCCGCCAATGACGATGACGCGCAGCGCCGGGACGAGGCGTACGCCGCAAACGGCTGGACGCTGCGGACTGCGGTCGAATGGCTGGAGCGGTTCGACGAACTCGTGGCGCTCCTACCCGACGTGAAAGACTCCGGGGCATGACCGCCCGACTCAGCCTGCACCACAAGGCCGAGGAAGAGCTCTACAAGCTCGACCGAACGGTCAAGGGCCAGTTCTACGACTTCTGTCACCGCTTCCGGAAAAATCCAGATCTGCCCGGCCTCGACCTGAAGAAGCTCAAGGGCGACTCACGTATCCACCGCGCCAAGATCAGCCAGTCCTACCGGGCGCTGCTCCTCCCAATCGAGACGGACCAGCAGGGCATCCAACACTGGCTGATCATCGCGGTACGGCATCGTAAGGACGTCTACGACGAACTCCAAGTGGCCGTCAACCGAGTCACCGGCGAGCTGGAGTTCGTCGACCTCGCCGTCGTCGGCGACAACTCGCTCCGGCGGGCCGGCATCACCCTCACCCCTGCCGAGCCCGCCACCACCACACCGAAACCGCCGGCCCCACTCGTCGAAGAGCCGGCCGAGGAGCCGGAGCGGCCGGCTCTGCTCGCCGCGTACAGCGCCCACCAGCTCCGCGAACTCGGCGTCGCCGAGCAGCTCATCGATCTGGCGTTGACCGTCACCACCGACGCGGAGCTGGACCAGCTGCTCACCGGCGCGCCGCTGCTGTCCAAGGACGTGCTCTATGGGCTCGCCGCCGGTATGAGCATCGATTCTGTCCTCGAGGAGGTCACCCGGCCGGTCCAGCTGGGGACGGAACCGGACCCTACCGACATCGTGGCCGCCTTCGGCCGTACCCCGGTCTCGTCTATCGACGACGACGTCCAAGCTGCCCTCGACGAGGGCAGCTTCCGCAGCTGGAAGCTCTACCTTCACCCGGCCCAGGACAAGGTCGCCTACCGTGACTACACGGGGCCAGCCCGTGCTTCCGGTGGGCCCGGCACCGGAAAGACTGTCGTCGCCCTGCACCGGGTCAAGTACCTCGCCGAGCATCTCACCGGCGACGACGAACGGATCCTACTCACCACGTTTACCGCCAACCTCGCCGCCGACCTCCGGCTTCGGCTCACGTCGCTGATCGACGACCCGGAACTACACGGACGGGTCGACGTAGTGCACATCGACCAGCTAGCCGCACGGGTCATCGGCGAAAACACCGCGCAGCAGAACCGCCGGAAGCGCATCAGCGACCATGCCGCACTGGCGGAGCTGCGGCAGCTGCTTACCGAACTCGACGAGCAGCGCTGGGACGCCGAATTTCTCCTCGATGAGTGGGAGCAGGTCATCCTCGGCCAGGCGGTCCCCACCCGCAGCGCCTACTTCCAGACCCGGCGGGCCGGTCGTGGCCGGGCACTCACCCGCCCGGAACGCAGCCAGGTCTGGAAGCTGGTCGAACAGTTCACCGCCCGGCTCGACAAGCTCGGCGTCGAAACCTGGGGACAGGCCGCAGAACGAGCCGCCCGATTCGAGATGGATCGGGCGGTAGCAGTCGACGCTCGACGAGCCTCGGCCGATCCGGGCGGCGACAGCTCCGGCTCCCGCCCCGCCACCTACCGGTACCGGCACATCGTCGTTGACGAGGCCCAAGACCTACGCGCCGCCCACTGGAAGATGCTCCGCGCCATGGTCGCGCCCCAACGCAATGACCTCTTCATCGCCGGCGACACGCATCAGCGGATCTACGACCATCAGGTCTCTCTCGGTGCCCTCGGCATCAACATCCGCGGCCGGTCCACCCGGCTCACGCTCAGCTACCGAACAACCCGCCAAATCCTGCTGCACGCACTACGCATCGCCGAAGGCGACAAAACTGTCTACGACGACCTCGATGACGGCACCGACCATCTCACCGGCTACCGCTCCGTCCTGCATGGGCCCGCACCCATCCTCACGGCATACCGGAACTGGGACGAGGAGCTCGTCGGCCTAGGCACGCTGTTGAAGCACTGGATGGACGAACTTTCCACCGACCGGCACGGCGCCCTCCAAGACCCGGCTGGTCACATCGCCGTCGCCGTCGCCGACCATGGGCAACTCACCCAGGTCATGAACCACCTCACCATTCACAGCGGGCTGACCTGCGCCGAACTGACCAAGGATGGCCCCAGCGGCGATGGGGAAATCCACGTCGGGACGATGCACAGGTTCAAAGGACTTGAATACCAGCGCCTGGCAATCATCGGGTTGCGCCGGGGTGTCCTTCCACGTGCACACATCGAGCGTTACCGCCACAACGATCCCCATAGGTACGAGCACGAACAGCGAAAGGCGCGATCTCTGCTCTTCGTCGCCTCCACGCGCGCCCGGGACGTATTGGCCATCAGCTGGCATGGCTCCCCAAGCCCGCTTCTGGACGCTGCGGGCAGTTGAGTGGCGTGCGGCCTCCAGGCGAGTGGAGACTGCCTAGATTTCGACAACTCCCGACGAGTGCGAAAGATCCATTTTCGAGAGCCGGATGTACCGGAAAGCCAGGATTGACGGCCATCGTGCGGCGGCCTACTGCCGCGTCATGCATCCTTGAAACGGATGATGTATATCAGATCTTGGGTTGATCGTGAATGCGAACCGAAGTTGCACCCTCTGGTTAAGCCACCGGCTTTACTCACCGACCGCCGCATCTTGCTCGGACTGGCTGCGGTGATCGGTGCCATTGAGAGCGAAGTATCGCACGGCGGCGAACTCGGCCTCGATCCAGTTCAACCAGGACGCGTACGTGGGCAGGTGGACGAGGTCGACCTGGTTAGCAGCGCACCAGGCCCGCACCTCAGGATGCTCGTGCGGGGAGAAGTTGTCCAGGATCAAAGATGGAGCTTTTCGTCGGGCCAGCGGCGCAGGGTCTTCAGGAAGCTCAGAACCTCCCGCCAGCGTTTCCGGTCGAGGATGCGGCAATGCAGACGGCCGGTGGCCATGTCCAGTGCGGCGATCACGTGTCGGACTTCCTGGTCACGGAGGTAGGTCGCCCGCAGCCGGTCGTGCCGGCCGACAGGTCGCCCGGCACGACCGGAGCGGGTTGGAGGTTCAGCGGCCCGAACTCGTCGACGCAGACCACCTGCCCACCGGCCCGCCAATGGGCAGGCGGTCGTACAGGTCGAACAACCGGCGCTCGTTCGCCGTGAAGCCGGGGTCGGTGCTGGCTCTCCAGGTCTTGGCCTGCCCTCAGGACACACCGTGCACGTGCAGGATCCGACGGACGGTCTCGACGCTGGTCGCCTTGGGCCATGGCGGTGTCGACCAAGTGATCGCGCAGCTTTGCCAGGTACCAGCAGGGCAACGGCTGGCCGACGAACGGGGGGTTACACCGGGTGATGGCCAGATCCGACGATGAGCGATGGGTAGGGTGATGCGGCGCTGGTGCAGCAGGCGCCGGTACTTGTCATGGTCATGCCGCGATCGCTTCGCGGATGGCGGGGCCGGCGCAGTCGTGGCTGGCCCGACACTGCTGACCGTGGATGAACAGCTCGCGGATCACGCCGGCTTCGTCGCACCACGGCGTCGTGGGACGACGGCGGCGGTGGCTTCGGCTGCGGCGTGGGACAGCTCGGGTAGGACGTCGCCGTAGAACTTGGCGGTGAAGTGAGGGCTGGAGTGGCGGAGACGGTTGGAGATGACCTTCATCTGGACGCCGGCGGCGAGGCCCATGGTGGCGGCGCCGTGTCGGAGGTCGTGGAGCCGGATGGGCGGTAGCCCAGCCTGGGTGGCCAGGTGGTGGAAGTGGTCGGTGACGTTGGCGGGGTGGAGCCGGCCAGCGGTCGGGTTGGTGAACACCAGGCCGGTCTTGAGCCAGGCAGCACCGGCAGCGAGGCGTTCGCGGTGTTGCCTGGTGCGATGGGCGCGCAGCACCGCCACGGTGTCGGTGTCGAGAGCGACCGCGGCTTCGCTGTCGGTGGTCTTGGGGGTGTCGATGGCGGTGGCCCAGCCGTGTTGAACGAGTTGCCAGCGGACGGTGAGGGTGGCCGCGTCGAGGTCGAGGTCGTCCCAGTGCAGGCCGCAGGCTTCGCCCCGGCGTAGGCCGGTGAAGGTGATGAGGTGGTAGAGGCCGTAGAGCCGGTCGCCTGCGTCGTGCGTGTGGTCGAGGAATCGTCCGGTCTGTTCGGGGGTCCAGATCATGACCGGGCTGGGGATCTTGCCGGTGTCGCGCCAGGTCTTGACGCGCTGGTCGGTCCAGATGGTCGGCTTGGGTGGCCGAGCCGGGGGTAGTTCGACCAAGAGGGCGGCATTGGTGTCGATGAGCCGGTGGCGGCGCATCGCGTCGTTGAGGGCCTTACGCAGCGTGGCGTGGATGCGGTGCCGCGTCGCCGGGCCGACGATGCGCTGGCCCTTGACCTGGTCGCGCTTGGCTTGGTTTCGGCTGGCTCGGAGGGTGTCGATGGTGGTGTTGCGTTCTTCGATGGCGTCGTACATGGCGTCGATGTGGCCGGGCCGGAGCCGGTCGATGCGCAGGTGGCCGAGATATGGGATCAGGTACAGCCGGACATGGCCCTCGTACGACCGCAGGGTGCCCTTTTTGATGTTCTTACGCCCGGCGAGCCAGTCGGTCAGGTACTCCCCCACGTTCGGCAGTTCGGTCGGGGTGATGTCCAGGTGCAGCGCCCGGCGGATCTGATTCGGCGTGGGTATGGGTGCGCCGGTCTTCGCCGCGGTTTCGATGAGGTCGCCGGTCTTGACGGTGGCGTGTGGGTCGGTGGGGTCGGGGACGGCGAGCGCGGCGCGGATGCGGTCCAGAACCGCGTCGGCATCTGACTGAGTCGGGTACGGGCCGTGCCGCAGCGGCCGGCGGCTCCCGTCGGCGCGGGCGGGAATTTCGATCTGCCAGTGCCATTGGCCGTGGCCGCGGGACCAGCCACCGCCGGGCCGGCGGAGCTGGGGGCAGGAGCGCCCCAGTCGCCGGCCCGAAGTGGTGTCGCGGCAGCCGCAGCGTTTGAAGGTTGATCCCTTCACTCATCGTCTCCTGGGTGCTCGACGCGGTGCCGCCAGCGGTGATGGACGTAGTCCGCTGGCGGCCTGGTCGTTGCATCCACGCTCGCCTCGCCGATGGGATCAAGTCGCCGGTCTTCGGCGGTCGAGGCGGGGCTTTCGAGCATCAACAGCCGAAGCAGGCCGGCGACCGGGACGATGATGCGGGTGCCGGCCCGGATCAGTGGCGTGGGGAAGGTGTCGGTGGCGGCGAGCCGGTACGCCTGGGATCGACTGATCCCGAGTACCGAGGCGGCGGTGGCGAGGGTGGTAGTCACGCCCAGGGCACGAAGGCGTTCCGCGGTCCACACCTCGGCGCCAGTAGACGCGGGTCCGGCGGGGTGGATGGTGGGAGTGGTGTTTGCCGTGGCGCGGTAGGGCTGCTCAGTTGGGTTCACGTGGGTGCTCATGATCGAGATGCTCCTGATCGTCTTGGGATGTCTCGGCTTCGCCAAATCGATGGCTGTCGTCCGTCTCGGGTAGGTCGGTGGTGCCGGTCGCGCCGTCGAGTGGGCTGGTGCCCGCCGACCGCTGATCGGGTTTCAGCAGCATCGCGGCCGGTGAAGTCCGGCTGCGCTTGGACTCAGTCGCTGGTGGGGACGACTCGGCTTTGAGGGTCTTGAGGAGATCGGATACCCGGGTGTTGGAGACGGTGTGCCCGGCGGACCGGAGAGCATCGGCGAGCGCTGCGCGGGTGAGCGGCTGCCTGTCCGCGTCGAGCCGGTCCCGGACGAGTCGTGCTGCGGGCAGCAGTTCGTCCGCCTCCGGTGAGTGATGCGTGGACCACTCGCGATGCGTTGTGTTGCGGTGGCGGGTCCGTCCATCTCGTCGATGGCTGGCGCCGGACGGGCGGACGGTCCGAGCTATGGAGGGCTCCCCAACCGGTCCGGCGGGCCGGGCTGTGTCGATCGGTCCGGCGGACGACTCGACGTCTGCGGTTCGGTCCGGCTGGTGTGTCGCGGACGGGCTTGCGTTGGTCCGGGTCGCCGTGCCGGCGTAGCCGAGGGCGACCTTGACCATGACGAGGAAGCCGAGCGCCGGTACAGCTGCGGCGATCCAGCCAATCGGCGAGGGCTCAGCCTCGACGACCTGCGCCGCGAGCGACAATGCGACCGCACAGCCCAGTACGACCGCCGGGAACCTGGTCGAGACACGGGCGCGTTTGCGGCGGCGCAGCTCGAGTCCGGCTGCGATGGACATCAGTTCCAGGACGATCGCGTCCGCCCAGGCGAGCCATCCTGGTTGACCGTGTGCTGCGGCAACGTTGTGGACGTGCGTGAAGCTCGCCGCACCGGCGGCCCCGCCGATCGCGAGCATGATCAAAATCTGGACGGCTCCCTCAGCCCGGTCCGTCCGCCGGGGACCGTCCGCATCGTTCTGCGGCGTACTCGTGGCGAAGCACCTCCTCCGTCCGGACCGCAGCCGCGTTGGCACCGGCGGCTGCCGAGATGGTCCGCATCGGGACGAAGATCATGTCCGCACCTCTCAATCGGGTGATCACAGGGACGATCGCGCATAGACGCGAGTACCGCCCAGGCGAAGGCGCGGGACGATACCTCGGGAAGGGTGGTGTCGGAAGAGATCCGGATCTGTCACGGGACTGTCCGCGCTGGCAAGTCTCGCCGTGACAGGCGGGTGACAGATCCCCGCTCTTGCTGTCAGCGGAGCCGGCGAGGTATAGGCCGCCTCCTGGTGATCGGGCGGCGCTGCTCATGCCGCCTCCGACGATTCGTGTCGCAGGTCGACGACGTACGCGGCGAGGTCAACCAGCCGGTACCGCTGGCCGTCGCCGTACGCGATGGCCCAGACGGCGTCAGCCGGAGAGAGCCCCGCCGAGGCGGCGTGATCGCGGGCGCCGGTGGCGAGCGGCAGCGGCGGTGGCTCTTCGGCGAGCAGGCGCCGCAGGTTGCGTTCCCGGGCTGCGGAGTGCAGCCAGAACAGCACCGGCCATGCCCGCCTAATCGTGGCGAACAGTTCCTGGTACCCGGCCAGCTTGCCGAGCAGGACCGACAGCTGCTCGCCGCCCGAGTCGTACTCTACGAACACCGGCACCTCGGCTCCGTCCTCGGCCCACAGGCCGTATCCGTCCGGCCGTATTCGGGGTTGGTAGGCGCGCACCAGCCCTGGATCGTCCGGACTTGTGAAGGCTCCGGCTCGACCGCACGCCGACTCCGGCAACCATCGGCGCAGCTCCGCTCCGGGGTGGGTACGGGCGTAGCCGGCCAGGTCGGTGAAGAAGCCGTTGATTCCGAGCCGGTGCGCCAGGGTGCGGCTCGAGGTCCAGCGCCGCCGCTCGGCACGGGCGTGATCGCGCCGTGGTGGCCGCTCGTCGCGGGCTGCGGCGACGACCTCGGCGCCGAGCTGGTCGATGGCATAGTGGTACGGGTACGAGCCGCCGTCGGCGCGTTGGGGCCGGAACCGGGCCACGAGCCGTAGCCGGTGCAGCGTGCGCAGCCGTCGTTGGCAGAAGTCCAACGACGGGAACAGGGCGTGGGCGATCTGGAACGAGGTCAGCACCCCGTGGTCGTACAACCAGTTCAGGAGCACTTGGTCGCGGTTGGTCAGCTGGGACTGAACGCGAAGGACGGGGTCATCCACCGGATCTCACCTCCTCGTCGATCCTCATGAAGCGGGTCCCGGGGAGAGACCCGAGACCATGCAGGGTCTCTCGCAGGACAAGTAGCAGGTGCTGACAGACGCCATGACCTGCGGTGTGACCGCTGGTCGGGGGTCAGTTCGGGGGTCCGGCTGAAGACTGACCCCAACCCGGACGTCAACACGGACGCCCAAACCGAGGTCAAGCCGGAATCTGTCACCGCCAACGGCCGGAGGCCGAAACGGCGAAATGAAGAAGTGGGAGAACAACGAAACTCCTTGGTTGAAGGTCTGGACGGCGCCGACATCAGGACGCCGTCGTGAGCTCGCCGGCCGTACCCGCCGCACGGCCGGACGGAGCCGTGCGGCGGGCAGCCAGCACCCTGCCGGGCCACGCCTGGCAGGGCGGGCCGCACGGACGCGGCCAAAGGAGGTACCACTGTGGAGATGTCAACGAACACGTAGACCGGCGCACCGGCCGACATGAGCGAATTAGGGCAGCAGCAGTCGGCACGACCGCGAGCAGCGCGGTCGTGCAGACGAAGGTGGACAGCGATAGACAGGGCGGCGGGCGTTAACACCGGTAGCCGGGTTCGTCACAACCCGTGACAGGGCGCTCCTACGGCTGCTCGGCACTGCGGCGGCCGGGTAGAGCCTCGGCTAACCCGCCGGGAAGAGATCCTTCATCTTGGCCCTCCTGTAGCTCGCTCGGCACCCGGTCGATCGACCCGATCATGCGGGCCAAGAACGAAAGCAAGCGCTCCAGCAGAGCGCCCACGCATCGACCTATGTGGCCCGGCGCAGGACCGCCGCACGGGGAACGTTCATCCAGTACCTCTCGGCTTGGCCGCCCTTGTCAAGGCCATTCAGCTGCTGCGATCCAACTCACAGGCCCGACCTGCAGAGTCGATCGTGCAGATACGGACTGGTCCGTCCGGGCGGGTCGTCGTGATCCGACGGCGGTACCCCATGTCCGGAGAGCGCAACTGTCGCCCACAGCAACTGCGCGAACCTTTCCGCGAGGTTCGGTCCGCCCGTGCTCGCGGTCATCGCCGATGCGTCGAGCCTGCCGTCTGCGCCCGGAGACTCCGGGCACACAGACTCCCGTAGATCACTCTCCGTGGCCGGGGGCACAATCAATAGGTGATCGCGAGCGTGTTCTTCGATGTGGGCGAGACGATCGTTGACGAGTCCCGGGAGTACGGGACCTGGGCGGACTGGCTGGGCGTACCGCGCCACACCTTCTCGGCCGCCTTCGGAGCGGTGATCGCTCGCGGCCTCGACTACCGGGAGACGTTCCAGGTGTTCCGGCCGGGGTTCGACCTGACCGAGGAGCGGAAACGCCGGACGGCGGCGGGACAACCGGAGTCGTTCACCGAGGAGGACCTGTACCCGGATGCCCGACCGTGCCTGGCCGCGCTGCGCGAGTCAGGGCTGCGCGTCGGCCTGGCCGGTAATCAGACGGCTCGGGCGGAGATGATCCTGCGTGCCCTGGACCTACCAGTCGATGTGATTGGCACCTCGGACGGCTGGGGTGTGGAGAAGCCATCCGCGGCGTTCTTCGAACGGGTGGTGGCCGAGGCGGGTTGCCCGGCCGGTCAGGTGCTCTACGTCGGCGACCGGTTGGACAACGACATCCGGCCGGCGCAGGAAGCAGGGATTCCGACCGCCCTGGTCCGTCGCGGCCCGTGGGGCTACATCCTCGATGACAGGGCGGTCAGCGACCGCTGCCTGTTCCAGCTCGAATCGCTGGCCGAGCTGCCAGACCTCGTACGCAAGCACAACGAGTCCGCTCGCTAACCACCCGGAAGAGCTGCCCGGCTGGCGGTGAGAGCGGCGATGCGTTCGTCGAGCCAGGCACCGTGTCGACTGTCGCCGAGTACGGGCCGGACAGCTCGGACCCGGTCGAGGCCGGTGCCGTACCAGTCGGCCTGCAGGGCGTTGACGGCCTGATTCAGATAGTCGGCGGCCCGGTCGCCGTCACTACCATGGGCGGTGGCGAGATCGGCGAGTACAACGCTGCGCTGCTTGGCGCTGGTGCTGCTGAGCCCGGCGAGCGCCTGGCTGAGCTGGCCGGCGGCTTCGCGGTGGTCGCCGCTGGCGAGGGCGGCATACCCGGCGAACGAGTGCAGGCGGCCGTTGTCGTAGAAGTCGAGCCATTCGGGTGGGGTGGAGTCGGCGTCGATCGCCCCCGCCGCCAGGTCGATGTGATGGCGGCTGGCGGCTGTCGCTCCGGCCCGCGCCTCCACTTCCGAGGCGACGCAGTGCAGCCAGGAGCGAACCATGGGACTGACGCCGTGCCAGGTGTGCTGCAGGGCCGCGTCGATCAGCGGGCGGGCGCTGGCCGGGTCGTGACCGAAGGCGGGGATGAATGCCATGTGGCCGAAGACGGTCACGGCCAGGGCGTGGTTGCCGGCTTCGCGGGTGGCGGAGAGAGCGACGTCGTAGCAGCGTTCGGCGATGGCGGGTTGGCTGAGGTCGAAGAAGGCGAGTCGGGCGGTGAGCAGCGCGGATTCCGCGAGCGCGCTGGCGAGACCGGCCCGGCTGGTGCCGTTGGCGGCGCGCAGGAGCCCGATGCCGAGCTGGGTGTGGGCGTAGGCAGCCTCGTAGAGCGGCTTCGCTGGGCTGGTCCAGTACAGCTCGCGCTGGCAGCGCACGATCTGCCGGTACGAGTCGGGGTCGACGGTCTTGCCGTCGGCGTGTGCTGCTTCGGGGTCGAGGGACAGCAGTGGCGCGACCAGGGGCAGCATGCTGGCGCCGACGAGCGCGCGTAGGACGGACGCCCGGTCCCAACCGTTGCCGTTGTCGTCTCCGGTGAGCATGTCCCACAACCTCCTGAACTCGTGCAGTGTTTCCGCGTCCGGGCGTACGGCCAGCTCGTCGGGAGTGAGCAGGCCGAGGTCGCTCGCCGGCTTGCCGAGGATCGCAACCAGGTATTTGCGGTAGCGCGGATCCGGCCACCGCTCGCCGATCTCCCAGCGCCTGACGGTGTTGGCGTTGAGCCCGGTGTCGGTCTCGCCGGCACGACTCATCTCGGTACGGATGCGTTCGGTGATCTCCTCGTAAGACCAGCCGCGTTGGAGTCTCTCCCACGCGAGCCGGCGGTTCGGGGAGTAGCGCCGTCCCGCCATCACGTACCTCCGAGCATCGCCTGCCGACATCGATCACGCTAGCCAGTTCGGCTACGGCTCGTCACTACCTGGTTGCGATTGGACGGGTAGCGGACGGTACCGGTCCACGGCTGTGGACGGTTCGCTGATGCCGAGCATCGAGCGCTGCCGTTTCCGGTGGCATCGGTGGTCGCCGACCGATCGTCAACGGCATGGGGTTCATGGTGAACGTATTGATCAGGATTGGCCAGACTTCGCCCGAGCTGGACTCCATTGGCGTGATGGCGGTCGGCTTCGGTGCCGTGAGGTTGATTCCTCGCCCGCGTACCGCCATCGGGGCTGCGCAGGCGGGTGACCGGCGGGCTGCTCCCAGCCGCTGCCTCCCAGTGGCGGACCCGCCAACCTCCCGGCGGGTCCGCCACACCGGCGGTCGACCACACGGGTCCGGGGCCCATCCCCGCCATCGCAGGCACGGCGCACACACGCCCAGTGTGAGAACTCGATGACGCTCTACCTCTCCCGCAACGCCAAGGCGTCGGCGGCCGAAGGCTCCACCGGCTCCGTTCGGCCCGGGGTGCTGATCGCGACCGAACGGATCGAGCTTTCCCGGATCGACCCGCCCCTGTACACCGACGTCTGGCGCCGGCTCTTCGAGGAGAGCCGGCGCAGGGAGGGGCACCGATGATGTCCCGCGTCCTGGTCACCGGCGCGGCCGGGTTCATCGGCTCGCACCTGGTTGACGCGCTACTGGCCAGAGGTATTCGGGTCGTCGGCCTGGATCGCCGCCGGCTCGGCGAGCACGCCCTCGCGGACGAGAACCTGGCGAGAGCCGTCGCCAATCCGCTGTTCATGCCGTACTGCCTAGACCTGGCCACCGACCAGCTCGACGACGCGGTGGCGAGCTGCGACACCGTCTTCCATCTCGCCGCGCGTCCTGGCGTGCGGCGGTCGTGGAGTCGTGAGTTCCTCGACTACACCCAGGCCAACGTGCTCGGCACCCACCGGTTACTCGATGCCTGCACTCGCCAGGGCGTCCGTCGGCTGGTCGTCGCCTCCTCGTCGAGCGTCTACGGCCCGGCCGACCGACCCAGCCGCGAAGACGATCCGACCAGCCCGGTCTCCCCGTACGGGGTGAGCAAGCTCGCCGCCGAGCAACTCTGTCTCGCCTACGCCCGGCGAGCCGACAGGCCGCTCAGCGTCGTCGCGTTGCGTTACTTCACCGTGTACGGGCCCCGGCAACGACCCGACATGGCGATCGGCCGGGTCCTGTTTGCCGCCTATACCGGCTTTCCGGTCACCCTGTTCGGGGACGGCAGCCAGCGTCGTGAGTTCACCTTCGTCAGCGATGTCGTCTCCGCCACCCTCGCCGCCGGACACCTCGACACTCAAGCGGCGGTGGTCAACGTCGGCGGTGGCGCGAGCGTGTCGATGCTCGCGGTGATCGACGAGGCGACCAGGGTCACCGGCCGCCAAGTGCCGGTGAAGGTCGTCGCAGCCCAACCGGGCGACGTACCTGCGACCGCAGCCGACCTGACCCGCGCCGGCCGATTGCTCGGCTACTGGCCCACCGTCGGGCTCCGCGAGGGCCTCGCCCGCCAGGCCACCTGGCTGGTCAACCTCTCCCGCGACCGACTCGCCGCTTTCACCTCCTGACCTCCGCGAAGGAGCCTGCCCATGATCGTGTTAACCGCCGGCTCGGCGAGTGAGTTGTTCACCGCCGCCTGCCAGGCCGTACTCCTCAACGGCCGGACTGCATGCCCCCGCGACCTGACCACGACCGAGGTGATCGGCGCACACCTGTGCCTGGCCAACCCTCGGCGGCGGTTCGTCGACGTACCGCCCGTCCGGGTGATTAATCCCGCCTTCGCGGTCGCGGAGGCACTCTGGATCCTCTCCGGCTCCGACTCCCCATGGATCTTCGACTACAACGACAGGCTGCGGGCTTACGCCGACGACGGCGTGCTACGCGGCGCGTACGGGCCACGGCTGCGCCGGTGGGACGGCCGGATCGACCAGCTCGACGCGGTACAACGGCAACTGCACAAGGACCCGGAGTCGCGGCGAGGGGTGATCCAGCTCTACGACCCGTCCCGGGACCATCGCGGCCACCGGGATGTGCCGTGCACCCTCGGCTACCGGTTCTTCATCCGGGACGGCCGATTGATCATGCACACCAGCATGCGCAGCCAGGACCTGTGGCTCGGCTTCCCGTACGACATCTTCACCACCACCCTGATTCAGGAGTTGATGGCCGGCTGGCTCGGCGTCGAGTTGGGCGAGTACCACCACCACGTCGACTCCCTGCACCTGTACGCCGACAACGCGCAGGCAGCCACCGCCTCCCTGCACGGCACCGCAGGCACGGCAGAACTGGACCCGATCGCCGCGCCCTGGCCGGAACTCGATGTTCTCCTCCAGCGCGTGATCTCTGGCAACACCGGCCCTGGCGACGGCCCGACCTGGGACGCGTTCGGCCGGACGCTCGCCAGCTACCGCGCCTGGAAATCGGGTGAGCGCGACCAAGCACGCAAGCTCGCCGCCGACACCCCCGATCCGCTCGGTGCCGCCCTGTCGAGCTGGTACGACCACCTCACCTCAACCACGGTCGGGGACCGGCGATGATCGCGCGACGATCCGCACGGGGCGCCGAGGTGGTACTCGGGCTCTGCGCCTACACGCACGACTCCGCCGCCGCGCTCCTGGTCAACGGCCACCTGATCGGCTTCGCCGAAGAGGAACGCCTCGACGGGGTCAAGCACAGCAAGGCGTACCCCGCCAAGGCCGTCGCCTGGCTCCTCGGCGAGGCCGGGTTGACGGCGAACGAGGTGACGACGGTCGCGTACAACTTCGACGGCCGCCGCTACCTGCCAGCACTCGGCCAGCTTCCCGCGCACCTGGCCCGAGCCGCGACCCGCAGCCGAGCGGTCGCCCGCTCACGCAGTTTCCTCACCGTGCACCGCCGCTACCAGGCGCGCATGCGGGACCTGGCGCGACGCTTCCCGCTCGCCCGGCGCGTCCCCGTGCTGCACCACCGCGCACACGCCCTCTACGCCTTCCTGTCCGCCGGCGTGGACGACGCGGCGGTCCTGGTCGTGGACAGTCTCGGCGAGCTGCAAACCACCACGATCTGGCACGCCGCCCGCCGCGACGATCAGCCTCTTCACCTCCGCCTGGCCGCTGCCATCAAGGATCCGGCGTCGCTCGGCTACGCGTACGGCGCCGTGACCGAACACCTCGGCTGGCGGCGCGGCGACGAGGAGGGCACCGTCATGGCGCTGGCCGCCCTCGGCGAACCCGCACGCTTCGGTGACCTGATGTCCCGCGCGATCCCTCTGACCACGGACGGCTTCGCCCTCAATCCGGGGTTGTTGCCGCTTCGGGTCCTGTCCAGCCTGTACCGCCGGACGAGCCCGGCGTTCACCTCCGCCACCTGCCCACCTCGCCCACCGGACGCGGCGGTCGAACCGGTGCACGCCGACCTCGCCGCCGCCCTACAGGAACGCACCGAGCAGGTAATGCTGCATTTGGCCAGGCGAGCCACCCGCCTGACCGGCTCCGGTCTGCTCTGTCTCGGCGGCGGCGTCGCGATGAATTGCGTCGCCGCCGGGCAGGTCGCCCGGGCCGGCATCGTCGACGAGGTCCACATCCCACCCGCGCCGGGAGACTCCGGTACCGCGATCGGGGCCGCCGCAGCCGCCTGGCTCGACGCCACCGGCCGCCCGCCCACCGGCATCGGCGGGCACTGCTACCTCGGCCCGGCGTACCCCAATCTGGTTCTGTCCGGCGAATCACGGCCTGGTCTTACCGTCGAGCGCCCGGCCGACCCGGTCCAGCACCTCGCCCGGCAGCTCGCCGACGGAGCGATCGTCGGACTCTTCACCGGCCGACTGGAGGCCGGACCACGTGCGCTGGGCAACCGGTCCATCCTCGCCTCGCCCTTCGCAAACGAGGTCGTGAATCGACTGAACGGCACGGTGAAGTTCCGCGAGCCCTTCCGTCCGTTCGCCCCGGTGATCCTCGCCGACAAGGCCGCCGACTACGTCCGGCTCCGCCAGTCCTCGCCGTTCATGTCCATCGCCGCGCCGGTCACCGAGCTGACCCGGACCCACCTGCCCGCGATCGTGCACGGCAACGGCACCGCGCGGGTCCAGACCGTAACCCGTACTCAGCACCCGTTCCTCGCCAGCGTGCTGGCCGCGTTCGGCGAAATCACCGGACATCCGGTGCTGATCAACACATCGTTGAACATCAAGGGCAAACCGATCTGCGGTACCCCGGACATGGCCCTCGACTGCCTCGTCGAGACCGGCCTGGACGCCCTGCTTATCGAGGGCTGGTGGGTGACGAAGTGCTGATCGGGTACAGCTTCTGGGGTTTCCTCGGCCCCGGCGTCGTCGACACCCCCGACGGCGGACGTAGCCACCGCCGCCCCCTGGTTGACGGGCTACGCCAGGCCGGCCACGACATCGTGTTCCTCCAGCCCAACCGCGACCTGTGCGACGCCGGCCTCGACCTCACCGGCAGCTACCGGTGGGACGCCGGGATTCCCAACCTCGACGCGTTGTTCCTCGAATGGCGCTGGCCCATCCCCGGCCGAAACACCCTCCCCTGCGGCGGGCCCGGACACACCTGCGACCTGCACCGCCAAGCCGAACTTGTCACCCACTACACCCACCGGCTCGGCACCCCGACGATCCTCTGGGACAAGGACCGGCGGCTCGACCCAGCCGACCCGCTCCGCCAGAGGGTCAACGTCACCGTCTGCGAACCAGCCCTGCACCCGAGCCCCGGCGCGACGACGCTGCTCTTCCCCGTCGCCGACACGATCCTCGACGCTGCCGACCCCGACAAACTCGCTGCCCAGCGTCGCTCGATGCCGCTGGTCTACGTCGGCAACCAGTACGACCGCGACGATGCCTTCGACACCTTCTTCGCTCCCGCCGCCATGGACCTGCCCCACCTGATCGCCGGCAAGTGGCCCGACAGCCGCCGCTGGCCCGACCTCAACTTCATCGGCCGGATCTCATTCCCCCAGGTCGCCGAGATCCACGCCGACGCGCTCGCCACGGTGCTGCTGCTTCCGGAGCGCTACGCCCAGGCTGGCCAGATCACTCAACGGATCTTCGAAGCGGTCCTCGCCGGCTGCGCACCGCTCCTGCCCACCACCGTCTGCGGCGCCGCCGAACTCGTACCGGCGAGCCTGCACGTCAGGCAGGCCACCGACGTCCGGGACCGGGTCGGCTGGCTCGCCGAGATCGTTGGCACCAGCGACCACGCCGACCTGATCGCCGACTGCCTACGGCGCCTCGACCCGTTCCGGCTCTCCAACCAGCTTGGCGTGCTCGATCGTCTCCTGCACCATCCGGATCCGGCGCCGTCATGACCTGCCGTGTCCGCCCGACTCCGCCCCGCACCGCCCCTACTCTGGAGGACCATGGACAGGATCGCCATCATCGGCTGCGGCGGCAGCGGCAAGTCGACGATCGCCCGGCAGCTCGCCCAGATCCTCGACGCGCCCCTGACCCACCTCGACGCGACCTACTACGACGAGCAGTGGAACCCGCTGCCTCAGGAGGAGTTCGCCGCCAAGCAGGAGAAACTCGTCGCAGGCGAGCGGTGGATCATCGAAGGCAACTACGCCGGTACCTTGCCGATCCGGCTGGCCGCCGCCGACACCGTGATCTTCCTCGACCTTCCCGCCGCCACCTGCCTCTGGGGCATCGCCCAGCGACGCCGGCGCTACCGGGGCGGCCAGCATCAAGCCGACGGAGTCTACGACCGGATCACCTGGAACTTCGTCCGGTACATCCTCAGCTACCGACGCACCATGCGACCCCGGGTCCAGAACCTCATGCGGGAACACGGGCCGCACGTCCGGCTGATTTCGCTCACCAGCCGCCGGCAAGCCAACCAACTGGTCGACCGGCTACGACGACAGGCCCAGCCGATGACCTGACCCGGGCGGGGCGGGAGGCGACCGGTGTCGGCTAACCCGTTCCTCGACCCCGCTCTGGTTCACGGCGACCTCTACCGAACCGGCGAACGTCTGGCGGAACGCACCCGTGCGCTGCACGAAGCCAAGGTCGCCGGACGAGACGCTGCCGAGGTCATCGCCGACCTGCTCGCCCGGCGGACCTTGCCCGGTGCCGTGGTGCTCGACATCGGCTGCGGACGGGGTACCAGCACGCTCCGCATCGCCGCCCGTCTCCGCCCTCGACGCCTCATCGCGGTTGACGCCTCGGTCGAGCTGCTGGACATCGTCCGTACCCGGTTGGCCGAGGCCGGAGCGGCCGGCTCGGTGATCTGTGCCGACTTTCACCACCTGCCGTTGCTCCGTCCGGTGGCCGACGCAGCGGTAGCCGCGTTCTGCCTCTACCACTCGCCGACACCGGCCGCCGCAGTCGCGGAGATCGCCCGTTGCCTCCGTCCCGGGGGTGTTGCCGTCCTCGTGACCAAGTCGCTGGACAGCTACGCCGAGCTCGACCAACTCGTCCAAGCCGCGGACCTCGACCCCGACGCAGCCCGCCGCCCGAGCCTTTACGGAAGCTTCCACAGCGGCAACCTGCTCGACATCGCCGCCAGCCACCTCGCCGTGCTCGACGTCTTGCACGAGCAACACGTCTTCGAATTCGCCGGGGTCACGCAGCTCGCCCGATACCTCGCCACGACCCCGAAGTACCGGATTCGCCCGGCCGACGGACCGGCCGACCTCGCCACGATCCTCCGGGAGCGGTTGCCGGCGCCGCCCTATCTGACCCAGTCCACCGTCAGCTACGCCCTGGCGGCGCGGCTATGAGCAGCAACCTCTTCATCAAGCGGTACGACGACGTGCGGCGCTGCTCGGCAGCGGCGGCCCACCACGACTGGCTCACCGGGCTGAAGTCCGAGGTCCGCCTCCCGCACCTGATCACGCGGGCAAGTCGACATCTGGTCTTCGAACGGCTACCGGGCCGGACACCCGAGGTGACCGACCTGCCCCGTGTGGCGTCCACACTCGGCCGGCTGCACGACGCTACGTACCGGAGGGAACTGCACTCCGCGCGCCTCGACCAACCTCACACCACGTCGACCGGGCTGGTGCTTCCCGATTTCGCCAGCCCGCGTCGAGAGGCGCTGCACCGTGCCGCCCGTGTCATGGGCGTCGACTTGGCCGCACTCGACGCTGTCCTGGACCGGGCTTGCCAGCCGGCGGCCTTCTACAAGGACCCGAACGTCCGCAACTACCTCGTCGAGGAAGAGAACGTCGCCGTCGTCGACTTCGACGACCTCACCCTCGCCCCGTTCGGCTACGACCTGGCCGGACTGCTCGTCACCGCATCGATGACGCACGGCCGCCTCGACGAGCGAATCCTCACGGACTGCGTCGACGCTTACCGGCTTGCGATCGTGCCCAACGTCTGTGAGCTGAATGAGCTGCGGCAGTACGCCGAACTGCACCACCTCTTGACGCTTCGATACCTCGGCACCAACGGATACCAGCACCCGTGGCCCACCGTCCGGCCCTGGCCCGACCCGTTCGCGTCAACCTGACCGCCCCCGAAGGAGCCCTGCCGATGACCCCACCTACCGAACTCGTCATCGCCCGTCACGGCGAGGCCGCCTGCAACGTCACCGGAATCGTCGGCGGCGAACACGGCTGCACCGGACTGACCGACCGGGGTCGGCACCAGGTCACCCGGCTCGCTGCCCGGCTGGCCGTCGAGCACACAGCTCGACCGTACGCGGTCTTCTACTCCACGCCCCGACTCCGGGTGGTCCAGACCGCCGAGATCATCAGGCAGGCCCTCCAACTGCCACCCGCCGTCGAGCCGGAACTTCGCGGGCCTGACCACGGCGACGCCGACGGCCAACCGTGGGCGGACGTCAAGACCGCCTTTCAAGGTCCGCCCCAACACGCCCCGGATATCCGGTACGCCAACGGCTCGGAGACGTGGAACCAGTACCTCGAGCGGGCGACCAAATCCCTGCAGAAGATCCTCGCCCGGCACGACGGTGAACGGATCCTCATCGCCGCCCATGGCGAGACCATCGAGGCGGCCAACAATCTTCTCCTCGCACTCCCCCAGAACGCTTGCCTGCGGCTCGGATTCGTCACCGATCACGCCTCGGTGACCCGATGGCAGCGACCAACCAACCGGTTCGGCCGCACCATCTGGCAACTCGTCGCCCACAACGACACCCGACACCTCCAACCTGCGCGATGACCAGCAACGATCTCCTTCAACTCTGCCGGCGTCTTCTCGACACCGACGCCGTACCCGTGACCTGGCACCCGGGCCACACGGGCACCCAGGTACTCCGCGCCTCAACCGCCGCGCACGGGGAGGTGATCGTCAAACCACACCGCAGCCAAGAACGGCACACGCAGGAGGTGCACGCCTACCGGACCTGGGTCCTGGCCCTCGGTGACCGGGCGCCCCGCCTACTCGCGACAACCGACGAGCCGCCCGCGATCGTCATCACCGCCGTGCCCGGTATCCCGCTCAGCCAGCAAAGACTCTCCCCCGAGGCCGAGCAGGACGCCTACCGCCAGGCAGGACGGCTGCTCAAGACGCTCCACGCAGCCGGACCGCCGAGGCTGGAGCCGGACTGGACAGCCTGGCTCGCCGAACGCGCCGAGTACTGGATCCACCAAGCCGGAGACCGCATCACGCCCAGCTACCGGGCCGAGGTACGCGCCCACATGCGAGCCCTCCAAGACCTCGCACCGCTATCGACCCAGCCGTGCCACCTCGATTTCATGCCCCGCAACATGATTTACGGAGACGACGGCGTCCTCCGGCTAATCGACTTCGAGCACAGCCGCTACGACCTACTCGCTCGCGACCTCGTACGCCTCTCCACCCGCATCTGGCCCCTCCGCTCCGACCTACGCGACAGCTTCCTCGACGAGTACGGCCAGCTCACCCCAAGGGATCACGAGGTGTTGAAGCACGGAGCCCACCTAGACTCCCTGACCAAACTGCGCCACTTCGATTCCGATTAAGACGCACCTGGCGAGATCTGAGAAACACCATAAATCGGTCCGAGCGTGGCATTCGCCGCCGAGCGGAAGCACGATCGATGGCACGAGCCGACGCCTCCGGATCCGTTCGACCCTCAAGCCACCAGATCACGACTTCATCACCGAAGGCAACGCCAGATCGCGGATGGATTGCATCATCGAGAACGCTCGCGCGTGCTGTTCGATGTGGACATCGATCGAATCCATTGTAGTAGCGAGATCCTGCTGCACCTCGACCGATGGGACCGGTATGACGAGTTTTCGCAACGTGTCCGCACTGATGTGCGGGATCGCGGTGGAGTGAGATTCAGCCATGATCCATCCGTACACCTGGGTACTGTTTAGGTAGTGCACGAGGTACTCGGGCACAATCCCATCGCTACCCAGGCGAATACGCATGCAACTTGGCCCCAGAAGCCAACCGTCTTCAGCCTCCCGCACGAGCCCATGCCGTCCGAGCGTTCCTGATCGAGCACAAACGATGTCACCCTGTTGAAGATTGTAATTCGCGAGTTTCGTCGAGACCTCTGACCTAACCGTGTCCAGATCATCGTGACTCAGATGGCCGCGCTTGATGTTGCGGGGCAGCACAAGCGGTATCCACCCTGGCACGGTCAACCCGCGCTCACGGTCCACTGCGCCCGGGCCTGACTGAATGCTGCATATGTCGCCGAGGGACACTTCTCGCCGCTTCCCGGCGATCGAGCTTTGCAACGCCGCAAGGCGGGAATCGACATCGCGACGCGTCCGCTTCGCTCGCTCAGCCAACTCGTCTAGCTCCCGTTGCAACGATTCCAGCCTGGCCGACGGCGACTCTGCCAGCGAACCATGGAAGTGAATCTCTTCACGCACGTACCGTCGTGGCTGGAGGTCGTAATCATTCCGCCGGATCTCCTCGATGCCAACTGGCCGAACCAAGGGAGCTCGGTAGCCAAGGTTCTCCGAACGGCCGAATGTGCACCAGTTACGATACTCCTGAACTATCTTCGCTACTTCGTCGTCGCGCAGAACACGTTGGGCGCGCTCATTGGTAGAACCCATGCTCGTGGCATCGACGAAGAGGATCTCCGACGATGAGGATTCGCCAGGCTTTGGTTGGCGAATGAGCCAGAGCGACACCGAAATTCCGGTAGCTGCGAAAAGCCCCGGAGGGAAGGCCATGATGCATTCAACCACTCCCGCCTCGATCATCTTACGGCGGATCTCCGCGCTCAATCCACCAGCAAACAGCGCACCGTTCGGCATCAGAACCCCGGCCCGTCCCCCCGGCTTCAATTTGCGCACTGCGAGCTGGAGCCACGCAAAGCTTGCGGCGCGCTTGCTGGGCACCTCGTATGGCCACGCGTCCTGTTCAATGCCATCCGGAAGTATCATATTGAAGGGTGGATTAGACAGAACCATATCGAACTGTTCAGCGGCGAATGCGCCGCGGATAATCTCGGGACCACCGATTTGCAGTTTCGCCTCACTGCCGTGCATCGACAGGTTGAACAACGTCATCCGGAGCGAGCGTCCGTTCATCGCCTGACCGAATAGCGACTCCACACCGCGCTGTGCCGCTGCCACAAGCAGTTCGCCAGACCCGCACGACGGGTCGTACACGCTGCTCGTACTTGGTGGGTCGAGAACCTCGATCATGCACCGAACCACCGATGGCGGCGTGAAGTGGCCACCGTGTCGGCCGAGGTCGCGGTTGACGTTCTCCAGCAGCGCATCGAACATCGAAGTTGACCCCACGCTGTCGAGGTCGATCTCATCGAAAAGCCTGATCGCCTCCATCAGCTGCTGGTCGTTGGAGAGGTTCGAGGCGATGGTGGGGAACAGTGGAACGTCGTGTTCCTGGAAGGGCAT
Source organism: Plantactinospora veratri (assembly GCF_036421995.1). Taxonomy (NCBI): domain Bacteria; kingdom Bacillati; phylum Actinomycetota; class Actinomycetes; order Micromonosporales; family Micromonosporaceae; genus Plantactinospora; species Plantactinospora veratri. The sequence continues at coordinate 95,761 of NZ_JAZGQL010000017.1, forward strand.
ATCGCGCAGTATGCGGTTCACACCCTCCCAAGAGCGCTGCTCCGTAATCAAACGCCAACTCTCCGGATCAGTCTTCCGGAGATACAGCATGGCCATGATGAAATCGACAGCAGAGGCGAACTCGAGATTGCCCCGTAGCAGATCCATGATACGCCACAGTTGGCTTGTCCAGTCGACGCGTGCTCTCGCAGAAACGTGCGACGACTCGACCTCAACGCTCGGTGCGGGTGCACCACCATTGCGGATAAATCTATCGCCGTACGTGACGCCTAGCGCTTCGTCAGGCTGCAGGCTGTTGCGCGCAATCTTGCGCCGGCTCAGCCAGCCTGCAACCTCGTCCGCAGCGAATAGCTCCTGTCCGGATATCACTTTCGGTGAGGGGAAGTCATTGTGCCGCTTGCGCCAGTTGCTAGCCGCGCTGACACCGACTCCCGCCAGCCTCGCGATGTCGCTGAGTGTCAGATGCTGACCTCGTTCGATCATAGTCACCTCACCGGTCACCGGAGCCGCAGTACGTGCGGGGCCTGATCGACCAGCCGCACGGCGGCGGCCAGTCCGGACGACATGTAACCGAGCAGCCGGTAGATCGTAGCGTGATCGGCCATCAGGTCACGCCGGTGAATCGGCTCGTGGTGCATCACACGGTTGCGCAGCCGCAGCGCCTCCTTGAGCTCCGCGTGCAGGGCATCGCGACGCCCGCGATAGCGAGGAAACGCCCGATGCAGTGCGGGTACCCATAGCGTGCGGTCATAGGTCTGACTGACCAGTGACACCCAGAATCCGAAGGTAAGCTCCGTGACCAGGTCGTCCGCCTTCCAAGGTGTACGAGGGGACATCTTCTCCCGCGCCTGCTTCACTAACCGCTGCCCATGTTCATTGAGCGGCGCCACCGACCACCAGTCAGCACGTCCGAACCGGACACCCAGCTCGCGATGCAGCGCGTTGCGCAAGGTGATCTCGACGAAATGCAACAGCGGGTAGAACGCCGCAGAGGCACGAATGTTCCACATGTACAGGTGCCACCCCGCGGCGACGTCGCCATCACAGTCGGCGAGGTACGGAGCAAACCTCGCCTCGGAGAGCGCCCCGTCGATCCAATCGTCGTTGTCGTCGGTGGAAGTCATCTTGGCCTCTTGGATCGCAACACCACGGCAGCACGATCCCGTGGTAGCGTGCATGGTGTAAGCCCCAGGTCCGCCTCTGCTTCGGCATGCCGCCTGGGGCATCGTCTTTGGCCCGCCCGATCCGGGACCGCCAAGTTCTTCCGATTGCCTCATCGGAACGGTATCCCGACAAACGCTGCGAGTCAAGTACACCGACGTACTCGTGAAACTGTGAACTCGCTCTGTACGCGGTGGTACACACGTTGGGTAAGGTCCGGGTGAGCGAACCAAGGGCCTGCGGGTCGATCGAGGGCCTTGCGTGCCGTTGCTGGACCCAGCCGGCTCCGGTTCGCCTGGGCTGCTCTGCCACCCGGGGAGTGGAGACGAAAGCCCGTCCACCGCCAAACGATCATGATTGCGGTGGCGGTTCCGCAACCGCGTTATCCGTCCAACCGCTCCCGAGCGCCCGTCGAGCACCCAGCCGCCGACACGGACACGATGAAGGCCCTGATCCGGCGTGAAACGCCAGGTCGGGGCCTTGATCGTTGGTGCGCCGCCAGGGACTCGAACCCCGAACCCGCGGATTAAGAGTCCGCTGCTCTGCCAGTTGAGCTAGCGGCGCTCGCTGACAACGGGAGAAACCTTAACACGGCCACAGGAGGCGCTTCCAACCAGTTCCCCTCTCGGCCACGAGGAGCTCACCTGAGCCGGCAAAACGGTCATTCCTCCCATAGGTTTGGCGTCCGGGGTCAAAACTGTGGCCCCGATAGTGCACGATGTCTCCCGGGATTCGAGTGAACCGAGGTGGGGATGGGCAGGAGCACGCGCAACTGGGTGATGATCATCGCTCTGGTGGTCGCCACGCCGCTGGGTGCGGCGGCGTGTGGCGGCGACGGAGACGAGAAGCCGCAGTTCGTGAGCGGTAACGGCGGGGCGGCCGGAGCGACCCCGAGCCCGACACCACCCGCCGAGCCGCTCGAGTTCGCGATCACCCCGGCCAGCGGCGCCAAGAAGCAGCCGGTGAGCGTCGAGATCGGCACCAGCGTCAAGGGCGGCAAGATCAGCAACGTCAGCCTGACCCTCGCCGGAGGCGAGGCGGTCCGAGGTGCGATGCGGCCGGACGGCACGTCCTGGGTGCCGGCGGCGCCACTGAAGTACGGCAAGACCTACACCGCGCAGGTCACCGCGACCTCCTCGTCCGGCCAGGCGGAGACCAAGACGACCTCGTTCATCACCATGGCCAAGCCGAGGTCGGTGATCGGCTCCGGCCTCTACCTCTTCGACGACAAGACCTACGGCGTCGCCATGCCGGTGGTGGTCGAGTTCTCCCCGGGGATCCCCAAGAAGGACCGGGCCAAGGTGCAGCAGCGGATGTTCGTCGACTCCGACCCGCCGCAGCCCGGCGCCTGGCACTGGGTCTCCAACGGGACCCAGGCCTACTACCGCGCCCCGGAGTACTGGCAGCCGGGGACGACGCTGGGCGTACGGATCGGGCTGGAGGGCATCCCGCTGAGCAACGGCCGGTACGGCAACGTCGACCGCAAGGCGACCGCCAAGATCGGCAACAGGTTCGAGATGAAGGTCGACAACAAGACCAAGAAGATGACCGTCCTCGAGGACGGCAAGGTGGTCCGGACCATCCCGGTGAGCCTCGGCAAGAAGAGCACCCCGTCGTCGAGCGGCACCATGGTGGTGATGGAGAAGAAGCAGTCCACGGTCTTCGACACCCGCGACGACCCGGACCCGGCGAACCGCTACGTGACGGACATCGACTTCGCCCAGCGACTGACCTGGGGCGGAGAGTACATCCACGCCGCTCCGTGGTCCGTCGGTGACCAGGGGCGACGCAACGTCTCGCACGGTTGCGTCAACGTCTCCACCGCGAACGCCCGCTGGCTCTTCGAGAAGACCAAGACCGGCGACCCGGTGACGATCACCGGCACCGAGCGGAAGCTCGTCTCCGGCAACGGCTGGACGGCCTGGAATCTGCCGTGGAAGGAGTACGTCAAGGGCAGCGCCCTGCCGGTCCCCGCCGACCTGGGTGCGTGACGCGGACCGGATCGGGGCCAGTTCAAGGAGACGGACCGGCGACGGATCGAGGACGACTTCGGTCGACATTGAGGTACCAACCGGTTAAATCGACCTCATCCAATGGTGTTCTTGGGCACGGGAGGAAACGAAAACTTGCTCACGGACGTCATTGGGAGAGGATGACCGTGGGGACCGAGTGGGTACAGCTGTGAGAAACAGCAGTGTGAGGGGATCATGCGACCAGGCCGGAATCAGATGACCCGTGGCACCTCCGACCGGGGTCTGGCGACGCGGGTACGACGACCCGCGCCGCTGCGTGCCCTCGCCTCGGTCCTGATCGCCGGGGCCCTGGCGGTCACCGCGACCGCCTGCACCGGCGACGGCGACAAGGGCGCCGGACCCTCGTTCCAGGGTGGCAGTGAGGCCGAACAGCAGCCGAAGGCCTCCGCGACGATCACCGCGCCGGCCGCCGACGCCAAGGACGTACCCGCCTCGGCGGAGATCGCCTTCAGCAGCAAGGACGCCGTCGAGACGACCGTCGAGGTCAAGAACGCGGCCGGTGAGGCCGTCAAGGGCGCGCTCACCGCCACCGGGACCTGGCTGCCGGAGAAGGCGCTCGAATACGGTGCGACGTACACCGTGACCGTGACCGCGACCGGCGACGACGGCAAGCCGGCGACGACGACCAGTACCTTCACCACCATGGCCAAGCCCGGCAAGCAGGTCCGGGTGACCAGCTTCCTCGGCGACGGCCAGACGGTCGGGGTCGGCATGCCGTTGATCGTCAAGTTCAGCCGGGCGGTGCCCGAGGACTACCGGGACGACGTGCAGCGCCGGATGACCGTGCGGGCCACGCCGGCCCAGGAGGGGATCTGGCACTGGGTCAGCCCCACCGAGGTGCGCTACCGCCCGAAGACGTACTGGAAGGCCAACACCAAGATCTTCTACAAGATCCAGGCCGGCGGGCTGCCGATGGGCGACGGCTGGTACGGCCGGGCCGACCTCACCGTCGACATCAAGACCGGGCCTGCGGTGGTCATGACCGTCGACAACAAGACCAAGAAGATGACGGTCAAGAAGGACGGGAAGGTCATCAAGACCATCCCGGTCAGCCTCGGCAAGAAGAGCACCCCCTCCTCCAGCGGCACGATGGTGGTCATCGAGAAGCTGAAGGAGACCGTCTTCAACACCATGGACGACCCGAACCCGGCCAACCGCTACATCACCGACATCGAGTACGCCCAGCGGCTCACCTGGGGCGGCGAGTTCATCCACGCCGCGCCCTGGTCCGTCGCCTCGCAGGGGCGTACGAACGTGTCGCACGGCTGCGTCAACATGTCCACCGCGAACGCGAGCTGGCTGTTCAACCAGACCCGGGTCGGCGACCCGATCGTGGTGAAGGGCACCGAGCGCAAGCTGCAGAACGGCAACGGCTGGACCGACTGGAACATGAGCTGGGACGAGTACGTCAAGGGCAGCGCGATCCCGGTCGGCGAGACGGCAACCGCACCCACCACGGAGCCGACCGCGGGCGCCGTGACCGGCTGAACCGGCGGCAGGCCCGGCAGCGCATCGCCCCGGTACCGCATCGCCCCCGGCCGCACCGCCCTCGCCCCGCCCCGGAACCGTCCGGAGCGGGCGAGGCGTTTCGCGAGGACATCCCGCCGAGGGCGTATCGCGAAGGCTTCTGCTGCGCAGGGCGTGCGGCGAGGGTAGGGCCGCCCCGAATCGATCTCGGCTACCCACCCCAGAACGATCAAGACCCCCTCGCAGGAGGGGGTCTTGTCTCGACCTGCGGATCGTGAGATCCGGCATGAGGGTGACTGATGGGATTTGAACCCACGACACCCGGGACCACAACCCGGTGCTCTGCCAACTGAGCTACAGCCACCATGTTCAGTTTGATCAGGAACATCCGCCCAACCGGCTCAGAGACCCGGCAGGGCGACGACCAATGATAGCCACACCCCTCCCCCCGCCGTCGACCGGGTTGCACCCTGATCCGAGACGACGGCGGGACCGCTGGGCCGACGCCGTCAGAGTTCGGCGGCGATGGCCTTGGCGGCGTCGACGTCCGGGCCGGGCAGCGGTACGAAGATCGTCCGACGGTAGTACTCGAGTTCCCGGATGCTCTCCCGGACGTCGGCCAGGGCCCGGTGGGCCAGCCCCTTGGCCGGCTGGCCGAAGTAGACCCGGGGGTACCAGCGGCGGCACAACTCCTTGATCGACGAGACGTCGATCATGCGGTAGTGCAGGTGGGCGTCGAGTCGCGGCATGTCGCGGGCCAGGAAGCCCCGGTCGGTGGCGATCGAGTTGCCGCAGAGCGGCGCAGTGCGCGGATCCTTGACCAGCGAGGTGACGTACTCCAGCACCAGGTCCTCGGCCTCGCGCAGGCTCACCGTCGAGCGGCGGGCCTCCTCGGTCAGGCCGGAGCGCTCGTGCATCGCCCGCACGATCTCCGGCATGCCACCCAGCGCCTGCTCGTCGGCGTGGATCACCACGTCCACGCCCTCACCGAGCACGTTGAGGTCACGGTCCGTGACCAGCGCGGCAACCTCGATCAAGGCGTCCTTGCCGAGGTCGAGCCCGGTCATCTCACAGTCGACCCAAACGAGAAGATCAGCCACGACGATCAGACTACGCGCAGCCTCGGCACCCGCGCCTCAACGCTGTGGACAGAACGGCCCGCTAGGGTTTTCCCGTGCCAGCCGATCCCCCCGTGCCATCCGCCACCGACGAGGACGATCCCGGCGGCCGCACCGCACGCCAGATCATCGTCGTGGTGCTGGTCGCCGCGGCGGTGCCGCTGCTCTATCTGGTCAGCACCCCGCACAACTTCTACGACCTCAAGATCTACATGAGCGCGATGCGGTGGTGGGCGGACGGGAACCCGCTCTACGACTACGTGCAGGCAGACCTGTTGCAGGGGCAGTTGTACTTCACCTACCCGCCCTTCACCGCCCTGCTGCTGCGTCCGTTCGCCGGGTTGCGGATCGGGGTGACCGCCGCCGTCTTCACCGTGTTGACCGTACTTGCCCTGCTGGTGACCACCTGGTGGCTCGTCTCGGCGGTCGCCGACCGGCACGGGGTGTCCCGGTGGTTCGCGGCGGGACTCGCCGTACCGCTCGCCTTCGCCGTGGAGAGCACCCGGGAGACCATCGTCTTCGGGCAGATCAACATGCTGCTCGTGGTGCTGGTCCTGGCCGACCTGCTCTTCGCCGTACCCCGGAACTCGCGCTGGGCCGGCGTCGGGATCGGGCTGGCGACGGCGCTCAAGCTCTATCCGGGGATCTTCATCGTCTATCTGCTCGTCACCCGGCGGTGGCGGGCGGCCCTGGTCTCGTCCGCGACGGCGGCCGTCGCGACGTTGCTGGCGGCGGCCATCGCGCCGAGCGACTCCTGGCGGTTCTGGACCCACGAGCTCTGGCTGACCGATCGGGTCGGCCGGCCCGACTACACCGGCAACCAGTCGCTCTTCGGCCTGCTCAGCCGCTTCACCACGCCCGGAGAGCCCAACCGGGTGCTCTGGCTGGTGCTGGTGGTCGCCGTCGCCGCGTACGGGCTGTGGCGGGCCGCCCGGGCTGCCCGGGCCGGCGACGAACTCGCCGGGTTGACCCTGACCGGTCTGGTTGCCGTCCTGGTGAGCCCGATCACCTGGACCCATCATGCGTACTGGTTCATTCCCGCCGTGGTGGTGCTGGTCGACGCCGGACTGCGGTCCACCGGACCACGATCCACCGGAGCACGATCCACCGGACCACGGCCGCCCGATCTGCCCGACGACCGGGCCGGGCGCCGCCGCAGGCTCGCGCTGCTGGCGCTCGCCGCGTTGCTCACCGCCGCGATCGTGTACGGCGTGGTCTCGTACTACGACTGGGGACGCGCCTTCGACCGGACGGATGCGCCCGGCGAGTTCCTGCTGCGCAACCTCTACGTGCTCTTCGCGTTGCTACTGCTCTTCGTACTGCCGATCCGTCGGGCGTCAACGGGTACGGGCACGGACACCGAGGCCGCTAAACATGAACCAAGTATCCGGCAGTAGCAGAAGTTGCGCCAAATGGACAGATCTATCTAGTACGCCTCGATGCGGTTAATCTAGGGACACATCTGAAACGTCCCTTCGGTACACCGATCCCCCGGTGAAGGTGGCCCCCCGTGTCGGCAGCGCGGGGGGCCACCCGCCGTCCCTCCCCTCGACGGGGCCACCCGGTCGGCCACGCGGCGGAGAAACACACCTCGCGGTCAGCGCAGCCGACTCAGCGCCAACTCAGCCGACGCAGCCGACTCGCGATCGGCGAAGTCGACTCGCGATCAGCGCCGCAACCCGCCGTCAGCGCGCTCGGCGGGTCGCCGGCTCGTAGCCCCTCGGCCGGTTCAGTCCGGTACGCCCCGTACGTGGCTGGTCGGCGTCGTATGCTGCCGCTCCCGGGGTCGCCGGACGCAGGGCGATCCGCCGGGAACCCTCCTCCTGGCCGGGAAGCGCCCCGGACAGGTCCCCGGGCTCCGGTACGGGCTGCACGGGAACCGGCCAGTCGTCCCGGGATCCCGCACGTACCGTGGCCGGGCGGCTCTCCGACTCGGCCACCGGCCGACACGCCGACTCGGCTGCCGCCCGGGACGCCGACTCGGCTGCCGGGCCCGATCTCGACTCGGCTGCCGGCTCGGACGCCAGCGGCACCCCCGACACCTCGACCGCCGTCCACGTCCCGCTCGGCACGCTGGGCTGTCGCGGGGCGACGTTGGCCGCCGGGACCGGTGCCGGCCTGGGCGGTGCTGGCATCGGCGGTGCCGGGGCCGGCAACGGCGGCGTCGGCGAAGGTGCCGGCACCGGCGCGGGCGGTGGCGCGGGTACTGGCGCGGGTGCCGGAGCCGGGGCGGGAGCACGGACGGATTGCGCCGCCACCATCGGGCCTGGCGATCCAACCGGCACCGACGACCCGGCAGAGTCCGACAACCCAGCCGGGACCGGCGACCCCACAGGATCCGACGACCCCACCGGGCCCGACGACCCCACCGGGCCCGACGAGTTCATCGGCGGCCAGACCAGGCGCGACGAGCCCCCGGGGCCCGGCCATGCCACTGTGACGCCGCCTGCCGGCGTCACCACGTCCGCCAGCGTCGCGGGCCGCCTCGACGGCACCGGACGGCTCCGCGCCTCTTCCGGCCGACCACCGGCCTGAGCCGGCAACTCCGCTGGTCGCTCCGCTCTCCTCCGCCCCCCGGCCGGAACCGTATCCGGCGAAGCCGCATCCGGCAGGGCACTACCCGGCGAAGCAGCATCCCGCGAAGCACTACCCAACGAAGCGATGTCCAGTGGTACGGGGCGCATCGGCGGATGACGGTGTCCGATCTCGTTCAGGGCGGCGACACCGAGCCGGGCGGCGAGTGCCGGGACCTGACCCGGTTCGACGACGAAGACCACCTCGCGCGGACGGACCGGCCGGGCCAGCAGGGCGATGCCGAACAGCGCCAGCAGGCCGCCGACCGCCAGTGAACTCCAGGCGACCGGATCGAGCCAGCCGGGGCGTACCTCGGCGCGCAGGTCGGCGACGATGCCGGCGCCGGCGTCCGGGCGCATGACGACAAGGCTGAGCCGGGGTGCGCGTACGTCGTCAGCGCTCAGGTCCAGTGTGCCCAGGCCGCTTCGGAGCCAGAGTCCCTGCTCGCCGGGGAGTACGGGGGCGGCTGGGGTGGCCGGCTCGTCGACCGGCTCGACACGTACCGGCAGATCGCCCCGGGTCACGCTGACTCGGTCGAGCCGGGCGTACGGCGAGCTGGCGAGGTAGGTGGAGACCTCGGCAGCGGGCGCGAGGCCGAGGAACGCCGGCTCGGTTCCGGTGCGCGCCACGATCCGCAGCCCGGTCCGACCGGCACCCAGGAAGGGCGCGTCCCGGCGCAGCATCGCGGCCAGGTCGGGTACGACGACGGCGTGCCCGCCGGTCTCGATCCGGTCCAGGGTGCCGGCGAAGGTCTCCCCACCGCCCCGCTGTTCGGAGAGCGTCCACAGTGCACCACCGACGAGGAGCACCGGCAGCCCGATCGTGAGCAGGAGTATCCCGGCGATCAGCCGCACGAAGCGCATACCGTCTCGTTCCCTCCGGTCGCGGTACCGCCGATGATGTCGCGCGACGGCGGCGGGGTCGCAGTACCCGACGACCATACCGAGCGAAATCGCTTCAACACGGATTATTGACTTAAAACGCCGCCGGCCCGTCGGCAGTTGTGCCGACGGGCCAGCGAGGACACCGGTGGGTGCGGGAGCGCCGCGCGATCAGGCGGTGGGCGGCGTGGTCTCCCGTCGGGTACGCGCGAATGCCAGCCCGCCCAGCGCCAGGCCGGCGAGGCCGGCGACCAGGCCCGCGATCGCCAGGCCCAGAGCCGCCGGGTCCCCGTCGTCCTCGTTCGACGATGCCGGCTGCTGCTGCACCACGGCCGGGCCGGCGCTCGCCGGGGTGCCGTTGCCGGCCGCCGGAAGCAGCTTCAGTACCGGGGCGGGGTCGTTCTCCGGCTCGGTACCGTCGGCGGCCGGCGGCTCGATCCAGCGCGCCGTGTTGCCGTCCGAGTAGTGCTGGAGGACCCGGAACACCAGTTGCTTGACCTCGGGCAGCGGCCCCATCGAGACCGGGAACTCGTGGAACTCTCCCGGCTTGATCCCGGCGTTCGCCGCCGCCGTCCAGGTGATCTTCGAGACCACCTCGCCGACCTGGCTGCCGTGCACCTCCACCGGCGGGTCCACCTTGCGCTTCTCGACCGCCACCGTCCAGCCGGGCACCGGCATCGTGGAGACCGAGGCGAGCGGCGCGTCCTCGGGGAACGTCACCTCCAGCTTGACGGTCGACGCGGTGTCGCTCTCGGTCGGTACCCGAAACGCCACGCGACCGTAACCGCCCTGGGTCGCCTCTCTCGGGTTCACCGTGACATGCGCGGAGGCCGACGAAGCCACCCCGAACACGCCGAGCACGGCTGCTCCGAGAACGAGGGCGGCGGCGCGCGCAGCCCGACGGTGACGGATCATGATGTACCTCTCTAGGTGATGGGCACGGTGCTGGTCACCGTGGCCTGGTCGATGTCCGAAATCCGGACCGTGAAGCTGAGCTGCCAGGTGCCTGCCGTCGGCAGGCTGATCTCGCCGGTGGCGTGGTTGTCGGTGAGCGGCAGCAGTGGGATCTCGATGGGTTCGACGCCCTGCTCCGGCAGTGCGGCCGTGGCCTTCCACTCGACCACCGGCAGGGGCTTGTTGTCCGGGGTGTACGCGTAGAGGTGTACCGAGTTGCTGCCGACCCCGGCCGGGTCCACCTCGACCTGCAACGAGTAGAGCGAACTGGTCAGCGTGGTGGTGTAGTAGCCGGGGCCACCGGCGTCGGCGTACTCGCCGGCGGTCCGGGCCGGCGGAGTCTGCACCAGTACGGCGGAGAGGGCCAGCACCACGGCGGTGATCGCGAGTTCGACCCAGACCGCCCGACGGATCCGTCGGGCCGAGGCGGCAGGCCGGGGCGGGTCGGCGACGAGCGTCCTGGTGGCGGTCGCCGCCTCCGGCGCGCCGGCACCGTCCACCGCGTCAGTCGGGTCAGCCGGGTCGGCGGAGTCGGCCGGCTCGGCTGCGACGACCGGATCGACTGCATCGGCCGGGTCGTCGGCGAGAAGCCGGCGCCGGACGAGCTGCCGTGAGTACGCGGCCACCGCGATCACCGCCGCGAAGAGCACCACCTTCGCGATGATCAGCCGGCCGTACGTGGTGGAGACCAGCCCGGACAGCGTACCCACCTCGATCAGGGCCTGGACGATCCCGGCGAGGAGTAGCGCGGAGACGGCGACGGTCGCCCAGCGGGACCAGACCGGCAGGATCGCGTCGAGTTCCCGGTCGTTCGCGCGGCGGAGCAGGAACCAACCGAGCATGACCAGTCCACCGAGCCACACCGCCATGCCGGCCAGGTGGACCGCGTCGACCACGACCGAGACCGCCGGCACCGGCGAGGCCGCCGCGTGCCCGGCGATCGGCCAGGTACCCAGACCGGCCACGCCGAGCACGGTGAGCAGGATGTGGTCGCCCCGGCCGGCCCGGCCGCTGATCAACGGGCGGAGCAGGATCGCCGCCGCGGCCAGGATGCCGAGCCGGACCAGGTGGGCCGCGCCGAAGGTGCTGCCGAGTACGTCACCGAGCGCGCCGCCGTCGACCTCGAACGGCCCGCCACCGGTGGTGTACGGCACCTGCAACCAGAGGCCGGCGAGGGTGGAGAGCACGATCAGCCCGATGCCGGTCCAGATCAGCCGGGCCGGGCCGCGCCGGTCGAGCCGGCGTGGCCAGAGCAGGCTGAGCACCATCACCGGACCGATCAACAGCAGCAGGCCGGCGTAGCCGACGGCCTTGAAGACTCGTACCGCCGCGCCCACCGCCGGGTGGATGTCGTCGGCGCCGCTGTCGGACGGCGGCGTCGACGGTGCGCCGACGGAATAGGTGTACGCGCCGGCCACCGGGTGGTTGTCCGCCGAGATCACCCGGTAGCTGACCAGGTAGCTGCCCTGGGCTCCGGACGGGTCGACCGGGATGGTGATCACCGCACCGTTGAAGCTCGGATCACCCCGGTCCACCCTGCTGCCGTCCGGACCGAGCACACGAATCTTGTCCGGCACCTCGCGGACGCTCTCGCTGAAGGTGAGCACCACCTCCGCGGGCGAGTTGGACAGCACCGCGTCGGCAGCCGGACTGCTGCTCACCAGTACCGCGTGCGCGCTGGCCGGGACGGCCGGACCGAGCAGCAGGGCGAGGGCGGCCAGCAGCAGGCCGAGACTGGCGCCGGCGCGGGCCAGCCATCGACGATTCGCAGCAATCATGCCCGATATCGTGACCGACCACCCCGGCTGCACGCGACCTCGGGTCACGCCCGGTCCGCCTCGATCACACCGACCGCCAACGGACGATCGACGACCGCCGGCCCCGGACGACGACCATCCGCCATCGGGCTCGATCCGCGACCATCCACCCTCGGGCTCGATCCACGACCATCCGGCGTCGGTCGCGATCCACCAGCATCTGCCGCCCGGACGAGACGACCGCCACCGGCGACCGGCCGGCGACCGGCGCGCCGGAGGGCGCACCGGTGGTCGGCTGCCCGGCGCGCGCGCCCGATCCCGTCAGGTGTCACGGACCCATAGTCGGCACCGGGCCCGAAAAAGTTCCCGGCTCGTGACAGCGCCTCGCGACCCCGGTTCGGGACACCGGTCCGGGATCGCGGACCGGCCGGAGTCGATCAGGGCCGGGGACCCCGCGAATCGGCTCGACCAACGTGCCACAGCCGGGATGCCGGTCGGACGTTCTGCCGGTAATGCCCACCTGTCACCGTAATGCCCCCTACCGTTGGTGAGCGTGATCGCACCCGGTCCGGCAGCTCGGATGACCAACGCCACACCGGGGCCGGAAACCCGCACACCGACCAAGACGACTAATGACTGTGACTGAGCGGACCACAGCAAGCGCCCCGGCGCCGGGCTACCGCCGCTGGCGGGCCGCGCGCCCGTGGCTCGGCACGGCCGCCCGGCTGGGCCTCGCCGCCGTGTGGCTGGCCGCTGGCGGTACCAAGGTCGGTGACCTCGCCGCCTCCGGCCGGGCGGTCAACGCGTACAAGATCTTTCCGTACGACCTGGCGGTGGTGATCGGCGCGGCGCTGCCCTTCGTGGAGCTGGCCCTCGGGCTGATCCTGCTGGTCGGGCTCGCCACCCGGCTCGCGGCCGGGATCTCCGCGGCACTCCTCGTGATCTTCATCGCCGGGATCGCCTCGGCCTGGACGCGTGGCCTCTCCATCGACTGCGGCTGTTTCGGCAGCGGTGGCGACCTCGCCGCCGGCCAGGACCCGACGTACGGGACGGAGGTCCTGCGCGACGTGGGCTTCCTGGTGCTCGCCGGCTTCCTGCTGGCCTGGCCGCGTACCCCGCTCTCGGTGGACGCGGCGTTGGGGCGGGACACCCGCGATGAGGAGAACGACGATGAGTGACCGGAACCGCAAGGAGCAACGCCGGCCCGCCCGGGTCGTACGCGAGCAGATGGCCCGGGAACGGCGCCGCAAGCGCACCCTGTGGACCTCGGTCGGCGTGGTCGTCGTGCTGGTCATCGCCGGGTTGATCGGCTGGGGCGTCTCGGCCAGCCAGGACTCGGGCGACTTCACCCCGCCGGGCGGAGCCAACCCGGAGGGCACCGGCATCGTGCTCGGCTCCGGACCGGTCAACGTCGACGTCTACGAGGACTTCATCTGCCCGATCTGCCGCACCTTCGAACAGCAGGCCGGCGGTACGATCGACCAGCTCGTCGCCGAGGGCAAGGTCCGGGTCACCTACCACCCGGTGGCCTTCCTCAACCGCTTCTCCAGCACCGAGTACTCGACCCGGTCCTCCGCCGCCTCCGGATGCGCGGCGCAGAGCGGCAAGTTCCGGGAGTACGCGAGGGCGCTCTTCGACCGGCAGCCACCCGAGGGCGGCGCCGGGCTCAGTGACGAACAGCTCGTCGAGGTCGCGACCAGCATCGGACTGGCCGGGGACAGTTTCCGCAACTGCGTTCAGGAGAATACCTTCGAGAAGTGGACCGAGCACGTGACCGACGAGGCTGCCCGGGCGGGGGTGACCGGCACCCCGACCGTGCTTGTCAACGGCAAGCAGGTGCAGGCCAGCGCCGAGGCGATCAGCGCGGCGGTGGCGGCGGCCGGCGGGTGACCGGCACCGGACCCGGCTGCCGACGCCTCCGCGCGCCGGCCCGCGTCGGGATCGCCCTGGCGGTCGGTCTGGTCGGCGTACTCGGCTCCGCGACGCCGGCCGCCGCGCACGCCGCCGACACCCCGGACGGCACCGACTACCGGGCCGAGGTGACCTCCGTCACTCCCGCGCTGCCGGGGCTGCGGGTCCGGGTGGTGGAGGGCGGCGCCCGACTCGAACTGGAGAACCGGACCGGTCGCACGATCGAGGTGCTGGGCTACGCCGGGGAGCCGTACCTGGAGATCCGCCCCGACGGCGTCTACGAGAACACCACTTCCCCGGCGACGTACCTGAACCGGACCCTCGCCGGGGAGACCGCGCTGCCGGCCGGGACCGACCCGACCCGGCCGCCGTCCTGGCGACGGATCGACACCGAGCCCGTGGTCCGCTGGCACGACCAGCGCAGCCGCTGGCTGGAGGAGTCGCCACCGCCCCAGGTCACCGCCGCCCCGGACCGGCCGCACCGGGTCCGCGACTGGGTGGTGCCGCTGCGCGACGGGCTGCGCCCGATGGAGGTACGCGGCACCCTCGACTGGCTGCCGCCACCCGATCCGCTCCCCTGGTGGAGCGTGGGCCTGCTCGGTGCGCTGGCGATCGGGGCACTCGGGGTACTGCCCCGCAACTCCCGACCGGGCCGCCGGGTCACCGTCGCGCTGGCCGTACTCGCGGTCGTCGGTGGGGCGGCGGCGCTGGGCTTCGCGCTGGCCCGGGGTGCCGACGCCGGGTTCGGCGGGATGCTGCTCGGACTCGTCACGGGGCAGCTCTGGCCCACCCTGACCGGCGTCGGCGCGCTGGCCGCCGGGGCGTACGCGCTGACCCGCCGACCGTCCGGCGACTTCGCGCTGGCGCTGGCCGGTACCTGTCTGGCGCTCTTCACCGGGGTGACGAACGCGGCCGTCTTCGTGCGCTCGGTGGTGCCGGTGCCGTGGCCGGCGGTGTGGGCCCGGGTCCTGATCGCGACGGTGATCGCGGTCGGCGGCGGGCTGGCGGCGGCCGGGATACTCCGGCTACGCGCCACCGGCCGCTCGTCCGGCGTCGGACCGGCCGGCTCGGGCGCCCCTCGGCGGCCGGCCCGGCGCTGGTCCGTGGCGCTGCCGGCGGAGCAGCCCGATCCCGCCGCACGACAGTCCGGCTCCGCCGCGAAGGACCGCCCTTCCGCTCCGGACGGGGGGCCCGGCTCGCCCGGCGGCGGACGGTACCCCGCCGACGAGCCGGCGGTCCGCGGTTAGCCGTTGGCGGCGAGTTGCCGGGCGGCCACCGCCGGGTCGAAGCCGTACGGCAGCTCCAGGCGGTGCCGGGCGAGCAGCTCCGCGTCGGCGAGAATCTCGGCGGTCGGCCCGTCCGCGACGATCCGACCGGTGTCCAGGATCACCGACCGGTCACACAGCTCCAGCGCGTACGGCAGGTCGTGGGTGACCATCAGCAGCGTCACCGGCAGCCGGCGCAGGATGCCGGCCAGCTCGCGGCGGGCGGCCGGGTCGAGGTTGGAGGAGGGCTCGTCCAGGACGAGGATCTCCGGGCGCATCGCCAGTACGGTCGCGACCGCCACCCGGCGGCGCTGCCCGAAGGAGAGGTGTTGGGGCGCCCGCTCCCGGTGCTCGGCCATCCCGACCGCGTCCAGCGCCTCGGTCACCCGCTCGGCCAGCTCGGCGCCGCGCAGGCCGAGGTTCGCCGGGCCGAACGCCACGTCCTCGGCGACGGTGGGCAGGAAGAGCTGGTCGTCGGGATCCTGGAAGACGATGCCGACCCGGCGGCGGATCTCGGCCAGGGTGGCCCGATCCCGGTCCACGGTCAGCCCGCCGACGGTGACCGTGCCGGCACCACCGCCGAGGATCCCGTTCAGGTGCAGCACCAGGGTGGTCTTGCCGGCGCCGTTCGGGCCGAGCAGGGCGATCCGCTCGCCGCGCGGGACGGTCAGGTCGACGCCGCGCAGCGCGAGCTGACCGTCGGGATAGCTGAACCGCACGCCGCGGACGTCCAGCGACGGGGGGTCGGCGGCGGGAGCGCTGTGCACGTACCCGATCATCCCAGCACGACCGCGGCGGCGGCGATGCCGGTCGCGGCGATCGGCACCGTCGCCGCGACCAGCCAGTGCCGGGTGGTGGCCGCACCCGCGCCGAGCCAGGCGTCCGGCATCCGCCCCTGGTAGCCCCGGGAGACCATCGCCAGATAGACCCGCTCGCCCCGCTCGAAGGCGCGCAGGAAGAGTGCGCCCACCCCCGCGCCGAAGCCGCGCAACTGCCACAGGAACCGGGGATCGTCGCCTCGGGAGATCCGGGCCACCCGCATCCGCCGCGCCTCGCCGACGAGTACGTCCAGGTAGCGGAGCATGAAGGTGGCGATCTGGGTGAGGATCTGCGGGCAGTGCAGCCGGTCCAGCCCGAGGATCAGGTCCCGCATGGTGGTGGTACCGGCGAGCAGCAGCGAGGCGAGCACCCCGAGAGTGCCCTTGGCCAGGATGTTCCAGCCGCCGTAGAGCCCGTCGACGGAGAGGTCCAGCCCCAGCCAGCTCACCCGCTCCCCGGTGCCGAGGAACGGCAGCGCGAACGCGAACACCACGAACGGCAGCTCGATCAGCGACCGGCTGGCCAGCCAGCGCAACCCGACCCGGGACACCGCCGCGACCAGGAGTACGAGCGCGAGATAGCCGCCGAACGCCCAGAACGCCTCCCGGGGGGTCGCGACGACGGCGAGGGTGAAGACCACCATCGCCACGATCTTGACCTCGGGTGGCAGTCGGTGCACCGCCGACGTCCGCTCCCGGTAGAGCACGTGCGCGTGCCCGGCTCCCATCTGTGGCGCTCCTACTCGGTGCCGTCGGTGGCGGTCCGAGCGGCGGCCGCTTGCGGGGCGACATCCTCCGCCGGGCCGGCGGTGGGGCGGCGCCGGGTCAGCCAGAAGAGGCCACCGCCGACGGCGAAGGTGATCAGCACACCGAGCGCCCCGGAGAGCCCGGTGGAGAGGAACGCGTTGTCGATGCCCCGGACCCCGTAGTCGGCCAGCGGGGAGTCGGCCAGCTCGTGTTCCTCGGCCTCCTGCGCCGGGCAACTGCCGCCGGTGATGTTGTCGTCCGCGTCGAAGGTGCAGCCCTCGCGCAGCGACGAGTCCAGCCCGTCCGGGTGGGAGGAGGCGAAGTTGCTGACCACCCCGGCGAGGAGCAGCGCGACCAGCAGGCCGCCGAGGATGAAGGCGCCGGAGCGCTTCGAGATCCGGGTACCTCCGGTCGTCATCGGGTACCTCCGGTCAGCGGCAGGTGGTCGGCGGTCGGGAGCGGACGCAGCGAGCGCAGCGCGTAGACCAGGTCGGGCCGGACCTTCGCCACGGTGACCACGGTGGTCGCGGTGATCAGGCCCTCGCCGACGCCGATCAGCAGGTGCACCCCGGCCATCGTGCCGGCCAGCCCGCCGAGGCTGCTGCCGACGTCGGTGGTGCCGCCGAGCCAGTACTGCAGGACGAAGCCCTGGGAGGCGACCAGCACGCTGAGCACCGAGGCGACGAACGCGGTCACGGCCAGTCCGGTCACGGTACGGGGGAGGATCCGCAGCAGGAGCGCGATCAGCAGGTACGCGACCGCGACACCGATCAGCGCCATGTTGGTGATGTTGAGGCCGAGCATCGCCACCCCGCCGTCGCCGAAGATCAGCGACTGGACGATCAGCACCACCGCCACGCAGAGCGCCCCGACCCAGGGTCCGACCAGGACGGCGGCGAGTGCCCCGCCGAGCAGGTGGCCGCTGACCGCGCCGGTGAAGATCGGGAAGTTGAGCATCTGGACGGCGAAGATGAACGCGGCGACCAGCCCGGCCATCGGGGCGAGCCGGTCGTCCAGGTCCTGCCGAGCACGGAAGACGCAGAGCGCGAGCGCCGCCAGGGCCAGCGCCCCGAACGCCGCCGCCACGGGACCGTTGATGATCCCGTTCGAGATGTGCATTGCCAGGCTGTCCACGCCACCTCCCAGGTGCCGGCGCGGAATCCGCCCCACCGGCCGGCCCAGCGTAGGACTCGGGCTTCGCTATTGCCAATATCTTGCAAGAGCTGTACACCAACCGCAATCTCCGGTCCACCTGGCGATAGGGTCGTGGCCATGACCTCGCCGATCCGCCTCGCCCCCGGGGACGCCGCGCCCGACTTCGCGCTGCCCACCGACACCGGAGAGACGCTCTCGCTCAAGGAACTGCGTGGCCGCAAGGTGGTGCTCTACGCCTACCCGAAGGCGATGACGCCGGGCTGCACCAAGCAGGCCTGTGACTTCCGGGACTCGCTCGCCTCCCTCCAGGCCGCCGGCTACGAGGTGGTGGGCATCTCACCGGACTCCCCCGCCGCGCTGGCGAAGTTCCGCGAGCGGGACGCCATCACCTTCCCGCTGGTCTCCGACCGGGACAAGGAGGTGCTCGTCGCGTACGGGGCGTACGGCGAGAAGCAGTCCTACGGGCGGACGATCACCGGAGTGATCCGGTCGACCTTCGTCATCGACGAGGAGGGCCGGATCGAGCGGGCGCTCTACAACGTCAAGGCCACCGGGCACGTCGCCAAACTCCGTCGGGACCTCGGCCTGGACTGAGCCCGCCAGCGGTCTAGACTTTGAGCGCGAGCGGGAGTGGTGTAATGGCAGCCACGCAGGATTTAGGTTCCTGTGCCTTCGGGCGTAGGGGTTCGACTCCCCTCTCCCGCACTTGTTAGCACCGTCACGCCCGGCGCGCGGGCCGGCGGAGCCTCCCGGCGGGCCGGCGAGGATGGCCGCGTGGGCATCCGTTTCGTACTCGATCCGCCGCCGACCCCCGAGCTGCGCGACGAGATCGTCCGACTGTGGACGGCGGTGACCAACGCTGGCGGCGCCGTCGGCTTCGTCGGCCCGGTCTCCGAGGACGACGTCCGGCCGATCGCGCTGGCCACCCTCGGGGCGGCGACCGAGGGACCGGACCAACTGCTCGCCGGCTACCGGGGCGAGGAGTTGGTCGCGCTGCTCTTCCTCACCGACAACCGGTTCCACCTCAAGTCGCACTGGTGCGTGCTGAAGCGGGTGATGGTGCATCCCGACCACCAGGGGTACGGCTACGGCCAGGCCCTGCTGCGCGAGGCCGAGCAGGTGGCCCGGAACGCGGGCTGGGAGGCGCTGCACCTGACCGTCCGGGACGGCCGGGGCGTGGAGGAGTTCTACCGGCGGCTCGGCTACCGGGAGGTCGGCCGGCTGCCCGGGGCCCTCCGGGTCGGGCCGGGCGACGACCGCGACGAGATCCAGATGTGGCTGCCGCTGGCCTGACCGTGGCCCACCCGGGTGTCCGGGACGCGGGACGCGTCGGTGACGTCGTCGCCGGGTGTCGGGTCAGCCGCAGCCGACCGGCACCGGGCCGCCGGCAGCGCCGGCCACCGGCTGTCCGGCCGGGTCGGCACCGGTCGGCGTACTCGGGGCGGGCGTCGGCGCGGCGGTCGGGACCGGGGTGGCGCTGGGGCCGGGGGCGGGTGAGGTCGACGGGGCCGCCCGGGTGGCCGGGTACATCCGTACCGTGCTGCGCTGCACCTGTCGGGGCGCCAGCCGGACTCCGGTGCCGACCGCCTCGTGGCCGTAGACGTCGACCACCCGGATCGAGTACGGCCCCGGGCCCATTCCGCCGTCGATCACCCAGTAGTTGTCGGAGCCACGCTTCGCCGCCCGCCAACTCGAACCGGCGCGCTTCACCGCGACCGACCTCACCGGGTTCCCGTGGTTGCCCACCTGCACGGCGAACCAGTACTGCGACGCGCCGCTCTTGAGCCGGAAGGTGAGCGGGCCGGGCAGCGGCGGGTCGACCGCCGCCCGGTAACGCACCGAGATGATGCCCTCGGAAAGGTCGGCGATCTTCGCGAACGCCTGCTTGGACAGGTCGATCTTGTTGTTGGTGCAGCCCCCGCAGCGGTCCAGCACCATCACCCGGACGGTGCCCTTCGGACCGGTCACGTCGAGGAAGCTGCCGCAGGCGGCCGAGCCGGCGTACTGGCTGGAGCCGAGCGCCGCGTAGAGCCGGTTGGCGGGCGGACCGGGCAGCGAGCAGTTGCCGCCCGAGCCTCCCCCGTCGTAGTGCGACGCCTTCCCCTTGTAGACCGTCGAGCCGGACGGGGGCGCGGCACGGTCCAGCGGCGGCGCGGCCAGCGCGGCGGCGCAGGCGGCCGAGTCGGAGAACTGCCAGACGAGCACCAGCCCGAGGACGGCGGCGAGCACCGCGGCGGACCCGCCGGCCAGCCAGCGCCGCGACACCCTTCGCCGGACCGGCCGACCGATCGGGGCGGAATCGCCGCCGGGCGGCACGGCACCGCCGGCGGTTCCGGCACCTCCGGCATCTCCGGCGGGGCCGGCAGCGGTCCGGTCCGTACCGTTCGGATCGTCGGGAAGCTCCGGCTCGATCATCCGGGGCATGTTGCCCTAGCCGCCGCGCCTTTCGCAAGGCCCGGACCAGGGTGTTCGACCGGTGCCGATGGCTGCCGGAGTCAGCCCGCCAGTTCCACCGGGTCGCCGACGGTCAGCGTGCCCACCAGACCATCCGGACCGGGCGCCGACGCCGACGCCGGCACCGGCACCGGCACCGGCACCGGCACCGGCACCAGGTTCTGGCCGAAGACCAACTGCCGGTTGATCCGGCGGTACTTCGCCAGGGTGCGCAGCGGCTCCCGGCCGCGTACCCCGGTCTCCTGGTCGGTGGTGGTGACCAGGCAGCGGCCGCAGGGCTTGGCCACCAGGAACGTCACCTGGCCGATCCGCAGCCGGCGGCCGGTCCAGCCGTCCTCGGCCCACGGATCGGCGCCGCCGACCACCACGTTGGGACGGAACCGGTTCATCGGCAGCGGCGCCTCGGCGTTGCCGGATTCGAGCAGGGACTCGTTGAGTGCGTCCAGCGAGGCGCGGTTCGCCAGCAGCAGCGGATAGCCGTCGGCGAAGCTGACCCGGTCGGCCGGGTCGACCAGGTCGGCGTCCGGGATCGGGCGTACCGTCGGATCGCCCAGCCAGACCAGCCGGACCTTGCGGTCGAGCAGCCGGGAGAGCCAGTCGTCGGCCGCCGGGTCCGCCCGCCGGGCCGGCGCGGCCGGCAGGTTCGAGAAGACGCGTACCACGATCGGCTCGCCGTCGGTCGGCTCGGCGACCTCCAGCGCGGCCCGGCCGGCGGCACGCAGCACCAGGCCGCCGGGGCGGAGTTCCGGGCGGATGGCCACCAGGCCCGTCACCTGGCGCTGGGTGACGGCGATGCCGTCGTCGCCCACGATCATCCAGCGCCGGTCGCCGGCCAGGCCCCACGGCTCGACCCGGGCCGCGTCGAGGTCGAGCCGGTAGCAGCCCTTGACCGGGTACGTGTGCAGGGAGACCAGCCGCATGGCCTTCACCCTGCCACAGCGCTCGCGATGGTCGGTGTTTCGGGCCGTCGCGCCCGGAGTGCGCAGCCCGCCGGCTACCAGGCGATGCCGATGCCGTCGCCCGGGTACCAGTGCTGGGCCGGGGTCTCCCGGTAGGCGAGGAACCGGCGGCCGGTCTTCTCGGCGTGCTCGGCGAGCACGTTGGTCACCGTGACGTTGTCGGTGAGCAGCCGGGCCCCGGGGGCCAGCTTCGGGGATACGGCCTGGAACTCCCGGCGTTCGTGCCCGGTGCTGTGGTTGCTGTCGTGCAGGAAGAGGTCGACCGGGCGGTCCAGGGCCTTGATCGAGGCGAGCGAGTCGCCGATCACCAGGTCGACCACGCTGGCCCACGGCTCGGCCTTGGCCAGGTAACCGGCCTCCGGGTTGATGTCCAGCGAGGTGACCCGGCCGGGCTCGCCGTCGGCGGCGTTGCGCAGCAGGGCCGAGGCGAGTACGCAGGTGCCGAGTCCCTTGTCGACCCCGGTCTCGACGATGTGCTTGGGTCGGGTGGACCGCACGATCGCGTACCAGCCGATCCGGCGGGCGTACCGGACGCGCCGGTCGGCCAGGCCGCGCCGGTCCGCGGCGGCGGTGGCCTGCTCGATGTGCTGCCGCAGCGGCTCGTCCTGTTCGATCTCGGTGAGGTACGCCCGCACCTGCTTGACCGGTACGTCGCAGGTCACGCTGACGAACCAGGCGAGGTGTTCCCGGCTGAGTTTGGTCAGGTCGTAGGTGTAGTTGTGGTGCTCGCGGGAGGTGAGCAGCCACTTCGCCGAGACGCTGATCACCCGGGCGTCGTGTCGGGCCACCCGCATGAGCCGCTTGGGGAACGCCGCAACGGGGGCGAGGCGGGTGCGGGCGATCGCACGCCGGAAATT
The DNA here is from genome assembly GCF_036421995.1 of Plantactinospora veratri. Classification (NCBI taxonomy): domain Bacteria; kingdom Bacillati; phylum Actinomycetota; class Actinomycetes; order Micromonosporales; family Micromonosporaceae; genus Plantactinospora; species Plantactinospora veratri. The sequence continues at coordinate 117,872 of NZ_JAZGQL010000017.1, forward strand.
CGTACCGTCCACCCGGAAGGTTTTACCACGTTCGAGGTGCGCCATTGCCCTCTGAATTATTTTATGCATAGAGTCTTCTTGTGAATGACAGTGCTGTCATCGCGGCGCCGCCGACGGACCGCGTGCTCGACCTGTTCCAGGGCGTCCGGCTCACGCCTACCCAGCGCCGGATCGCGCACAGCCTGGTCCAGCACGCCGCCTCCGCCGCCTACCTCTCCGCGGCCGAGGTCGCCGAGCTGGCCAAGGTCAGCCAGCCCTCGGTGACCCGGTTCGCCATCGCGCTGGGCTACGACGGCTATCCGGCGCTGCGCCGCCGGCTCCGGGAGATCACCACCGCCGGTGCCGGCCGACCCGACCTCGGGGTACCCGCCGGCAACGAGGCGCAGCGGGCGATCCGCGCCGAGGCCGACAACCTGGACCGGCTCGCCGAGCAGCTCGCCGACCGGGACGCGGTGACCGCCGCCGGTACGCTGCTGGCCGGCAGCCGACCGCTGGTCGTACTCGGGCTGCGCGCCGCCGCCCCGCTCGCCGGATACTTCGCGTACTTCGCGGCGAAGGTGCATCCGGACGTACGGGTCCTGGACTCCGGCGGGACGCTGCTCACCGACCGGCTGGAGCAGGCCCGGGCGGCCGGGGCGGGCGCCCTGCTCGGCATCGTGCTGCCCCGCTACCCCCGGGAGTCGCTGGACGCGCTCCGGGAGGCCCGCGCGGCCGGGATGTCGGTGGTGGTGATCACCGACTCGGCGGTCAGCCCGGCCGCCGAGTACGCCGACATCGTGCTGCCGGCCGCGGTCGGCGCCCAACTCGTCTTCGACCTGCACACCGCCCCGATGGCGCTGTCGATGGTGCTGCTCCAGGCGATCTGCGACGCCGCACCGGCCGACGCCCAGCGCCGGCTGGAGGAGTTCGAACAGTCCGCCGCCCGCCGCCAGTTGTTCGTCGGATAGCCCTCGACAGTTCACCGATCCGTTCCCACCGCCCCGCACCGCACAGCAGCATCGAACCGTTCCCACCGCAGGAGGAGTTGCCATGCCCGAGCCGATCCGCGCCGCCCGCGGCACCACCCGGACCGCCGTCGGGTGGCCGCAGGAGGCGGCGCTGCGGATGTTGATGAACAACCTCGACCCGGAGGTCGCCGAACGCCCCGACGACCTCGTCGTCTACGGCGGGACCGGCCGGGCGGCCCGGGACTGGCCGTCGTACCACGCGCTGGTCCGCACACTCGGCACGCTCGCCGACGACGAGACCATGCTGGTGCAGTCGGGCCGGCCGGTCGGGGTGCTCCGGACCCACGAGTGGGCGCCCCGGGTGCTCATCGCCAACTCGAACCTGGTCGGCGACTGGGCCAACTGGCCGGAGTTCCGCCGCCTCGAACAGCTCGGCCTGACCATGTACGGCCAGATGACCGCCGGCTCGTGGATCTACATCGGCACCCAGGGCATCCTCCAGGGCACCTACGAGACCTTCGCCGCCGTGGCGACCAAACGGTTCGGCGGCTCGCTGGCCGGCACCCTGACCCTGACCGCCGGCTGCGGCGGGATGGGCGGGGCGCAGCCGCTCGCGGTCACCATGAACGGCGGCGCCTGCCTGGTCGTCGACGTCGACCCGGAGCGGTTGGCCCGCCGGGTCGCCACCCGCTATCTCGACACGGTCGCCGACTCGCTCGACGACGCGGTCGACCAGGTGCTCGCCGCCAAGCGGGAGCGGCGGGCGCTCTCGGTCGGGGTGGTCGGCAACGCCGCGACCGTCTTCCCCGAGCTGCTCCGCCGGGGCGTCGAGATCGACGTCGTCACCGACCAGACCAGCGCGCACGACCCGCTCTCGTACGTCCCGGACGGGGTGGAGCTGGCCGACGCCGCCGAGCTGGCCCGGGTGAAGCCGGCCGAGTACACCGAGCGGGCCCGGGCGGCCATGGTGAAGCACGTCGCCGCGATGGTCGGCTTCTCCGACAACGGTGCCGAGGTCTTCGACTACGGCAACTCGATCCGGGGCGAGGCGCAGCTCGGCGGGTACGATCGGGCGTTCGCCTTCCCCGGCTTCGTGCCGGCGTACATCCGGCCGCTCTTCAGCGAGGGCAAGGGACCGTTCCGCTGGGCGGCGCTCAGCGGCGACCCGGCCGACATCGCCGCCACCGACCGGGCGGTGCTCGACCTCTTCCCCGAGAACGAACCGCTGGCCCGGTGGATCCGGCTGGCCGGCGAGCGGGTCGCCTTCCAGGGTCTGCCGGCCCGGATCTGCTGGCTCGGCCACGGTGAACGGCATCTGGCCGGCGTCCGCTTCAACGACATGGTCGCCAGCGGCGAGCTGACCGCCCCGGTGGTGATCGGCCGGGACCACCTGGACGCCGGCTCGGTCGCCTCCCCCTACCGGGAGACCGAGGCGATGGCCGACGGCTCCGACGCGATCGCCGACTGGCCGCTGCTGAACGCACTCGTCAACACCGCCAGCGGCGCCTCCTGGGTGAGCATCCACCACGGCGGCGGGGTCGGCATCGGCCGCTCCATCCACGCCGGCCAGGTCTGCGTCGCCGACGGCAGCCCGCTGGCCGGGCAGAAGATCGAACGGGTGTTGAGCAACGACCCGGCGATGGGCGTACTCCGGCACGTCGACGCCGGCTATCCGGAGGCGGTCGCGGCCGCCACCCGCGGCAACCTCCGCATCCCCACGGCCGAAGTGTAAGGAAGGGCCCCTTGTTATCGGATTCTGTTGTAGAAGGGCCCCCGCCTTTCAGCCGGCTCTGGGCGGAGATCGCGCCGATCGGGCGTGATCCGGGTACTGGTGGCTACCTCCGGTACGGCTTCACGGAGCCGGTACGGGAGCTGGAGCGGTGGTTCCGGCGCGTCGCGGAGGCCGACGGGGCGCACGCGATCGAGGCGGACGGCAACGGCAACCTGATCGCCTGGTACGGGCCGCCGCCCGAGCGGGGCGACGCCGTCCTGCTCGGCAGCCACTTCGACTCCGTCCCGTACGGCGGCGGCTACGACGGCCCGCTCGGCATCGTCAGCGCCCTGCTGGCGGTACGGGCACTCCGACAGGAGGGTCGCCAGTTCCGCCGGCCGGTCGGGGTGGTGGCGTTCGTCGAGGAGGAGGGCTCGCGGTTCGGCGTACCCTGTCTCGGCTCCCGGCTGCTCACCGGCGCGCTGGACCCGGAGCGGGCGGCGGCGCTGGCCGACTCCGACGGCGTCACCCTGGCCGAGGCGATGGGCGGCCGGCCGGCGGGGGCCCGGCCGGAGCTGCTGGGCCGGATCGGCGTCTTCGTCGAGCTGCACGTCGAACAGGGCCGGGCCCTGGTCGACCTCGGCGCGCCGGTCGGGGTGGCCAGCGGGATCTGGCCGCACGGCCGCTGGCGGCTCGACTTCGCCGGCGAGGCCAACCACGCCGGCACGACCCGGATGGCGGACCGGCGTGACCCGATGCTGACCTACGCCTTCACGGTGCTGGCCGCCAACAAGGAGGCCCGGCTGCGCGGCGCGCACGCGACGATCGGCCGGGTCGAGGTGGCGCCGAACGCCACCAACGCGATCCCGGCCCGGGTGCGCGGCTGGCTGGACGCCCGGGCCGCCGACGCCGGCACCCTGGAGGCGCTGGTCGAGGGGGTACGCGCCAAGGCCGCCGACCGGGCCACCCGGGACGGTACGAGCCTGACGGTCACCCGGGAGTCGCTCAGCCCGCCGGTCGAGTTCGACGGTGGACTGGTCAAGGCGTTCCGCGAGGTGCTCGCCGAGGGCGTACCGGTGCTGCCGACCGCCGCCGGGCACGACGCCGGGATCCTGGCCGAGCACGTGCCGACCGCGATGCTCTTCGTGCGGAACCCGACCGGGGTGTCGCACTCCCCCGCCGAGGCGGCCACCGACGACGACTGCGCCGAGGGCGTACGCCGGCTGGCCGACCTGCTCGCCCACCTGGCCGCCGGATGACCGGCACCGACCCGGCGCGCTACCACGCCGAGTACGCCTGGCTGCCGGACCGCCCCGCGCCCGACGCCGACGTGCTGATCGAGGTGGTCGACGGCCGGTTCGGCACGGTCACGCCCGGGGTGCCGGTGCCGCCTACGGACGCGCGGCGGCTGCCCGGGTTGACCATGCCGGGGCTGGCCAACGCGCACTCGCACGCCTTCCACCGGGCGCTGCGCGGGCGCGGCCACGGCGGCCGGGGCGACTTCTGGGCCTGGCGCGACACGATGTACGCGGTGGCCGACCGGCTCGACCCGGAGCACTACCTCGCGCTGGCCCGGGCCGCGTACGCCGAGATGGCGCTCGCCGGCATCACCTGCGTCGGCGAGTTCCACTATCTGCACCACGCCCCGGGCGGCGTCCGGTACGCCGACCCGAACGTGATGAGCGCGGCGCTGGTCGAGGCCGCCGCCGAGGCCGGGATCCGGCTCACCCTGCTGGACACCTGCTATCTGACCGCCACGGTGGACGGTCAGCCGCTGACCGGACCGCAACTGCGGTTCGGCGACGGGGACGCGGCGCGCTGGGCCGGGCGGGCCGCCGCGTTCACCCCGGCCGGTACGCACGCCCGGGTCGGTGCGGCGATCCACTCCGTTCGGGCGGTACCGGCCGACCAGTTCGCCGAGGTGGCCGGCTGGGCCCGGGAGCGGGCCGCCCCGCTGCACGTACACCTGTCGGAGCAGCCGGCCGAGAACGAGGCGTGCCTGGCGTACCACGGGAAGTCCCCGACCGCGTTGCTGGCCGAGGCCGGCGTGCTCGGCCCGGCCACCACGGCGGTGCACGCCACCCACCTGACCGGGCTGGACGTCGAGGTGCTCGGGTCCAGCGGCACCGGGGTCTGCGCCTGCCCGACCACCGAGCGGGAACTGGCCGACGGGGTGGGTCCGTTCCGGAGGCTCGCCGACGAGGGCGTCGAGATCAGCCTCGGCAGCGACAGCCACGCCGTGCTGGATCTCTTCGAGGAGGCCCGGGCGGTGGAGCTGAACCTGCGGCTGGCGACCCTGGCCCGGGGCCACTTCACCCCGGTCGAGCTGTTGCGCGCCGCGACGGAGGTCGGACACGCCGCGCTGGGTTGGCCGGACGCCGGCCGGCTGGAGCCCGGGGACCGGGCCGACCTGGTCACCGTCCGGCTGGACAGTGCCCGGACCGCCGGGGTGCCGCCGGTCGGGGTCTTCTTCACGGCCGGTGCGGCCGACGTGACCGACGTGCTGACCGACGGCCGGCCGGTTGTCCGGGAGGGTCGGCACGTCCGGCTCGACGTGCCGGCCGAGCTGTCGGCGGCGATCGCGGCGGTGACGTCGTGAACCGGCGGGCCGACACTGTCGGCGAACGCGCCGCGGCAGGCCGGGCGGTGGCGTCGTGAACCTGCTGATCGACAACATCGGGGAGCTGGTCACCAACACCGGGATCGGCGAGGGCGGGCCGCTCGGCATCCGCCGCAAGGCGGCGCTGCTGGTCGAGGAGGGCGAGGTGGCCTGGATCGGCCCGGCCCGCTACGCCCCGGCCGCCGACCACCGGATCGACGCCGGCGGCCGGGCGGTGCTGCCCGGCTTCGTGGACAGCCACGCCCACCTGGTCTTCGCCGGGGACCGGGCCGCCGAGTTCGCCGCCCGGATGGCCGGCGAGCCGTACACCGGAGGTGGCATCCGGACCACCGTCGCCGCCACCCGGGCCGCCGACGACGATCGGCTCCGGGAGACCGTCGGGCGGCTGCGCGCCGAGGCGGTCCGGCAGGGCACCACCACGATCGAGATCAAGAGCGGGTACGGCCTCACCGTCGCCGACGAGGCCCGCTCGCTGCGGATCGCCGCCGAGTTCACCGCCGAGACGACGTTCCTCGGCGCGCACGTGGTGCCGCCGGAGTACGCCGACCGCCCCGACGACTACGTCGGACTGGTCTGCGGGCCGATGCTCCGGGCCGCGCTGCCGTACGCGAAGTGGGTCGACGTCTTCTGCGAGCGGGGTGCCTTCGACGCCGACCACGCGCGGGCGATCCTCACCGTCGGGCAGGCCGCCGGGCTGGGGGTGCGGGTGCACGCCAACCAGCTCGGTCCCGGGCCGGGGGTGCAGCTCGGGGTGGAACTCGGCGCGGCCAGTGTCGACCACTGCACGCACCTGTCCGATGTGGACGTGGACATGCTGGCGATGTCGGAGACGGTGGCGACGCTGTTGCCCGGTGCCGAGTTCTCCACCCGGTCGCCGTACCCGGACGCCCGGCGGCTGCTCGACGCGGGGGTGACCGTGGCGCTGGCGACGGACTGCAACCCGGGTTCGTCGTACACCTCGTCGATGCCGTTCTGCGTCGCGCTCGCGGTCCGGGAGATGGGCATGACCCCGGCGGAGGCGGTCTGGGCGGCCACCGCCGGTGGCGCGCGGGCACTGCGTCGCGCGGACGCCGGGGTGCTCCGGCCGGGCGTACCGGCCGACCTGAGCATCCTCGACGCGCCCTCCTATCTGCACCTGGCCTACCGGCCCGGTGTTCCACTGATCAGCCAGGTCCTGCACAACGGAGTACCGCAATGTCAACCGTGACCCGACCCGTCGTCACCGTCCAGCCCACCGGAATATCCCCGGCCGACGTGCTGGCGGTGGCCCGGGGCACCGCCACCGTCGTCCTCGATCCCTCCACACTGGACGCGATGGCGGCCAGCCGGGCGATCGTGGACCGGATCGAGCAGACCGGCCGTCCGGTCTACGGCGTCTCGACCGGCTTCGGGGCGCTCGCCAACACCTTCGTCGCGCCGGATCGGCGGGCCGAGTTGCAGCACGCGCTGATCCGCTCGCACGCCGCCGGGGTGGGCGCCCCGATGCCCCGCGAGGTGGTCCGGGCGATGATGCTGCTCCGGATCCGCTCGCTGGCCCTCGGGCACTCCGGGGTACGCCCCGAGCTGGCTGGGGCGCTCGCCGACCTGCTCAACGCCGACATCACCCCGTGGGTGCCGGAACACGGCTCGCTCGGCGCGTCCGGCGACCTCGCCCCGCTGGCACACTGCGCGCTGGTGCTGCTCGGCGAGGGCTGGGTGGTCGGCCCGGACGGCAGCCGGCAGGACGCGGCGGTGGCGCTGCGTGCCGCCGGGCTGCGCCCGGTGACGCTCGCCGCCAAGGAGGGGCTGGCGCTGGTCAACGGCACCGACGGAATGCTCGGGATGCTGCTGCTGGCGGTCGCCGACGCCGGCCACCTCTTCACCATGGCGGACGTGACGGCGGCCCTGGCCATCGAGGCGATGCTCGGCTCGGAGCGCCCGTTCCTGCCGGAACTGCACGCCATCCGCCCGCATCCGGGGCAGGCGCTCTCGGCGGCCAACATCCACCGGCTGCTCCAGGGATCGTCCATCATGGACTCGCACCGGGACGACCTGTCGCACGCCGTGCAGGACGCGTACTCGATGCGCTGCGCCCCGCAGGTCGCCGGGGCGGCCCGGGACACCCTCGCCTTCGTCGACCAGGTCGCCGGCCGGGAACTCCTCGCGGTGGTGGACAATCCCGTGGTCCTGCCGGACGGCCGGGTCGAGTCGACCGGCAACTTCCACGGCGCCCCGCTCGGCTTCGCCGCCGACTTCCTGGCCATCGCCGCCGCCGAGGTCGGGGCGATCGCCGAACGCCGGGTCGACCGGCTGCTCGACGTCACCCGGTCCCGGGAACTGCCGGCGTTCCTCTCCCCCGACGCCGGGGTCAACTCCGGGCTGATGATCGCCCAGTACACCGCCGCCGGCATCGTCGCGGAGAACCGGCGGCTCGCCGCGCCCGCCTCGGTCGACTCGCTGCCGACCAGCGGCATGCAGGAGGACCACGTCTCGATGGGCTGGGCGGCGACCAAGAAGCTGCGTACGGTACTGGAGAACCTGACCAGCCTGCTCGCGGTGGAACTGATCGCCGGGGTACGCGGCCTGCAACTGCGGGCCCCGCTCACCCCGTCCCCGGCCGGCCGGGCGGCGCTGGCGGCGCTGCGGGAGGCCGTCGGCGAGCCGGGGCCGGACATCTTCCTCGCCCCGGCGATGGAGGCGGCCCGCGCGGTGGTCGCCGGTCCCGAACTGCGGGCGGCGATCGAGGCGGAGGTCGGACCCCTGGGGTAGAACACCCGGCATGGGTTACGAGACGAGGTTCAGCGGCCAGGTCCACATCGCACCACCGCTCAACGCGGCCGAACTCCGCTACCTGACCCGGTTCGCCGAGGTCCGGCACATGCACCGGACCAGGGGGCCGTACTTCGTCGACGGCGGCGGCCACGCGGGGCAGGACATCGAGCCGGACGTGCTCGACGGCAGCGAGCCGCCGACCGGGCAGCCCGGTCTGTGGTGCCAGTGGGTGCCGTCCGGGGACGGTTCCGCGCTCGGCTGGGACGAGGAGGAGAAGTTCTACGACGCCGAGCGCTGGATGGCGTACCTGATCGACACGTTCCTCAGGCCGGGCGCGACCCTCGCCGGGGAACTCGCCGCCCCGATCCCCGGACGGGTCTATCCCGAGGAGTTCGCGGAGTTCACCTTCGACCACGTGGTCGACGGCGTGATCGAGGCCGAGGGCGAGGAACCGGACGACCGGTGGCGGCTGGAGGTGCGGGAGAACGTCGTCTACGTGGTCCGGCACGCGGTGCACCCGGAGTACCACGAGATCGACCCGGCGGATCCCGGCGACTGGGGCGACGCCCAGTGGGCGGAGTTCCACGCCAGGATCCGGCACGACGTCGCGTACGTGCTGCGGGACGGCGAACTGGTCGAGGTCGACCCGGCGGACGGGGTGCGCTTCGCCCCGGTCGACGCCGCCGCCGAGGGCTGACGACGGATCGGTGGTACGGCCCCGCCGGCTGCCGCCGGCCGGGCCGCCTGCGGGTCCGACCGGCCCACGACCCGCGCCGGCCAGAATTCCGACCGCACTCCGCCCGCCGTCGAGTGTTATCGAAGGGGCCGGTCTGGGTAAGTCTGCTGTGGACAGCCACATCGAGGAGGAAAGATGGCAGCGCAAACCACGGGCGGGGCGGCCGGGCAGGCCGACGGGGCGGTTCGCGGCACCAATGTGATGGCGATCCTCTCCCTGGTCTTCGCCTTCATCTTCGCACCACTGGGCATCGTCTTCGGCGTCGTCGCCAAGCGACAGATCCAGCAGACCGGCGAGCAGGGCAGCGGACTCGCGAAGGCGGGCTTCTGGCTCGGCATCGTCTTCACCGCACTCACCGTGCTCTGGTTCGTCCTCATCGCGGTCGTCGCGGGAGCCTCGAACGGAAGTTGAGCACGGCACGGACACCGCGGGGTGGTTCGTCCGGTCCGGTCGCGGGCCGGGAGGACCACCCCGTGACCGCGCTGCACCGCGAAGGTACGGCCGGATGCCCGGGGGGCCCGGCCGCTTTCAGAGGAACTCCGCCAGCAGGCAGAGCAGCACGAGGTTCAGCGGCACCACCGCCAGCAGCAGGCGGCCGAACGACACCTGGAAAATCGTGCCCGGTCGACCCTCCGGCTCGTCCTGCGCGGACTCCCCGCCGGGAGCGGTACGCAGCACGCCCGGTGCGACCAGTCCGTCCGGGGCCTCGTACCCGACAACCGTCTCGACGCCGTCCGAGACCCGCACCGTCTGCCGGACGGCCCCGATCTCCATCCCACCGTCCAGCACGGTGCTGACCCGGAGGCGGTGCGGTCCCGGAGTCAGCGGGCAGGTCAGGGCCGACCAGTCGGCAGCGGTGACCTCCTCGCCGTTGATCCGCAGCCGTGGGCGGGACTGCTCGTACATCGGCGCGAGCCGCTCCGGATATCCGAACCCGATCCGCAACACACCGGTCCCCGCCGGCAGTTCCGCCGGTGCGCCGCGCACCGGCACAGGTCCGGCCGCGGCCGGCCGGCGGGACCAGCGGCCGAACCACCGTTCGACGAGATCCGGCCCCAAGAGCGCGACCAGCAGGGCGGACCCGCCGGCCACGGCGACGACGGCCGCGAGCACCGCCACCAGCAGGGCGGCCAACCAGTGCAGGATGCCGAGGAACAGATTGCCGTTCCGGGTGAACGCGCACCGCTCCAACTCTGCGCCGTCGCAGCGTCCGACGAGCTGCACCGGCCGGTCCCGGTCCTCCGGGGTGACGGTCGACCGGCGTACGGTCGTGCTGGTCTGCCGCCCGTCCGGCAGCGTGACGGTGACCTCGCAGTCCCACCAGTAGCCGAAGCCGTACGTGCTGACCGGGCCGATCCGGACGCACTCGCCGACGCTCACCGTCCCGGCCAGCCGCTCGCCGGAGGCGAGGGGCGGCTCCCCGGCGTACAGGTTCCGTACGCCGAGGAGCGTCCCGCAGACGACCAGCCCGACCAGGTAGATGACGGTCGCGGCAAGCAGTGCCCTGGCCCGCGTCAACATCCGTTCCAGCCTACGACTAGGGGGCGAACGAGGTGCCCACGCCCTGGATGAAGTTGTTGGCGCTCCATCTCGTGAAGTTTTGCAGGTCGTCGATGCTCGACGGGGTCCAGCCGCCGGTGACTCCGCTGACCGCGATCTTCGTCGGACTGGGTTTGTACAGCTCCTTGTAGATGTTGCGGCCGACCGCCACCCGGCCCGCCCTGGCTTTGGAGTTGTTGAACCGACTCGTCAACGCCTTGTGTGCGATCGCCGCGCTCTTGTAGTTGGACGGCCTCAGCGGGTTGAAGGCGAACAGGCCCCGCGCGTCCGCCTTCACGGCCCGACCGGCACCCTTGACACCGGCACCGATCGCGCTCGGTTTGAAGGCCGCGCGGACCCCGTTCGCACCGGCCGCGCTGATCCCACCGCTCAACCCGGCGGTCACCACGCTGCCGACACCGGCACCGATCGCGCCGAGCACGGCGCCGACCCCGGCGTTGAGAGCGACCTTGCCCAGGCTGTCGCCCTTGAGATATGAGGTGAGCCCACCGGTCACCGCACCCGCCAGGGCACCGCAGGCCAGCGTACCGACCCCCATGGTGAAGGCCGAACAGGTCACGCCGACGGCGATCCCGGCGAGCACTCCGATGCCCTCCGGACTCTTCGCCCAACGGACGCTCGCGTCCCAGCCCTTCTTCGCCTTGCAGAGGAAGTTGCACTTCTTCTTCTTCGGCTTCGAGCCCTTGTCGTCGTTACCACCGCCACCGCTCTTCTTCGGCGGACGCGGCGGAGCCTTCCATCCGTTGCGGGCGTTGTTGGTGGCGTTCTCGGTGGCGTCCGGCGACTTGTCGATGTTCTTCGGACCGCAGTTGTACTTGGCACACGGCGTCTGGCTGTCGTACGCGTTCGTGCCACCGGGATCGGACCGGTTCACCGGATCATCGCCCGCGTACGTGTATCCGCCGATCTGGTTCGGGTCCTCCGTGTTCAGCAGCGGGTCGACGCTGACGAACCGCCCCGCCGCCGGATCGTAGTGCCGGGCACCGAGCACGGTCAGTCCGGTCGCGGAGTCGGTGGGCTTGCCGAGGAAGCCTCGGCTGTTGGGCCAACTGGTCGGTGCCGTCCCGCGCGGTGCGCCGTACGGGGTGAACGCCCGCCACCTCGGGTTGGTGCCGTTGTTGTCCAGGGTCAGCGTGGCGGTACCCAACCGGTCGTTGATCAGGTAGCTGTACGCCCCGGCGGTCGTGCCGCTACGGACACAGGTGGTGCCGTCCGGGCCGCCGTAGTAGCGCCGACCGCTGACCGTGCCGCTGGCCGTGTCGAGGGTCAGCTCCTGGCCCGGCAGGTAGAGGACGGCGTTCTTCTCCTTCAGGTTGCGCTGGAGCAGCAGCTCGCCGTCGGCGGCGTAGACGTAGCTGGCCTCGGTGCTCGAACCGCTGCGGACCCGGATGAGCCGGCCGTCGGTGTTCCAGTCGAGGGTCTGGGTACCGCGCTCCGGAGTGGTCCGGGTGGTGGTGTTGCCCAGGGCGTCGTACTGGAAGCTCCGGGTGGTGGTGCCGCCCGGTCCGCTGGTCTGCTCGGCGCGTACGGCGTGCGGCTGGGTCCCGCCGGCCGCCGGGTAGCTGTACGTCGTGGTGGTGTCGCCGCTGCCGCCGGGCAGCCCGTGTTGGACCTCCTCGGTCCGGTCACCGACGTCGTTGTACGTCCAGCTCGTCCAGTACGGGGTGATCCCGCCGACGGTGGCGTTGCTGCCGCCGCCCGCGAGGTCGACCGCACAGGCGTCGGTCGCGGTCCACGCGGTGCTGAGCCGGCCGAGCAGGTCGTAGCGGAAGCACTGGGTCTCCCGCTGTGCCCCGGAGTTGCGGGCGTCGGTGACCTTGGTGACCTTGCCGGCCGCGTTGTGCGTGTAGACGACGTCGTTCATCCGCGAGTTGCCGGTGCCGTTGCGGTCGACGTACGTGTTGACCAGGCGCTTGCTGTGTTCGTCGTAGACGTAGGTCGTCCAGGCGGTGTTGGTGGTGCCGAAGCCGAACTTGCTCTGCGACACCTGCCCGAACGCGTTGTACCTGGTGGAGTCGACGTAGTTGCCGAGCGAACTGCCGACTCCCGAGGGCAGGTCCAGCGCGGTGTAGGTGTGGTTGACCGTCTCCGCCGGCAGGCCGGCGCCGGCCGGGAAGAGCGACTTCTTCAGCAGCCCGTTGGTCGGGCTGTACTCGCGGCCGAAGCTGTAGGTGCCGGCCAGGGTGCCGTTGGCCGGGTCGGCCGGGATGGTGACGTTGACCCCGACCTCGTCTCCCCAGACGTTGTAGCCGGTCGGCGCGGTGACGTACGCCTTCCCGTTGTCGTAGCTGGTCGAGCTGGCCACCTCGCCGATGCCGTTGGTGATGGTCGTCGAGTCGTAGGTCCAGGTCGCCCTGGGTGGGGCCGCCGCGCTGGTGCCGTCGTACTCGCCGGTCCGCCGGTCCAGCGCGTCGTAGGTGGTGGTGACGGTCCGGCCGAGCGGGTCCTTCGCCGAGGTGACGTTGCCGTTGGCGTCGTAGCCCAGCTCACTGGTGCCGGAGTCCGGGTCCGTCTTCCGTACCGCCCGGCCCCGCAGGTCCAAGGTCGTGGTCCAGGAGTTGCCGTCGTCGTCGGTGACCCGGTCCTGGTTGCCCCGGCGGTCGTACCGGTAGCTGATCTTCACCGGGTTGCCGCCGCCGACCACCGAGCCGCTGACCGTGGGCATCGACCGGTAGCTCAACCGCTCGACGGTACGGCCGCGGGCGTCCGCCACCTCGGTCGTCGGGGTGCCACCGTCGGGTGGGATGGTGGTGATCCGGTCACCGCCGTAGATCGACCGGGTCTGCCACTTCGGCTGGCCCTTCGACTTCGACACGATCAGTGTCTTGCGGCCCACCCCGTCGTGGCTGATCAGATCCTGGTTGGGAATCTGCTGGTCCTTGCCGACCATGTTCAGCATGGTGGTGTTCGGCGTGCTGGAGGTGTCGTGGTATTCGTTGTTCGCCATCCGCAGCCAGCCGCGCGAGTCGTAGAACGAGTCGGTGACCAGCCGGCCGCCGACCGGGGTCGACGTCTGCTTCTGCCTCGGCCGGGCCAACGCGTCGAAGAACTCCACCTCGACCCGGTAGGACCCGTCGTCGTTCAGGTTCGAGGTGGTGACGGTCGACGGGACCGAGTTCGAGACGGTGTAGGCGTACTTCTCGTGCGCGCCCTCGCTCAGGCTGCGACCGGGCAGCCACACCCCGGTCAGCCGGCCCAACGCGTCGTACCGCTGGGTGGTCTTCCGCTCGTTCTCGTCGACCTCCTCGACCTCCAGGCCACGGGTCGGTTCGAGGCTGGTCCGGGTGACGTGCCCCATCGGCCTGGTGGTCTTCACCCCCGTGGTCAGGCCGTTGGTCATCGTGTAGTCGGTGATGGTCTTGTTGCCGTTGGCGTCGAACGACTCCGCCGGCCGGCCGTAGGCGTCGTTCTTCGTCCTGGCGGCGACGACGTAGCCGTCCTCGGTGAGGAACTGGACGACGTTGACGTGTCCGGTGCTCGGCGCCGGCTGCGGCCAGGTGGTGGTGTAGGTCGGGGTGTCGAAGAACGCCCGGGTGCTGGAGATGACGTCCGCGGGACGGCTCACCGAGGCGGGCGCGGTCTGCCCGTTGATCCCGGAGCCGCCGCAGGGCAGGGCGAAGGTCTCGGTCTGGGCCACCTTGTCGACGATGTGCGCCGTCGTGTTCGTCGGCGCGTAGGTGGTCACCGCGCAGGTGGCCTGGCTCGGCTGGCTGACATCTCCGTAGTCGTACGTCACCGTCGGCAGCCCCGTCGAGGTGGAGTACGTGGTGTCGACCCGGGTGGTCCGCCAGGTGGTGGGGCTGGTCGAGGTGATCGCCGTGGTGGTCTTCGTCGACGCGGTGCGCACCATCTGCGCGGTCAGGTCGCCCACCGTCCGCTTCCGGGTCGCGGTGGCCGGGCTGACCCAGTGGTCGGTGACCGTACTGTCGTGCACGGCGCCACCGTCACCGTCGTACCGGACGACCTGCCGGACAGAACCGGCCAGGTGCTTGTTGTCCGGCACCTCGACCGCCGCCCCTGGCACGGTCACCGCCGTGGAGAGCTTCACCTTCGCACTGCGGCGGCCGTTGTTCGGCAGCCGGTCACCGTCCATGCCCCGGTAGTAGATCTCCTCGGTCAGCGTCTTCTGGTCGACGCCGGCACCGGTGCGGGTCTGCACCCGACCGAAGCCCCGCCACTGCCCGTAGCTGCGGTGTTTGTCCTTGACCACCTCGCTGTCGTCGTAGGCCCACGCGCCGCCGTCGAGGTAGTCGTACCTCGTGTAGACGGGTGTGCCGCCGCCGGTGGTGTCCTGGTCGGTGACCTCGGCGACCACGTACTTGTGGAACCAGTCGCGGGTCGGCGTCTCCTCGCCCTCCTTGGTCCAGTAGACCGGGTAGCAGAGCTTGGTGTTGCTCTCCGGCGCCAGGGTGACCGGTGCGGCGCATTCGGTGCGGTAGCCGATCCCGACCACCTCGCCGGTCTCGGTGGTGATGGTCGAGATCCGGTTGTGGTTCATCGCCGGGGCCCCGTCGAGCCCGTCGGCCCGGTTCGGCAGCTTGGTCGGTTCGAAGGTGACCGGGGGCAGGGCGATCGCGCTCGCGCCGGTGCCGCCGGTGTGCTGGATCGACGAGAGCCAGAGGGCCGGGGTGGTGCCGTCGCCCGGTGCCGGGAAGGTGTGGGTCAGCGTGTGGGTGTCCACTGTGGTGTACCCGGTGCCGTTGTTGACCTGGGTGGTGATGCCGGTGAGGCGCAGTCGGCTCCAGAAGGTGACCGAGTGCATGTAACAGTCACCGGTTGACTTGCAGTTCAGGTCGTACGGGGTGTCCGGCCACTTGCTCTTGTCCTTGTCGATGTTGGCCGGGGCGCAGACCGTCGCCGACTCCACACACCGCTCCGAGTAGCTGAAGTCCACCCGGGCCGGGGAACGGCCGGCGTACGGGTTCGGGTCGCGCAGCCCGTAGTCGATGTAGTCGAGGTATCCGCCCCGGATGTACTTGACCGGGGTGAACCCCTTGTTGGGCCCGTAGTAGCCGGTCTCGGTGCCGTAGTAGTACGCGATGGCGTTCTTGTCCGGGTCGACGACGTAGTCGAGGTTCCACTTCCAGGCCATCTCGCAGTGCGAGTTGGCGAAGCCGGTCGACTTGTAGCAGGGGTCGCCGGAACGGGGGTGGTAGACCCGCTGCGTCCACGTCGAGTTCGTGACGGGATTGTTGCCGCTCTGCCCGGGCAGCTTGTTCTTCCCGAAGAAGTACTGGGTACCGTCCTGGGTGGTGATCTTCCAGTGCTCGCCGCCGTGACTGCCGTTGTCGGCGCCGGGCAGCAGCTCGACCCGGGCGCCGTTGTCGGTGGAGAGCCGCCACTTGGTCGGCACCGTCGGGTCGTGGACCAGGTCACCGGAGCCGGCGCCGAAGGAGACGCTGACGATCGGGCCGGCCCAGCAGGAGTCGTTGGTCTTCGGCGCCGCCGAGTCCTCGGAACATGTCCGGTAGGTCCGTTCGACCGCTCCCGGTGAATAGTCCCACCCGTCGCCGATCGCCGAGGACTGGTTGTTGGTCGAGACCTGCTGCCCGTCGACCGACTGGGACGAGTAGCCCAACTCGACCGACGGCGCCAGGTCACCCGGCACCGGCGGCAGGTCGACCGGATAGCTGTACCCGAAATCGCCCGAGCTGCCGCCGGCCGTCCAGGAACCGGACGGCTTGAGCGGGGTCGCGCTGTAGTCGCCGGTGTCCCCGGTCGCCCCGGCCGCCACCGCGAAGACGGCGGTCGAGGCGGCCGGCGAGGTCCGGTCGGCACGCTGGCCGGCTGGCAGCGCCAGCACCGCGCTGAGCTGGCCGTCCTCCCAGCGGGTGGGCAGCGGGGTGCGCACCCGGCAGGCCGGCTCGGCCGGGGTGGTCGCCGCACAGGCCGGCAACGAGACCAGGCGCAGCCGACGGGCCCAGTCACCGCCGTACGCCCCGGCGATGCTCGACGGATCCACCCAGACCCGCACCTGGCCGGGCCTGCCGGCGCCCCCGTTGGGAGTGGCCCGGAGCAGCAGGCCGTCGATGCCGGCACGCTGGGCGGTCGCCCGGTCAGCCAGGGTCAGCCGCAGCGCCGACGGGCCGTCCGGGGTCGCCTTCGCGACGCGTACCGGCAACGTGCCGGCGGCCACCGCGGCGTCCGGGCCGGAGGCTCGGCCGGCGGCCCCGGGGGCGGCATCCAGCTCGACCGTCGCGGTGCCACCTGCCGGCCAACCGACCTGTGGCGCCACCCAGCGCTCGCCGAAGTTCGGTGTCCGCTTCGGTGCCGGTGGCATCGGGGTGCCCCGGACGCTGGACCAGCGCTGTTCGGCCGGCGGGGAGGCCGCGGCGCGGTTCGGGGGCAGCGCCGCCAGGCCCAGCGTCGTCAGCAGCACCAGGCCGACGGCGGAGCCGACGTACCGCCGCTGCGACCCGCGCAAAGGTCTGCCGGCCGGAAAGGCGCTCCGCCCGGCCCTTGTCCGTCGATGCCGGATAGTCGACAGGTATCGATTGAATGGGCTCAGGACGGCCTTCGTCATCTTGACGACCCCCGTGGTCTGCGATGCGGTGGCCGGACTCTACCGCTCAGGAATCTAAATACGTAACTCTCGACTTTTCCGCGACAGAGTCATATTGTGCGGCCCTCGGAGTCCACATCGTCCTGTCACATCTTCCGCCCTATTCGGACAGACAGCCGTAATCGATTTATGTCGGCACGCAACGGGGGATTGAATGGCTGACCATGCCTTCAGAAGACTTTTTCGACCAGCAACCGTAACGGCGCTGGGTCTGCTGCTGGCCGCCTCAGGAACAGTGGCGCTCGCACCGGCTGCCGCGCGGGCGGAGCCGGCGCCGGCCCGCCCGGCGAACCGGATCGACCGGCTCAGCGACTCGGACCGCGCCGCCGCCCGGGCGAGACTGACCGGCCAGTCAGTCGAGGTCGGCTCGGCGACCACGGCCACCTCCCGCACCGTCGCCAACCCGGACGGCACCTTCACCATGGACGTGAGCCCGCGGCCCTCCCGGGTCAGGCGGGACGGCGCGTGGGTGCCGCTCGACCCGACCCTGCGCCGCAACCCGGACGGCAGTTACAGCCCGGCCGCCGCTCCGTACGACCTGGTGCTCTCCGGCGGCGGCACCGACCCGTTCGCGCTGGTCACCAACGGCGACAGCAGACTGGGCCTACGGTTTCCGTCCCGACTTCCGGCGCCGACGGTGTCCGGCGCGACCGCGACCTACCCGGCGGTGCTGCCCGGGGTCGATCTGGTCGTCACCGCCAACGAGCAGGGCGGCTTCGCGCACGCGTTGGTGATCAAGAACGCGGCGGCCGCCGCCGACCCGGGGGTACGGAACCTCACCCTCCCGCTCGTCACCCGCAACGCGACGGTACGCAGCATGCCCGACGGCGGCCTGGCCGCCGAGGACCAGTACGGCCGCACCGTGTTCAGCGCCCCGGCCCCGGAGATCTGGGACTCCAGCATCCCGACCGTGGAACAGGCGGCCGGGACGGGCAACCCGCAGCGCTCCACCCCCACCGAGGCCAGCCCGGCGGCGAAACGTGCCATGGTCAGCGCCCGGGTCACCGGTGACGCACTCACCCTCTCGCCGGACCCGGCCCTGCTCGCCGACCCGGACGTGCGCTACCCGCTCTACCTGGACCCGGCGTGGAACGCCAACTCGACCGCACCGACCCGCAACGCCTGGACGTACGTCGACAGCGCCCGCAAGGACAACTCGTACTGGAACAACTCGGGGCGGGCCCGGTCCGGCTACAACGGCTGGGAGTCGCCGTACTACATCGGCCGGTCGTACTTCCAGTTCCCGATGTCGAGCGCGCTCTGGGGCGCCAACATCATCAGCGCCACGCTACAGACCAAGTCGGTCTGGTCGGCCAACAACAGCAACGACTACTACTTCAAGATCTTCCGCGTGGGCGTGATCAACAGCTCGACCACCTGGAACAGGCAACCCACCCGGTACGAGCAGATCGACTCCCGGCAGCTCGCCGGCAACTGGCGCAGTGACGGCAGCGAGAACCCGAAGCAGCACGACTTCAACGTGCTCGCGCTGATCCGCAGCGCCGCCGCCGGCAAGTGGCCGACCGCCACCCTCGGCCTGATCAACAACCACGAGGGCGACAAGTACGCCTGGCGGAAGTTCCAGAACAACCCGACCATCGCCATCACGTTCAACTCGATCCCGCGTACCCCGGACCGGTACGCCACCAGCCCCTCGGTGCCGTGCAACAGCGACCCGGTCGGCCAGGTCGGCAACACCTCGGTGACCTTCTCGGCGAACCTCTCCGACCCGGACGGCACCCAGACGCAGCTCGAAGGGCAGTTCAGCGTCGTCAACGAGACCACCGGCGCCACCGTCGCCTCGCCCAAGGTCACGGTCAGCAACAACAAGGTCGCCTCGGTCACCCTGCCGGCCAGCCAGTTCAGCAACGGGCACCGGTACGCCTGGAACGTGCGGGCGTACGACGGCAAGGACACCAGCCCGGCGACGCCGACCTGCCGGTTCGTCTTCAACAGCGCCCAGCCGGCGCCGCCGACGGTGACCTCCACGACATACCCGGACGGGACCACCGGAGCGCCGGTCGGCACCCCCGGCACCTTCACCCTGACCCCGCCCGCCGGCAGCGACCCACCGATCAGCTACGTCTACAGCCTGAACACCCCACCGCCGGCGACGGTGCCACAGTCCTACGGCCCGTTCCGGGGCGGCACCCTGCTGCCGGCCCAACCGGCGAACGCGCCCACCAGCGTCAGCATCACGCCCCGCCGGTTCGGCCCGAACATCCTGTACGTCTACGCCATCAACAGCGCCGGCAACCCCGGCCCGGTCAGCAGCTACCGGTTCAGCACCGACGCACCGAGCACACCCGCCCCGCCCGGTGACTTCACCGGGGACGGCCGCCCCGACCACATCGCGATCGGCACCGTCTACCGGCCCGGGGCGTGGCTGTACGCCGCCACGGACGGGACCGGAAAGCTGGCGGCCGCGGTCCAGGTCGGCCTGGACGGACCCGGCGGCGCCGGCAGCACCGGCGCGCTCACCGACTGGACCGGCGCGAAGGCCAGCCCGCTGGACCTCAACGGCGACGGCGCGCAGGACCTGCTGGTACGGCTGCCGCGCAGTGACGCCGACGGCAACGTGCACGTGTTGCCCGGTAACGGCGACGGCACCTCCTTCGACCCGGTCGACCGGATCCGGATCCAGCTCCCCCGGATCGACGGCGAGGCCGGCAACCAGACCGTCGACCAGATCGTCGCCTCACCCTGGCCCAGCATCACCGGCTCGCCGCTGCCGGACCTGTACGTGATCGTCGGGGACGTCCTCTACCTCTACCCACCGGGCTTCCCGCCCGGGGCGTACGACGCACCGATCCTGCTCAGCACCGGCTGGACCGGCCGAACCATCACCGCTGCCGCCGCCGGGGCCGACCCGGCGCTCTTCGCCCGGACCAACAGCACCGGCCGGCTGGAGCTGCTCACCGGGAACACCGCCACCGGAACCCCGGCCGGGGTCACCGGCGGCCCGGTCACCGTCTACGCCACCAGCGGCTTCGACTCGGCGTCGACCCCGGCGATCGACGGTACGGACGTCAACCGCGACGGCCGGCCGGACCTCTGGACCAACCGGGGCAACAGTTCCATCGACGGCCGGCTGAACACCGGCGGCAACACCCTGGCCGCGGCGGTGGCCAACCCGACCGGCGGCAAGGGCCTGCTCCGCTCGGCGGTCGCCGGCAGCTTCTGCCTGGACAACAAGGGCGGCGGCACGGCCGACCGCAACATCATCTGGGCGTACTCGTGCAACGCCGGACCCCCCGCGCAGATCTGGCAGGTGGTCGACGACGGCAGCATCCGGATCGCCGGCAAGTGCCTGGACGTGACCGGCAACGGCACCGCGAACAAGACCCTGGTGCAGCTCTACACCTGCGCCGGCACCAGCGGACAGCGCTGGCAGCCCGGCGCGAACGGATCGCTGGTGAACCCGTCCTCCGGCCGGTGCCTGGACGCGCCGACGCCGGTCGGCAACGGCGCGCAGATGTACATCCACGACTGTCACGGCGGACAGAACCAGAGCTGGCGGCTGGACGAGAGCGGGGTCGGCCTGATCCGGTCGGCGTTCGCCGGCAAGTGCCTGGACAACGACCGGGGCGTCCTGGCGAACGCCAACAAGGTGCAGATCTGGGACTGCAACGCCGGCTCCTCGCAGATCTGGGCGATGCTCGGCGACGGCCGGGTCCGGGTCGGCGGGACGTACTGCCTCGACGTCGCCAGCTATGCCACCGCCAACAATTCGCCGGTGCACCTCTACGCCTGCCAGGCGGGGGCGGCCACCAACCAGGAATGGCGGATCGGACCCAACTTCAGCCTGGTCAACCCGGTCTCGGGGCGATGCCTCGACGTGCCGGGGTCCAACACCACCAACGGGACGGCGTTGCAGATCCACGACTGCAACGGCACCAACGCCCAGCGCTGGATGCTGTCCTGACCATCCGACGACATCGGCCGGGCAGGTCCGGGGCGCACCCGGGCCGGCCCGGCCGGTCGGCATCGTGCCGGCCGGACCGTGCCGGCTAGTACCGCTCCGCGTACCGGGTCGGCGACTCGCCGAACATCTTCCGGAAGTCGCGGACGAAGTGCGGCTGGTCGGCGTAGCCCAGCTCGGCGGCGAGGGCGGCCCAGTCGACCGACTCGCCCCGGCCCAGCCGCTCGGTCACCTCGCGCAGCCGGTAGCGCCGGATCACCCACTTCGGCCCGACCCCGACGTACTCGGCGAAGAGCCGCTGCAACCCGCGCACGCTCGTCCCGAGGTCGTCGGCGAGGGCGTCGACCCGGCTGATCCCCGGATCGGCGGCGATCCTCGCGACGATCTCGGCCACCTCCTCGGCCCGGGGATCGGGCTCGGGCAGCCGGCGGCGCAGGTACTCCTCCACCGTCGGCACGTCGAGCGGATCGGGCAGGTCACCCGGGAAGATCTCTCCCGCCTCGACCGACCGGTCCGTGAGCGTCGAGACCGGTGCGCCCAGGAAGGGCCGGAAGCAGCCCGGCCGGAACGCCACCCCGAAGACCCGGTCCACGCCGGCCAGCACCCGGACCTGGTGTCCGCTGCTGACGCCGGTCACGGTCCCCCGGCCGCCGCGCAACGTCAGGTGCACGTTCGGGTACGGCACGATCAACTGCCGGTACGGCTCGGCGTACTCCCAGGAGACGATCCAGTAGCGCGCAACGTACCGGGCGAGGTCGGCCGAGGGGGTCGCGGAGGCGTGCCGCTGGTGTCTCGCCCACGCCCCGCCGAGTTCGCGTACGTCCCTCGCCACGTCCGCCAGGTTATGTCGCGTTCGTTCAAGACGGCCGCCGCACCTCGTGGTTTGCTTGCCGGCATGCCTGACGCACCATTCGTGGCCCGGGCGGCCGCACCACTGATCGAGATCATCCGCCACATCGAGCCCGAGCAGCTCGACAACGCCACCCCGTGCGCCGAGTACGACGTCCGCAGGTTGGTCAACCACCTGCTCTTCTGGGGTTCGTCGCTGGAGGGTGCCGGGCGGAAGGAGACAGTACCGCCGCCGGCCGGCAGCGAGACGGAGCTGGACCTGACCACGGGCGACTGGGCGGCCGACCTGACGGCAGAGGTGGAGCGGATCGCCACCACCTGGGCCGAGCCGGCCGCGTGGGACGGCACCACCCACATGGGCGGCCCGACCGAGCTGCCGGCCGGGCTGGTCGGCGGAATGATCGTGACCGAGCTTGTGGTGCACGCCTGGGACCTGGCACGGGCGACCGGGCAGCACCCGAGCTGGGACGACGACCTGCTCGGGTACGTGCACGACGAGGTGGTGAAGACCGCCGAGCAGGGCCGGCAGATGGGTGTCTACGGGCCCGAGGTCGAGGTTGCGGCCACGGCGCCGACCCTGGACCGGATCCTCGGACTCGTCGGCCGCGACCCCGCCTGGCGCCGCTGACCCGCCGATCGAGCGGGAGCCACCCACCCGGCCCGCGGCCGTCATCGCGTCGCCGGCCTCGGCGGATTGGTCAGGGTCTGGATCAGGTTCGACGTCGCGATGCCGGTCAGAACGCCCACGACGGCGAGCCCGAGCATGACCGGCGGCAGCAGGGGTGTGGCCGCCCCCAGACCGGCCAGCAGCAGCAGCCCGACCAACCGGGCCCGGTTCACGTGGGCGAAGACGGTGTAGTCGAGCAGCGCCCGGCCGGCGAGGAAGAGTGCCGGGCCGCCGAGGATGACCGCCGCCGAGGCCGGCGGCGTGTCGCCGTACGGGCGGTGGAGGACGAGCTGACTGGCGACCGAGGTGACGACGATGCCGGCCACGATGACCAGGTGCACGAAGGCGGTGATCTCGCTGAGCCGGGCCGGGTTGGCGGCGCGGGCGATGGTCCCGGTCATCAACTGCCCGGCCCGGTAGATGTAGATCCGCCAGATCAGCACCGTGGTCGTGAAGACCACGACCAGCGCCACCGCCCGGTCGAGGGTGTAGGCGCCCTCGCTGAACTCGGTGCCGAGGAGGAAGAGCGACGCCCCGAGCGCGACGATCACGAACTGCCGGTAGCGCTCGGCGACCCGCTCACCGACCCGCCGCGGTTCCCGGGGCGGCCGGCGCCACGCCCAGGGGGTGGGCCAGCCGAGCACGACGCCGAGGTACTCCACCGCGAGCGCCAGCCCCCAGAGCATCGCCCGGCTCCCGGCGTTCGCCTGGAGCCCGCCGACGACCCACGGCACGGCGGCGACCACCTCCCAGAGCATCGTCCGGTGGGTCCGGGTCCGCGTCGCGCCCGACGGGACCAGGGTGTAGTAGATCCCGGTGCCGAAGTGGATCGTCAGGTAGGTGACGGCGAAGAGCAGCCCACCCTGGTGGTACGCGTCGGGGACCATGCCGGCGAGCAGCAGGCTGCCCGCCATCACGCCGACGACCTGCGGCACCACCGACGGCCGGGTCAGGTCCAGCAGGTCCCCGGCCCAGGTGGCGAGCGCCCAGATCAGCGTGAACGCCAGGAACAGCACCACGGCCCGACCGGCACCGCCCCAGCTCAGATCGTCGAGCAACTCCCGGGTGACGACGATCAGCGCGAAGACGTACGCCAGGTCGAAGAAGAGTTCCAGGTACGTCGGTCGGGTCGAGTCGGGCTGGACCGCGGCCGGTGCCGGCTCACCTGCCTCGCCGCTCGTCGCCATTGCTCAGCCCGTCCGTCCGGGCGTCTGCCGGCCTGACCACACTGCTCCGACTCTATGGGTTCGGCTGTCCGTCCGTGCCCCTTTCGGTACGTTCTGAGACACGTCGAGAGCCCGGGCGAACGATGCCTCTGGAGTTCCGTAGGAGGCCAGCACCGTGACGACCGGTCAGTTGCCCCGGATCCTCCGCAAGCGCGGCGAACTCGCGTATCCGACCTTCCTGGAACTCTTCTTCGACCTGATCTACGTGTTCATGCTGTCCCGGCTCTCCCAGACACTGGTCGAGGACCTCAGCGTCCG
This sequence comes from Plantactinospora veratri, assembly GCF_036421995.1. Lineage (NCBI taxonomy): Bacteria > Bacillati > Actinomycetota > Actinomycetes > Micromonosporales > Micromonosporaceae > Plantactinospora > Plantactinospora veratri. The sequence continues at coordinate 141,681 of NZ_JAZGQL010000017.1, forward strand.
CAATGCCGCGCAGACGGCGGTGCTGCTGTTCGCGGCGTGGTGGGTCTGGGTGCTGACCGCGTGGCTCACCGACCTGTTCAACCCCAGGCTGCCGGTGATCCAGGTCCTGGTCCTGGTGATCATGTTCGGTACGCTGGTGATGGCGGTCGCCGTACCGAGGGCCTTCGGCGAGCTGGGCTCCGTCTTCGTCGCGGCGTACTTCGGCATCCACCTGGCCCGGGACGCGGTGCTGATCCCGGGGACCCGGACGGACCGGGCGATCCAGGCCCGGAGCATCCGGGTCTTCTTCTGGTTCGTCGTCACCGCCGGGCTGTGGGTCGGCGGCGTGTTCACCGAGGGTACGGCCCGGTTGGCGCTCTGGGCGGCGGCCGTGGCGGTGGACCTCGGATCGGCCCGGATCGGCTGGCCCACCCCGCGACTCGGGCGCACCGAGCTGGCCAGTCAGATCTTCACCGGCAACCACCTGGCGGAGCGGCATCGGCAGATCTTCCTCATCGCGCTCGGCGAGCTGATCCTGACCGCCGGCAGCGGTCTCGCATTCAGCCACACCGGGGCAGGTCGGCTCGCCGTCTGCGCGGTGGCGTTCGGCAACGCCGTACTGCTGTTCCTGCTCTACTTCCACCGCATCAAGCAACTGCTGGCACCCGGGAACGTCTCGTCGGTGGAGCGGGTGCGCCCGGGCACCTCCACCTCGTACACCCACCTGGTGATGGTGGCCGGCACGGTCGTCGTCTCGGCCGGTACCACCCTCGCGCTCGACCGTCCGCTCGGTCCGGCGCCGGTGTCCTGGATACTCGCCCTGCTCGGCGGCCCGGCGCTGTTCCTGCTCGGCACCTGCCTGTTCGACCACGTGGTGACCGGTCGCCTCCTCTGGCCCCGCCTGGTCGCCGTCCTCGTGCTCGGCGGGATCGGACCCGCGATGCCGCTGCTGCCGCCGCTCTGGATCATGGTCGTGGCGAACCTGGTCCTGCTGGGCACCCTGCTGGCCGAACTGACCGTCCTGCGACACCGGTTGCCCGGCAGTCCCCGACCGGCCTGACCGCCCGTTTCCGACCGGTCTAGGCTGCTGCGGTGGCTGACCGCCCTTCGGGTGCGGCTGCCCGGGGCGGAGCGGACGGCCACCCCGGCCCGGGGCGGCGAAACTCGAAGATCCGTTGCCGGTCCGGCCCGGCCGGCCCCGGATATGTTGAGGGTGATGTGAGCCGCTGACACCCTCCGCGCCCGCGCCCGAGGCACTGCCCGGCGGGCGAAGGGCTCGATCCTTCTCGGTGGTGTCGCGATGTCCCAGTCAGCTCTGCTCGCGCATGACCTCGTCCGTACCCTCGGTAGCCGACGGGTGCTCGACTGGGTCCCCCACCGCCGCTCCCGGGCACCGGATCGGGTTGATCGGCGAGAACGGGCCGGCAAGTCGACCCTGCTCCGGCTGCTCGCCGGGGCGGACGAACCGGACGGCGGCCGCGTCGTCCGCCCGCCCGACTTCGGCTTCCTGCACCAGGAGATGCCGTTCGCGCCCGCGTCGACGATCACCGACGTACTCGACGACGCCCTGCGGGAGGCCCGCGAGGACCTCGCCGACCAGCCACCTCTCGCCCCGGCTCGCCGACGAACCGGAGGAGGCGATGGGCGGCGGTCCGGGCGCGATCGTGGTGGCCAGCCACGACCGGTGGCTGTGCTCCCGCTGGCCGGGCCGCGAACGCCGGCTCTGACCACCGGACCTCCACCGTCCGGGTGGGACGGTCCGCTACGGGCGGTTCGGTTCCGCCGGCAGCACCTTGGCGACCACCTTCGCCAACGCCCGCAACGCCTTGCCCCGGTGGCTGATCGCGTCCTTCTCCGCCGGGGAGAGTTCCGCGTTCGTCCGGTCCTGCCCGTCGGCGAGGAAGATCGGGTCGTAGCCGAAGCCGCCCTCGCCCCGGGGCGCCCGCAGCAGTCGTCCGGTCTGCCGGCCTTCGATCAGGTGCTCCTTGCCGCCCGGCAGCACCAGGGCCGCCGCGCAGACGAAGGCGGCGCCCCGGTGCTCGTCCGGTACGTCCCCGACCTGCGCGAGTACCAGTTCCAGGTTGGCCCGGTCGTCGCCGTGCCGGCCGGACCAGCGGGCGCTGAACACTCCCGGCATGCCGTTCAGGGCGTCCACCGCCAGCCCGGAGTCGTCGGCGATCGTCGGCAGGTTGCTCCACTTGACGCCTTCGCGCGCCTTGAGCAGCGCGTTCTCCCCGAACGTCAACCCGGTCTCCGGAACCTCCTGGTACTGCGCGACGTCGGCCAGCCCGACGAGCTGGACCCGCTGCGGGCCGAGGGCGTGGTCGAGGATCCGCTGGAGTTCGGTCAGCTTCCTGGCGTTGCGGGTCGCCAGCAGCACCCTGGTCATTCGGCCAGCGCCTTCCGCTGGGCGTCGGTCAACTCGGCACAGCCGAGCACCCCGAGATCGAGCAGCGCGTCGAGCTGATCACGGGCGAAGACCCCGGCCTCGCCGGTCCCCTGCACCTCGACGAAGTCCCCGGTGCCGGTGCATACCACGTTCATGTCCACCTCGGCCGCCACGTCCTCAAGGTAGTTCAGGTCCAGCCTCGGCTCCCCCTCCACCACACCGACGCTGACCGCCGCCACCGACCGGTGCATCACCTTCGCCGGCTTGCCGGCCAATGCCTTCCGCTCGGCCAGCCAGTTCACCGCGTCGTAGAGCGCGACGTACGCGCCGGTGATCGCGGCGGTCCGGGTGCCGCCGTCGGCCTGCAACACGTCACAGTCCAGCACGATCGAGTTCTCGCCGAGCGCCTTCAGGTCGATGCAGGCCCGCAGGCTCCGGCCGACCAGTCGGGAGATCTCGTGGGTACGGCCGCCGACCTTGCCTCGGACGCTCTCCCGGTCCGAGCGGGTGGTGGTGGAGCGGGGCAGCATCGAGTATTCCGCGGTGACCCAGCCCAGGCCGGAGCCCTTGCGCCAGCGTGGCACCCCCTCGGTGACACTCGCCGTGCAGAGCACCCGGGTGTCGCCGAACTCGACGAGGACGGATCCCTCCGGATGGATGCTCCAGCGTCGGGTCAGAGTCACCGGTCGAAGTTGGTCGGGCCGCCGCCCGTCAGGTCGCGCCATCCCCGCAGCCTATGTGCTCGCCCGATCGCCCCGCCCGAGGGTGCCCCGCACGTCCGCGTTCCGGCTCGCCGGGGGCGTACCCCGCCGGCTCAGTCGGCCGAGGCCGTGGTGCGGAGCAGCCACTCCCGGTCACCGGCGTCCTGCCCGTCGGCACCCTTCCAGATCGCGTCCACGTCGACGCGCCAGCCGTTGCCCCGCCAGGTGAAGCGGCACAGCTCGGGGTCGGGCGCGGACGCCCAACCCAGGCACGATTTCACGTGGTTCCGGTCGGCCGCGGCATCGTTGTCGTGCAGCCACTCGTAGATCGCCCCCGCCGGGTCCAGCGGACAGACCGAGTCCCGGCAGATCAGGTAGTACTCGGTGAAGGCGTTCGTGGTGCCGGCGTGCTCCCGGATCCGGGTGTCCTGGAAGCCCCTCGGGCCGCCGATCTGCTCAAGCAGCCGCTTGTGCTCGGCCAACTCCTGGCGCGGCTGCCACCAGCCCCCGTAGAGGGCGCCGCCGCAGCAGAGCAACGCCACCAGGGAGAGCAGGAGCAGCACGACGAGGAAGCCCCGGCGCTTCTTCGGCGGCGCCGCGCCGGGATGGCCGGACCAGGCCGGGCCGGGATGGGGCGGTCCCGCCGGACAGGGCCCGCCGGGCGGCGACGGATGGCCGCCGGGACCGGGCTGGTACTGGCCGGGTGCCGGCGGCGGGCCGCCGGGTGCCGGATAGGGACCGGGCGCGGCCGGATAGGGACCGGGAGGCGGGCCGGCGGAGGCCGGCGGGTAGGGGCCGGCGGGCGGAACCGGTGGAAATCCGCCGGGCGGGATCGGCTGCCCTGGGGAACCGGACGGGGGTTGACCGGGGGGAGGGTGCGCCATCCGGGAAATGCTAGGCGTCCGGGATCCTCCCCGGGGGGTGGTGCGGTGCTGAGGGCTAGAGCTCGTACCGGGCGCCGGGGCGGACGACCTCGACCGGGCCGGCGAACGCGCCCAGCGCCGCCTCGTGGGTCACCGCCTCGCTGCCCCAGGCGGCGACCAGATGGGTGAGCAGCAGCTTGCCCACCTCCGCCTTGGCGGCGATCTCGCCCGCCTCCCGCCCGGTCAGGTGCAGGTCGGGCGGGTTCTCCACCCCGTCCAGGTAACTCGCCTCGCAGAGAAAGAGGTCGGCACGATGGGCCAGCCGGAGCAGGGACTCGCAGGGCGCGGTGTCCGAGGAGTAGCAGAGGGATCGGCCACCGTGCTCCAGCCGCACCCCGTAGGTCTCCACCGGATGGTTGACCCGGTCGACGGTCACCGCGAACGGGCCGATCGGGAACGTGCCGGGTTGCAGGCCGTAAAAGGTGTAGACGTCGTCGAGCAGCCCCTCGTCCAGGCTGTACGCGTTGGCGAGCCGGTCCGGCGCGCCGCTCGGGGCGTAGACCGGCAGCGCCGGATAGGGGCCGTCCGGCGCGTACCGCCGCACCACGATGTACGGGACCGCGTCGAGGATGTGGTCCCCGTGCAGGTGGGTCAGCAGGATCGCGTCGACCGCCTTCAGCCCGGCGTAGCGTTGCAGCGCGGAGAGCGAGCCCGAGCCGAAGTCGAGCAGCAACCGGAAGCCGTCGGCCTCGACCAGATAGGCCGAACAGGCCGCTTCGGGGCCCGGGAAACTACCCGCGCAGCCGAGAATGGTCAATCGCATCAGGTCGCCCCGCCATTACTGATGGTCACGGACAGCCCGCCGACCAACGCGTGAACGATCAATGCCGGAAGGTCTGTCACGGTGCGCAGCCTACGCCGCGACACCTGGGCACAAGAAAGATCTGAGTGCAGTTGTCGCCAACGTGACAACCGGTGTGGGCGACCCGGCCCGGTACGGGTTAGACGCCGCAAACGGCCCGACCGTTACGTTCCGTCACCTTAGGCGGGCATGTCGGTATAGGGTTCCCGCCGTTCCGGAACACACCCTCGGTGACCGCCGGTCAGCGGAGGCACCAGCAGTGGAGATGGTCGCCGGCAGCCCGCGCCACAGACCATCCGGGTCCGACAGCGGGCCGGAAACCCGCCGGCCGGGTGAGGTCGGTGCCCGCACCCGGCCGGCCGGGACTGCCGGTCAGGCCCAGAGCTGGCCGTCGAGGGCTTCCTCGGCGTCGGCGAGGGTGCCGCCGTAGGCACCGGTCGACAGATATTTCCAGCCGCCGTCGGCGACCACGAACGCGACGTCGGCCCGGCGGCCGGCCTTGACCGCCTCGTGCGCCACGGCGAGCGCGGCGTGCAGGATCGCCCCGGTGGAGAAGCCGGCGAAGATCCCCTCCACCTCGACGAGCTGCCGGGTACGCAGCACCGCGTCCCGGGTACCGACCGAGAAGCGCCGGGTCAGCACCCGGGCGTCGTACAGCTCGGGGACGTAGCCCTCGTCGATGTTGCGCAGCCCGTAGACCAGTTCGCCGTACCGGGGCTCGGCGGCGACGATCTCGATCTCGTCGACCTTCTCCCGCAGGTAGCGCCCGGTCCCCATCAGGGTGCCGGTGGTGCCGAGCCCGGCCACGAAGTGCGTGATGGTGGGCAGGTCGTGCAGCAACTCCGGACCGGTGGTCTCGTAGTGCGCCTGCGCGTTGCCGGCGTTGCCGTACTGGTAGAGCATCACCCAGTCCGGGTGCTCGGCGGCGATCTGCTTGGCGGTCGCCACCGCCTGGTTCGAGCCGCCCGCAGCCGGCGAAAAGATGATCTCGGCGCCGTACATCCGGAGCAGTTGCACCCGCTCCGCCGAGACGTTCTCCGGCATGACGCAGACCAGCCGGTAGCCCCGGAGCTTCGCCACCATGGCCAGCGAGATGCCGGTGTTCCCGCTGGTCGGTTCGAGGATGGTGTCACCGGGCCGCAGCCGGCCGGCCCGCTCGGCCTCCCGGACCATGAACATGGCCGGCCGGTCCTTGACGCTGCCGGTCGGGTTCCGGTCCTCCAGCTTGGCCCAGAGCCGCACCGGCGGTGCCCCGTCGGGCACCGTCGGCGACAGGCGGGGTAACCCCACCAGCGGAGTGCCGCCGCACGCGTCGAGCAGGCTCTCGTACCGCGTCATGGCGGCCGCCTCAGCGCGCGGCGGACGCGGCGGGCACCGACGTGCCGTGCCCGATGGTCGCGGCCGCCGCCGCACTGTGCCCGATGGTCGCGGCCGCCGCCGCACTGTGCCCGATGATCGCGGCTGCCGCCGCGAAGCCGAACGCACCCCCGGCCACCGCCGGCAGGATGGTGACGGTGTCCCCGTCGGAGAGCTTGGCGTCCAGCGCGCCGAGGAACCGGACGTCCTCGTCGTTGACGTAGACGTTGACGAAGCGGTGCAGCGCGCCCTGCTCGGTGACCAGGCGACCGCGCAGGCCGGAGTACTTGCCGTCCAGGTCGGACAGGAGGTCGTTGAGCGAGTCACCGGACCCCTCGACGACCTTGGCGCCGCCGGTGTAGCTGCGCAGGATGGTGGGGATGCGAACCTCGATAGCCATGACTGATGTGCTCCTTGAAACGACGGAGTTGGGGAACGGACTACGAAAACGGCTGCTGAGCTGCGGAAGTCAGCGGCCGGAACACTCGTAGTCGACCGTCGCCGGGCTCTGCCCGAACATGTACGACTGCACGGCGTTCGGGTCCACCGTGGCGTCGACGACCCGGATCGGCTCCTCGGTCACCACCCCGTCCACGATCCGGAACGACCGGATCTCCTCGGTCTCCGGATCACGGGTGGAGACCAGCAGATAGTGCGCCCCCGGCTCTCCGGCGAAGGAGATGTCGGTGCGGGACGGATAGGCCTCGGTCGCGGTGTGCGAGTGGTAGATCACCACCGGCTCCTCGTCGCGATCGTCCATCTCCCGCCAGACCCGCAACTGCTCCATCGAGTCGAACTCGTAGAACGTCATGGACCGCGCGGCGTTCACCATCGGGATGTGCCGGGTCGGGGTGTCGGCGCCGGCCGGGCCGGCGACCACGCCGCACGCCTCGTCCGGGTGGTCCCGGCGGGCGTGCGCGACGATCGCCTCGACTATCGACCGGTCGATGCTCAGCACAGGCCCAGCCTACCGCCTGCCGGGCCGGCCCGGAGCGGTCGATCCCGGCCGGCGGGAGTGGCCGACCTCACGTGACCTCGCCGGGCGGGCGGTGCCAGCCTGTGACAGAAAGAGTGGATCGAGATCCGGGCACCGGACCGCACGGGTTCCGACGGTGGGAAACGTCCCGGCGCCGGGCCGCCGGCCGGGTGCCCGAGTGGAGGAGACAGTGCGATGAACTCACGACGTATCGGCGACACCGAGGTGAGCGCCATCGGTCTGGGCGGCATGCCGATGTCGATCGAGGGACGGCCGGACGAGGAGCGCTCGATCCGCACCATCCACGCCGCGCTGGACGCGGGCGTGACCCTGATCGACACCGCCGACGCGTACCACCTGCACGCCGACGAGGTGGGACACAACGAGTCGCTGATCGCGCGGGCGCTGGCCAGCTACGGCGGGGACACCTCCGGGGTACTGGTCGCCACCAAGGGCGGGCACCTGCGCCCCGGCGACGGAAGCTGGTCCGTCAACAGCTCGCCGGAATACCTCAGGAGCGCCTGCGAGGCGTCCTGCAAGCGGCTGGGGGTGGAGGCGATCGGGCTCTACCAGCACCACCGCCCCGACCCCCGGGTCCCGTACGCCGACGCGATCGGCGCGATCCGGGACCTGGTCGACGCCGGCAAGGTACGGATGGCCGGCATCTCCAACGCCAACCCGGAGCAGATCCGGCAGGCCCGGGAGATCCTCGGCGACCGGCTGGTGTCGGTGCAGAACCAGTACTCCCCGGCGTTCCGCAGCTCCGAGCCGGAGCTGGCGCTCTGCGACGAGCTGGGACTGGCCTTCCTGCCCTGGTCCCCGCTGGGCGGGATCTCCCGGGCCGGCGAGCTGGGCAGCCGGTTCGCGCCGTTCGCCGAGGTGGCCGCCGCCCGGGGCGTCAGCCCGCAGCAGGTCTGCCTGGCCTGGCTGCTGGCCAGGTCGCCGCAGGTGATCCCGATCCCCGGGTCGAGCCGGCCGGAGACGATCCGGGACTCGGTGGCCGCCACCGAACTCCAGCTCGACGAGGACGAGCTGGCCGTTCTCGACCGGGCCTGACCGCCCCGACCGGGGCGCCGACCGGCCCGCACCGCAGCCGGACCGGTCCGCGGTCGGCGCAGGGGTCCCGCCGCCGGGCGGGGCCCCGTCCGGTCGGGCCGTCAGTCGCCGAGCCTGCCGTCGACAAGCGCCCTGAGCAGCGACTCCTGGAGATAACCCAGGTAGGCGTAGATGGAGAGCTGGAAGACCCGGGTCGACGTCGGGTCGTGCAGCACCGCGTCGTCCAGCTCGTCGCCGAGGTCGGTGTCGGCGGAGATGCCCAGGCGTACCCCCATCGCCAGCCGGGCGTCGTTGAGGGCCCGCAGCCACGCCTCGGCCGCCTCCGCGTCGAGGCGTACCTCGCCGCCGCTGGGCGGGGGCAGCGCCGCGAGTACCGCGCCCGCCTGGTCGATCTTGCCGGTCTTCAGGTCACCCTCGGTGTACTGCCGGAACTCGGCCGAGTCGCCCGGGTTCTCCGGATAGGTGTCTGGAAACAGCCGCCCGACGACCGGGTCGGAGTGGTCGAAGCCGTCGGTGAGCAGGCCGACCACCTCGGAAGCGACCTTGCGGAGCACCCGGACCTCGTCGGCGGCGAACGTGGCGACGCAGTGCTCGCCCTGGCGGCGAAACGTACTCACGCCCGGTCCACCGTCGCCCACAGCCCGTACGCGTGCAGCTGGGACGCGTCGTGCTCCATCCGCTCGCGGGCGCCGCTGGACACCACCGCCTTGCCCTTGTTGTGCACGTCGAGCATCAGTTTCTCGGCCTTCTCGTGGCTGTAGCCGAAGAGTTTCTGGAACACCCAGGTCACGTACGACATCAGGTTGACCGGGTCGTCCCAGACGATCGTCACCCATGCCCCGTCGGCGACCGGCACCTCTTCGGTGTCCGGCGCGTGGACCGGTGCAACCTGTGGAGCCGCCATGCCCCCCATCGTGCCACCGTCGGCGGCGAACCGAGGAACCGGAACGCCGCCGGACGCGAACCGGGTCGGTTCAGGCGAGCAGACGACCGTGCCGGACCGCCTCGGTCAGCACCCCGGTGAGCGAGCCGGCGACCGCCTCGAACCGCCGGGACACCTCGCGGCTGAGCTCCACCTCGGTCTCCCGCAGCGCCCGGCCCAGCCAGGACCGGGCGTGGATCGGATCCGTCCGGCAGGGGTTGCGCCAGTACTGGTAGCAGCCGCCGGAGAGACCGACGCCGAGCGGCGGCAGGATGGCTCCGGCCGTACCGCCGGGATAGCCGGCGAGCGCGTTGACCGCACCCAGCCCGTACACCGTCTCGACCTCGCCACTCTCCCGGATCAGCAGTACCCGGTCGAAGTCCCGGGCGGCCCGCTCGGCGGCGAGCCCCCAGCCGACCGCGGCGGCGGCACGCATCCGTACGCCCTCGTCCGGTACCTCGCCGAAGACCCGGGCGAGCGACTCGTCGAGCATCTTGTCGACGCCCGCGTCGCAGGCCGCCACCACCTCCAGGGACAGCGCCTCGACCTCCCGGTCGAGCAGGGCGGGCAGCCCCGGCACGCCGGTACCGCCGACCACCTCCCGTACGCAGCGCAGGTGGATGGCGGCGATCTCCAGCGCGATGTCCCGGCGGAGCTGGTGCGCGAGTTCCCGGGAACGCCGCTCCAGCCGGTCGGCCCAGTCCGAGGTCCGGGCGGCCGGCGCGACCGGAACCGTCCGGGTGGACCCGGGCACGACCGGCGGGGTCAGGCTGGCCCGGCGCAGCCCCTCGGCGCTGGCCCAGTCGATCAGGGCCCGGCGCAGGTAGGCGGTGTCGGCGGCGACCGGGTCGAGGTCGATCCAGTCCACTCCGGCGAGCGCGGGCACCGCCGCGAGCAGCGTGGCCCGGCGGGCGGCGAGCCAGCCCTGCGCCGACTCGTCCTCCTCGGCCGCCGACTCCTCGCCGTAGACCGGAACGGTGACAACTTCCGGCGGTACACCCGCGGAGGTTTCCGGGCCGGCGGGCCAGCCGGGGTCGGCGCCCGGGGTGCCGACCAGGAAGACGGCGGCCTCCCCGGCCACCTCGGCGAGCAGGTCCAGTTCGGCGGCGGCGACGGGCTGGTCGTCCGGGAGTACGTAGAGCAGCGCGCCGCCCCGGCGCACGGCGTCGCGGACCACCCGGACGCCGGCCACACCGAGCGTGCCGGTGTCCGGCGCGTCGACCAGGGTGAAGTGCCGCAGCAGCGGGGCGGGCACGGTCAGCTCGACCCGGCGTGGCGGGCGGGCCAGGGCCGGGCCCGCGCCGACCGGCGCCGGCCGGTACTCCCGGGAGGAGCGCAGCCCGGGCACGTAGGCGGCGCCGCCGACGGCCGGCCCGTGGTCGACCACCAGGAAGCTTCCCGCCGGCACCCGCAGCGGCGGCGCGGCGGCGCCGAGCAGTCCGGCGAGTACGGCCCGGCGGTCCTCGGCGGACGGCCCGATCGTGATCACGGCGAGCGGTTCGTCGGGCGGGGCCTCGACCAGCGCCGGTTCGTTGCCCGCGCTGCGCCGGGGTGTCCGGGCGCCGGGCGTGCCCGGCGGTCCGGAGACGGGGAGCGACCGGAACTCCATCGCCGTGCGCACCTCCCAGCCGGCCGGAACGCTCCGGCCGGGCGCCGCTGCCGTCGGCGTGTCCGCACCGGGTGGTACCGGCCGGGTTCGCCGAATATCGGAACGCTACGTGTCGATGCCCGTACGCTACGAGCACCAACGATACTCATGGATACCCGGTCGGCTACTCAAATTCATTCAGTCACCAGGCGCGCGCGGATGGCACCCGGTCTATATGCTGCCCCGATGGGGCGGTGGAGCTTCGTTGGTCGGACAGCTGAACTCAACCGGTTGGTGAGTGCCGCCACCAGCCCGGGCAGCCGAGGCATCTTCTTCAGCGGCACCGCCGGAGTCGGCAAGAGCCGGCTGCTCAGTGAGGGTTTGGCCGAACTGCCCGGACACGGCTGCGCCGTCTGGTCCGCCTCCGCCAACATCGCCACCGCCGGAATCCCGTTCGGTGGGCTCGCCCAGGTGCTCCCGGCCGACCAGCCCGCCGGCCTCTCCCCCGCCGGGATCATGCGCTGGGCCGTCGACGCGCTGCACCAGCAGGCGGCGGGGCGGCGGATCGTGATCGGCATCGACGACGCGCACCTGCTCGACCCCTCCTCGGCCGCCCTGGTCTATCTGATCGCCCGCTCCGACAACGCCACGGTGCTCGGCACGCTGCGCAGCGGCGAGCCGGTGCCGCTGCCGATCCGCGCGCTCTGGACCGACGACCTGGTCGACCACGCCGAGCTGGCGCCGCTGGACCCGGGCGACAGCAAGGACCTGCTCACCGCGATGCTCGGCGATCCGGTGGACGCGCCGTCGGCGGACCGGCTCTACCGGCTCTCCGCCGGCAACGCCCTGATGCTCCGGGAGTTGATCATCGCGGCGCACGCCAGCGACGAACTGACCCGGACCTACGGCGTCTGGCAGTGGACCGGCCGCAGCCAGCTCTCGCCCAGCCTCGACGAGCTGATCGACGCCCGGATCGGCCAGCTCGACCCGGGCGTACGCGCGGTGGTCGAACTGGTCGCGATGGGCGAGCCGATCGGGCTGGCCCTGCTGCACCGGGCGACCGACAGCTCCAGCGTGGAGACCGCCGAGGAGCGCGGCCTGATCCGGGTCGACGTGCACGACCGCCGCTCGAACGTCCGGCTGGCCCACCCGCTCTACGGCGAGGTTGTCCGGCGGCGCTGCCCGGTCACCCGGGCCCGCCGGCTCAACGCCCACCTCGCCGAACTGGTCGAGCGGGTCGGCACCCGGCGCCGCGACGACCTGCTCCGGGTGGCGGTCTGGCGGCTCGACTCCGGCACCGCGCAGGATCCGGCCCTGCTGCTGCGGGCCGGCGGGCAGGCGTTCAGCCAGTTCGACGTACCGCTCGCCGCCAGGCTGGCCCGGGCCGCGTTGGAGGCCGGCGGCGGCTACCAGGCCGCCGAGCTGCTGGCCACCATCCTGATGTTCGGCGACCAGGCCGAGGAGGCGATCCGGGTACTCGACTCGGTCGCCGACCAGATCTCCTCCGACGAGCGGCGCAGCCGGTGGCTGACCGTACGCGGGATGGTGTCGTACTGGGGACTCAACCGGGAGTCCACGGTGGCCGAGATCGCGGCGGACGCCCAACGGCTGACCGACCCGGCCGACCGGGCCCGGGTGCTGGCCTTCGAGGCGATCATGCGGCTGCACCGGCTGGAGTGTGCCGAGGCGCTGCGACTGAGCCGCTCCGTACTCGACCGCCCGGCCGCCTCGGTGGCCGCCCGTGGCCTGGCCCGGTGCACGATCGCGCACCTACAGGCCGCCCGGGGCGAGTTGACGCTCAGCGGCCGGGCCGTCGACGGGGTGGCCGCCGAGGCGGCGCAGTGGCGGACCGAGATGCCCTACCTGCAACTCGCGCTGGAGCTGGCCCGGGGTACCCGGCTGGCGCTCGCCGGTGACCTGGCCGGGATCGACGCGATCGTCGCCGCCGAATTCGCCGACCTGGCCGATGCGGGCGACTTCCGGCTCGGCTCCGGCTACCTCTCCATCCTGCGCGCCCAGGCGGCCCGGCTGCGTGGCCAGACCGGCGAGGCGCTGCGGACCAGCCTCGGCGCCTGCGCCGTCCTCGCCACCAGCCGGGTCTTCGCCGGGCTGGCGCACGCGGAGCGGGCCCAGGCGGCGGCGATGCGCGGCGACGTCGACTCCGCGGTCGAGGCGATGGCCGAGTCGGACCGGTCGCAGACCTCCGGGATGGCCGTGCTCTATCCGTGGCTCGAACAGGCCAGGGCCACCGTGCTGGCCGGCACCGGTGATCTCGCCGGTGCGGTCGGCACGCTCCGCGAGCTGGTCAACCGGCTCCAGGCGGACGGTTTCGCCGGGCACGAGGTGCTGGCCCTGCACGATCTGGTGCGGTTCGGCCGGGCCGACATCGAGGTCGGCGAGCCGACCGTCACCGGCCGGCGGCGCACGGTGGCCCAGCGGCTGACCGAGCTGAGCGAGGCGGTGGACGGGCCGCTGCCGGCGCTGATGGCCCGACACGCCCGGGCCGAGTACGGCCACTCCGGCGACCAGTTGCTCGCCGTCGCGGAGGGCTTCGCCGAACTCGACCTCAACGTCTTCGCGGCCGAGGCGACCAGCCGGGCGGTGACCCGGCTGCGGGCGGCCCGGTCGAACCGGTCGCACGAGGCGAACCTGCGGCTCGCCGGGCTGCTCCGCCGCTGCGACGTACTGCGTACGCCCGCGCTGTCGGTGCGCCAGCCGGCGCTGACCGATCGGGAGCGGCAGATCGCCCGGCTGGCCGCCCGGGGTCTGGCCAGCCGGAACATCGCCGAGCAGCTCTACATCTCCACCCGGACGGTGGAGAACCATCTCCAGCGGGTCTACAACAAGCTCGGGGTGGCCGGTCGTGGCGAGTTGTGGCCCGCGTTGAAGTCGATCCCGGAGCAGGAGGGCGAGCCGGACCGTTGACCGGCGACGGGCGGCGACGCGACACGCTTAGGCTGACGTGGTGCACAGTTCCCGCCCCGCGCTGCTCACCGACCACTACGAGCTGACCATGGTCAGCGCCGCCCTCCGGGACGGCACCGCCGACCGGCACTGCGTCTTCGAGGTCTTCACCCGCCGGCTGCCGACCGGCCGCCGCTACGGGGTGGTCGCCGGCACCGGCCGGCTGGTCGACCTGCTGGCGGACTTCCGGTTCGACGAGTCGGACGTCGCCTTCCTCCGGGACACCGGGGTGGTCGACGACCCGACCGCGCAGTGGTTGTCGAGTTATCGGTTCAGCGGTGACATCGACGGCTACGCCGAGGGCGAACTCTACTTCCCCGGCTCGCCGATCCTGACCGTCTCCGGCACCTTCGCCGAGTGCGTACTGCTGGAGACGCTGACGCTGTCGGTGCTCAACCACGACTCGGCGATCGCGGCGGCGGCGGCCCGGATGGTGACCGCGGCGCGCGGCCGTACGCTGATCGAGATGGGTGCCCGGCGGGCCAACGAGGAGGCGGCGGTGGCGGCGGCCCGGGCCAGCTATCTGGCCGGGTTCGGCTACACCTCCAACCTGGCCGCCGGGCAGCGCTACCGGATACCGACCGCCGGCACCGCCGCGCACGCCTTCACGCTGCTGCACGACGACGAGCCGACCGCGTTCGCCTCGCAGGTCGCGGCGCAGGGCAAGAGCACCACGCTGCTGGTCGACACCTACGACATCGCCCAGGGCATCCGGAACGCGATCGCGGTCGCCGGGCCCGACCTGCGGGCGGTGCGGATCGACTCCGGCGACCTCGCGGTGCTGGCCCAGCACTCCCGGGAACTCCTCGACTCGCTCGGCGCCACCGAGACCAAGATCATCGTTTCCGGGGACCTCGACGAGTACGCCATCGCCGCGCTCGCCGCCGAGCCGGTCGACATGTACGGCGCCGGCACCGCCGTGGTGACCGGCTCGGGCGCACCTACCGCCGGTCTGGTCTACAAACTGGTCGAGGTGGAGGGCCGCTCGGTGGTGAAGCGCTCCGAGCACAAGGCGACCGTCGGCGGGCGGAAGGTGGCCGTCCGGCGGCACAAGCCCAGCGGTACGGCGACCGAGGAGGTCGTCGTCTCGCAGGGCGTACCCGAGCCGCAGCCCGGCGACCGGGCGTTGCAGCGGCGGTACGTCACGGGCGGCGAGCCACAACCGCTGCCGAGCCTCACCGAGTCGCGGGAGCACCTGCGGCAGTGCCTGATCTCCATCCCCTGGGAGGGACTCAAGCTCTCGGCGGGCGACCCGACCATCCCGGTCACCGTCGTCCCCGCCGACCAGCCGGAAGGGTAGCCATGAGCCGAGCACTGATCATCGTCGACGTGCAGAACGACTTCTGCGAGGGTGGGTCCCTCGCCGTGGCCGGCGGCGCCTCGGTGGCGGCCGGGATCTCCCGGCTGCTCGCCGCCGAGCCGGACCGCTGGGAGCACGTGGTGGCGACCAAGGACTACCACGTGGATCCGGGCGGGCACTTCGCCGACGTCCCCGACTACGCCAACTCGTGGCCCCGGCACTGCGTCGTCGGCACCGAAGGCGCCGGGTTCCATCCGGAGCTGGCCACCGACCGGGTGGAGGCGGTGTTCCACAAGGGCGAGTTCGCGGCGGCGTACTCCGGGTTCGAGGGGACGACCGAGGGGTCCGAGGGGCTGGCCGACTGGCTCCGGCGGCGGTCCGTCGACCGCGTCGAGGTGGTCGGGATCGCCACCGACCACTGTGTCCGGGCCACCGCCCTGGACGCGGCCCGGGAGGGCTTCGCCACCACCGTACTGCTCGACCTGACCGCCGGGGTCGACGCGGGGACGACCGACGCGGCGCTGGACATGCTCCGGGATGCCGGCGTGACCCTGCGCGGCACGCCGGTGGTCAGCTGAGCCGGAAAGCCTGAGGCAGGCGTCGCAGCGCGCTGCGGCGCCTCGGCCCAGCCCAGCGCGACCCAGCCCGGTCCGGCCGGCGGAAACGTCCGCGGCCGGTACCCGGAGGAGTTCCCCTGGGCACCGGCCGCGAGATCGAACCGGGTGGACTACTTCTGGTCGATGTTGCTGGCGGTGTCCTCGGTGTAACTGGCGCCGTGGTCGGATTCGCTGGTCAGCGGCTTGGCGCCACCCTCGGGCGGGCCGGCCAGCGACTGCCCACCGGCGGCGAGTTCCGGGAACTTCGCGTCGAAGGCGGGCCGCTCGGAGCGGATCCGGGGCATCCGGTCGAAGTTGCGCAGCGGTGGCGGCGAACTGGTGGCCCACTCCAGGGAGTTGCCGTGACCCCACGGGTCGGCGACCTCCACCACCGGACCGGCCTTGTACGACTTCCAGACGTTGTAGAGGAACGGCAGGGTCGAGATGCCGGTGATGAACGAACCGATCGTGGAGATCATGTTCAGCGTGGTGAAGTTGTCGATCGCCTGGTAGTCGGCGTACCGCCGGGGCATGCCCTCGTTGCCGAGCCAGTGCTGCACCAGGAACGTGGTGTGGAAGCCGATGAAGGTCAGCCAGAAGTGCACCTTGGCGAGGCGCTCGTCCAGCATCCGGCCGAACATCTTCGGGAACCAGAAGTAGATGCCGGCGTACACGGCGAAGACGATGGTGCCGAAGAGCACGTAGTGGAAGTGCGCCACCACGAAGTAGGAGTCCGAGACGTGGAAGTCGAGCGGCGGGCTGGCCAGCAGTACGCCGGTGAGGCCACCGAAGAGGAAGGTGACCATGAAGCCGATCGACCAGAGCATCGGTGACTCGAAGCTGATCTGGCCCCGCCACATGGTGCCGATCCAGTTGAAGAACTTCATGCCGGTCGGCACCGCGATCAGGAAGCTCAGGAACGAGAAGAACGGCAGCAGCACCTGGCCGGTGGCGAACATGTGGTGCGCCCACACGCTCATCGAGAGCGCGGCGATCGCGATCGTGGCGCCGACCAGACCCTTGTAGCCGAAGATCGGCTTGCGGGAGAAGACCGGGATGACCTCGCTGACGATGCCGAAGAACGGCAGCGCGACGATGTAGACCTCGGGGTGCCCGAAGAACCAGAAGAGGTGCTGCCAGAGCATCGGGCCGCCGGTCTCGGCGTCGAAGACGTGCGCGCCGATGATCCGGTCCGCGGCGAGCGCGAGCAGGGCCGCCGCGAGCAGCGGGAAGACCATGATCACCAGAAGGCTGGTGACCAGGATGTTCCAGGTGAAGATCGGCATCCGGAACATCGTCATGCCGGGCGCCCGCAGCGTCAGGATCGTGGTGATCATGTTGACGGCGCCGAGGATCGTACCCAGACCGGAGATGACCAGCCCGAAGATCCACATGTTCGCGCCGACCCCGGGCGAGTGCTCGACGTTGCTCAGCGGGGTGTACCCGAACCAGCCGAAGTCGGCCGCGCCGCCGGGGGTCATGAAGCCGGCCACCGCCAGCGTCCCGCCGAACAGGTAGAGCCAGTACGCGAAGCTGTTCAGCCGGGGGAACGACACGTCCGGCGCGCCGACCTGGATCGGCACCACGTAGTTCGCGAACGCGAAGACGATCGGCGTCGCGAAGAAGAGCAGCATGATCGTGCCGTGCATGGTGAAGAGCTGGTTGTACTGCTCCGGCGACAGGAACTGGAGTCCCGGTCGGGCCAGCTCGGCGCGCATCAGCAGCGCCATCAGGCCACCGATCATGAAGAACGCGAACGCGGTGACCATATACATGATCCCGATCTGCTTCGCGTCCGTCGTACGCAGCAGCCGCGTGAGTGCCGAGCCCTTGACCGGCTGGCGGACCGGCCACGGCCGGGTCACGATCGGCTTGGGTGCGACGGTGGTCACGAGTGGCCTCCGGTTCTCGTTAGTCCCACTCGGCACGCGCTGTTGATCTGCGAGCCGTACCTCGCAGGCAGAATAGTCCCCGCCAGCGGCGGGTCCCTCCTCGGGTACGCCCCGACCCGCCGACCGGCTCGTCGCGCCGGTCGGGACACCCCGCTCGGGACGCGTGGTCAGGGCGCCGTCACGCCGGGTCGACGAGGAGTCGGTAGTGCTCCTGGAAGATCCGGTTGCCCCGCACCCGCAACAGCGGGTCGCGCAGCGGCGGGGGGACGTTCCGGGTCCGGTCCCGGTCGCGGGTCCGGTCCAGCACCCACTTGATCCGGGGCCGGCGCCGGTTCTCGTAGCCGTACAGCGCCTCGGGCACGCTCGCCGACCGGCACAGCGATCGGGCCAGCACCAGCGCGTCCTCGCAGGCCATCGCGGCGCCCTGGGCCAGCGTCGGCGCGGTGGCGTGCGCGGCGTCACCGACCAGCACCACCCGGCCCCGGGACCACGCGCCCAACTCCACCTCCTCGGTACGGGCCACCTGCACCTGCTCCATCGCGTCCAGGATCGCCGGCACCGGCCCGCCGTAGCCGCCGAAGAGTTCCCGCATCCGGGCCAGCGGATCGGCCGGCGGTGCGGTGCCGACCTCGTCGGCGTAGCAGTGCAGCCGGCCGCCGCCCATCGGCACGGCCACGAACGCGGCCCGCTCGCCGAGCAGCCCGGTCCACTCGGTCAGCGGCGGCCCGCCGCTGACGACGCCGGAGTAGCCGACATGCCCCGTCGGGCGGGCCGGGCCGCCGAGCGCGGCCAGCGCGCGGACCGCCGAGCGTCGGCCGTCGGCACCGACCACCAGGTCGTACTCCGCCCGGCTGCCGTCGCCGAAGGTGACCGTGACAGCGTCCCGGTGCAGGTCCAGGGCCTGGATCTCGGTGTCGTACCTCACCTCGCCGCCGGCCCCGCTCAGCAGTACCCGGTGCAGGTCGGACCGGGGCAGCGCCCGGCACTCGCCCACGCCGGACCAGAGTTTGTCGAGGTCGACCTCGCAGAGTTCCCGGCCGTCGGCGTCCAGGAAGCGCTGGCAGCGGATGACCTGGCCGAGCGGCCGCACCGGATCGTCCAGGCCGATCTCCCGCAGCGCCCGCTCGGTGTTGCCGGGCAGGTAGAGACCGACCTCGGGTCCGCCCGTCCCGGACGACCGCTCGATCACCTCCGGTCGGAACCCCGCGAGCCGGAGGGTACGCGCGACCGCCAGGCCGGCGATCCCCGCGCCGACGACGAGAACGCGCAGGTGGGATGCGGCCATCTGGTGACGCCTCCGGAGGGATCGGCACGCGTTGAAGGCAAGACACTACTCCGCGCTATCACCCCAACGGAAGATCCGATCGGATGTCCCCAGGTCACGGCCGGGTCACCGGCATCGGCCGCAGGATCGCGGCGTCCACCCGATGACCAGGTGATCCCGCCGTCCGACGATGCCGGATCACCGGCCGAGCCAGCCGCCCCGGACTCCGGGGCGGTCACCGCCTCACCTCTGTACCCGGGCACCCGCCCCCCGGACGAGCGCCTCGACCTCCTTCAGGCTGGCCATCGAGGTGTCGCCGGGGGTGGTCATCGCCAGCGCGCCGTGCGCCGCGCCGTACTCCACCGCGCTGGCCAGGTCGCCGCCGGTCAACAGCCGGTAGATCAGCCCGGAGGCGAAACTGTCGCCGCCGCCGACCCGGTCGAGGATCTCCAGGTTCGCCCGGTGGGTCGCCTGCACGAACCCGCTGCCGGCGGACCAGGCGATCGCGCCCCAGTCGTTGACGGTCGCGCTGCGTACCGTGCGCAGCGTCGTCGCCACCACCTGGAAGTTGTCGTACTCCTTGGTGACCGCCTCGATCATCCGCTGGAAGTTCGCCACCTCCAGCTCGGTGAGCGACTCGTCGGTGTCGGGCACCTCGAAGCCGAGCGAGGCGGTGAAGTCCTCCTCGTTGCCGATCATCACGTCGACGTACCGGGCGAGTCGCCGGTTCACCTCCTGCGCCCGGGCCTGGCCGCCGACCGCCTTCCAGAGGCTGGGCCGGTAGTTCAGGTCGTACGAGATCACGGTGCCGTTGCGCCGGGCGGCGGTCATCGCGGCCTCGATGGTCTCCGGGGCGACCTCGGAGAGCGCCGCGTAGATCCCTCCGGTGTGCAGCCAGCGCACGCCCAGGGTGCCGAAGAGGTGGTCCCAGTCGACGTCGTCCGGGCGGAGCTGGCTGGCCGCGGTGTGTCCCCGGTCCGAGGTGCCGACGGCGCCGCGTACCCCGAAGCCCCGCTCGGTGAAGTTGAGCCCGTTGCGGACGCTGCGGCCGATGCCGTCGTAGGGCACCCACCTGACGAACGAGGTGTCCACCCCGCCGGTGAGGATCAGGTCCTCCAGCAGCCGTCCCACCTCGTTGTCGGCGAACGCGCTGACCAGGGCGGTACGCAGCCCGAAGCACCGGCGCAGCCCGCGCGCCACGTTGTACTCGCCGCCGCCCTCCCAGGCCCGGAACGTCCGCGCGGTGCGCACTCGGCCCTCACCCGGGTCGAGCCGGAGCATCACCTCGCCGAGCGAGACCAGGTCGAAGCGGCAGTCGTCGGCGGGACGGAGCGTCAGCATGGGCGGACCTTTCGGGCGGGCCGGGCGGCGCGGGAACGGCGGTGTCGACGGGTCGGAGGGCGCGGGAAGGGGTGCTCAGCCGGCGGAGCGGCTGGCCTCGACGGCGGCGGCGGTCAACCGGGTGACCTCGTCCCAGCGCCCCTCGGCGAGCAGGGCGGGGGCGACCATCCAGGTGCCGCCGACCGCGAGCACGGCGGGCAGCGCCAGGTAGTCGGCGAGGTTGCCGGTGTTGACCCCGCCGGTCGGGACGAACCGGACCGACCGGAACGGGGCGGCCAGCGCCTTGACCATGCCGACCCCGCCGAGCTGCTCGGCCGGGAAGAACTTGACCGTGTCGAGTCCGGCGTCCAGCGCCATCTGGATCTCGGTGGCGGTGGCGGCGCCGGGGAAGACCGGCAGCCCGCGTTCCTGGCAGTGCCGGACCACCGCGGGCGAGAAGCCGGGGCTGACCACGAACCGGGCGCCCGCGTCGGCGGCCTGGTCGACCTGGGCCGGCGTGAGCACGGTGCCGGCGCCGACCAGCAGGTCGGGTCGCTCGGCCATCAACCGGATGGACTCGGCGGCGGCCGCCGTCCGGAAGGTCACCTCGATGGCCCGCAGGCCGCCCTCGGTGAGCGCGGCGGCCAACGCCGGCGCCGAGGCCGCGTCCTCCAGGACCACGACCGGCAGGATCCGGGTCGCGGCGATCGTCTCGGTTACACCGGCAATCTGTTCATCATCTTGAACGCTGGTCACATACGCGACCCTACTGTGCTCCCCGGCACTGTCAAGCCGGCTAGAGTGGCCGCCATGACGACGGGTACGACCAGCGGCGCCGGGCTGGCGGCGGTCGAGGCGTTCCAGCCGGTGAAGTCGGCCGGCCGCACCCTCGACGTGCTGGAGGCGCTGGCCGAGGCGCCGCAGCGCCGCTCGCTGGTCGAGCTGGCCCGGGCACTGGGCATCCCGAAGAGCAGCCTGCACGGCCTGCTGCGCACGATGATCCAGCGCGGCTGGGTGGAGGCGGACGCCACCGGCACCCGGTTCGGGCTCGGCGTGCGCGCCCTCCAGGTCGGTGCCGCCTACCTGGAGGCGGACGACGCCACCGGCCTGCTCGCCGGGGTCCTCGACGACCTCGCCGGCCAGTTCGGCGAGACCGTGCACCTGGGCCGGCTGGACGGCCCGCACGTCGTCTACCTGGCCAAGCGCGAGTCCGTGCACCGCCTGCGGCTCTACAGCGCGATCGGCCGGCACCTGCCGGCGCACGCGACCGCGCTCGGCAAGGTGCTGCTCGCGCAGCGCACCGACGAGGCGGTGGACCGGCTGCTGAGCTGGCCGCTGCCGGCGCTGACCCGGCACACCATCACCGACCCGGGGCTGCTGCACGCGGAGCTGGCCTCGGTGCGGGACCGGGGCTACGCGGTGGACCGCGAGGAGAACACCGAGGGCATCGTCTGCTTCGCGATGGCGGTGCCGCTGCACTCCCCGGCGGTGGACGCGATCAGCCTCTCCGTGCCGGCGACCAGGCTGGACGCGCAGAGCGAGGAGCGGATCGTCGCCGCGCTGCACGGCGCGGTGATGCAGGTGCGGGCGGCCCGCAGCCTGCTGGCCGGCGCCTGACCGCGCCGACAGGCCGCGGCCCCACCGCCAGCCCCCTTTCCCGGTACGCCGTTCAGCCCGGCGGCGCAACTGTCATAACCGGCTCATCGGCATGAACAACCCCGGCCGACGCTTCCCCCAGTTGCTTTCCGATTTCAAGCATGTAAATGTGTCCCTAGCTGCCATGGGAGCGCTCCCCCCGCACCACCCCCTGCCGCACGCCCGGTACCACGCGGCACACCACCACTCCACGGACACCCCACCCCCAAGGAGCATCATGAGACGTTCCGTCCCCGTCTTCGCGGCGGTCGCCGGCCTGCTGGCCAGCGCCGCCATCGCCGTACTCAGCTCCGCCGGCCCCGCACAGGCCGACGTCCAGATCTGCGAGCAGTACGGCTCGACCACCATCCAGGGCAGGTACGTGGTCCAGAACAACCGCTGGGGCACCACCGCCCAGCAGTGCATCAACGTCACCGACACCGGGTTCTCGATCACCCGGCAGGACGGCCAGGGCAGCACCAGCGGCGCGCCGGTGTCGTACCCGTCGGTCTTCCTCGGCTGCCACTACACCAACTGCTCGCCCGGGACCAACCTGCCGATGCAGGTGAGCCAGATCAGCAGCGCGAGCAGCAGCATCAACTACAACTTCGTCAGCGGCGCCACCTACAACGCCTCCTACGACATCTGGCTGGACCCGAGCCCGAAGCGGGACGGCGTCAACCAGATGGAGATCATGATCTGGTTCAACCGGCAGGGCTCGATCCAGCCGATCGGCTCCTCGGTCGGCAACGCCACCGTCGGCGGGCGCACCTGGGAGGTGTGGCGCGGCAACAACGGCGGCAACAACGTCATCTCGTACGTCGCGCCGTCCCCGATCAGCAGCTGGAGCTTCAGCGTGCTGGACTTCATCAACGACACCCGCAACCGGGGTGCGATCACCAACTCGTGGTACCTGACCAGCATCCAGGCCGGCTTCGAGCCGTGGATCGGCGGCACCGGCCTCGCGGTGAACTCGTTCTCCGCATCGGTGAACGGCGGCGGCAACCCGCAGCCGTCCAACCCGCCGACCGGCCAGCCGAGCAACCCGCCGACCAACCCGCCGGGCGGCAGCTCCTGCCGGGTCGCCTACACGGCCAACACCTGGAGCAACGGGTACACCGCGTCGGTCACCATCACCAACACCGGCTCCAGCGCCATCAACAACTGGTCGCTGACCTACAACCTGCCCTCCGGGCAGCAGGTCGGCAACGCCTGGAACGCCACCGTCACGCAGAGCGGATCGGCGGTGACCGCTCGCAACATCAGTTGGAACGGCAGCATCGCACCGGGCGGTACGGCCTCCTTCGGCTACCAGGGCACGTTCAGCGGCACGTACTCGTCGCCGACCTCGTTCAACCTGAACGGCTCCCCCTGCACCCGGGCCTGACCCTTCCCTGACGCACTCCCATCCGGCTCCGGCCGGGCCGGTACAGCTCCGATCGGCGCTCCCGCCACCCCGTGCACCAGGGGTGGCGGGAGTGTCCGGTCCGGCGCCACCGGCCGACGCCGGTCGCCACCCGTCGACGGCGGGGTCGCCCGGCTCAGCGGGCGGCGACCCCCGGACCGAGGTCCAGACGCTGCCCGGGAAGCTGCCGCCGCACCGTGCGGGCGTCGGCGAAGACCACCCGGCTCAGGTCGTGCCCGCCGGGGTCGCCGGCCAGCACCCCCGGCACCGCCGAGAGCATCGCCGACCCTTCCGGCGGCACCGTCGGCAGCGCACCCGGCTGCCCCGGTGGCAACACCGGCGCCAGGGCGCGGAACGCCGCGCGTACCCGGTCGGCGCGGTAGTCGGCCGGATCGTCCGTCGCCCGGAGCAGCACGCCACCGTGCCGCAGCGGCCGTACCTCGGCGAAGGCACCGGTCGCGCGGAGCCGCTCCGCCCCGCCCAGCTCGGCGACCAACTCCCGGGGGCAGACCGTCACCCACTCGTAGCCGCGCAGGTGCGTACGGCTCTGCTCGGCCGAAGACTCGGCGGAGCGGCCGAGCGCCGCGTCCAGCATCGTCGCCGGGGAGAGCAGGCCGGCGTTGACCACGATCTCGCCGTACGCCGGATCCGTCGCGTCGCCGACCAGCCGGGCCAGCTCGACCAGGGCCGGCAGCACCAGCGGCAGTCCGCCGGACCGCCCCTCGAAGCCGATCGAGATCTGGAGCCGGACGTGCCGCCCACCGGCGAACCGGGCCAGGAAGACGTCCAGCTCGGAGGCGATCGCGGTCGGCGCGACGTCGAACCACCGGGCCGAGAGCTGGGCGCAGTCGGCGGTGATCCCGTCCACCCAGCGCGCCGGCCGGCGCCGCCGCCCGCGCCCGGTGGCGTCCTGCTCGAACGCGGTCAGCGAGGTGGCCGGGGCGGCGGCACCGGCCGGCTGGACGAACGGCAGCAGCAACCGGCACACCTCGTCGTGCCACCAGCGGGCGAGCGTGCCCAACCAGCTCGGATCCTCGGCCCGGTCGAGATAGAGCAGCCAGGTGACGAAGTCCGGCTCCGGCCCGTTCTCCTCCGGCTCGGGGTGACCGAGGCCGCCGCCGAGCAGTTGGTCGTACATCCCGCACCTTCCCCTCGCGCCGCCACGGCCAGGTCGACGGCCCCGTGGGCCGGACGGCGCGGTACGCGCGGTCCCCCGGCTGGCGGTTGCCGGCCAGGGTAGCCGCTCGGCGACGCGACGGCGCGACCGCCAACGGTGCGATGGGGCGGGACCGCTCAGCGGCCCATCGCGTCCAACTGGCGCAGCTCGCTCTCGTCCAGGGCGAAACCGAAGATGTCGAAGTTCTCCCGGATCCGGGACGGCGTACCGGACTTCGGGATCACCACGACGCCATGGTCGAGGTGCCAGCGCAGCACCACCTGCCCAGGGGTGACACCGTGCGTCCGGGCGATCTCGCCGAGTACCGGGTCGTCCAGGTCGGTCGTCTTCAACGGGCTGTACCCCTCCAGCACCACGCCGCGCTCCCGGTGTTCGTCGAGCCGGCGCGGGTCGTGCAGCGCCGGACCCCAGCGGATCTGGTTCACCGCCGGAGCCTCCTCGGTCGCCTCGATCAGCATGTCGAGCTGGCCGGTGCTGTAGTTGCTCACCCCGACCGTACGGACCAACCCCTCGTCCCGGACGGCCAGCAGCTCCCGCCAGCTCGCGATGCTGGCCCGGTCCTGCGAGGGCGGCCAGTGGATCAGCCACAGGTCGACGTACCCGATGTCCAGGGCGGCGAGGCTGGCGGCGATCGTCTCCCGCTCCCGACCCGCCTGCTCCGGCGGGAGCTTGGTGGTGACGAAGATGTCCTCCCGGGGTACTCCACTGTCCCGGATCGCCCGGCCCACCTCGTCCTCGTTGCCGTACATGGTGGCGGTGTCGAGGTGCCGGTAGCCGACGTCCAACGCCTCCCGGACGGCGTCGTAGGCGCGGCGACCGTGTAGCTGCCAGGTGCCGAAGCCGAGCATCGGCATCCGGACCTCGCCGGGCAACAGGACGGTGGGCTGGTCGATCGCAGACGTCATGGCGGTTTTTCTACCCGGGTACGCCCTGGCCATGCATCCCGGGCGTCCGGTGCCGGATCGGCGGAGAATGGCCGGCATGGGTGACCGGCTGGACGAGTACCGGCGCAGGCGCGACCGGGCGCGCACCCCGGAACCGGTGCCGGAGCCGGAGCCGGACGCGGCGCCGACCGCCGGGCGGCCCGGGAACCGGTTCGTCATCCAGCAGCACCACGCCCGGGCCCTGCACTGGGACCTGCGGCTGGAGCGGGACGGTGTACTCGCCTCCTGGGCGGTGCCGCGCGGGCTGCCGCGCGAGCCCGGACGCAGCCACCTCGCGGTGCACACCGAGGACCACCCGCTGGAGTACCTCGACTTCTCCGGGGAGATCCCGGCCGGCGAGTACGGCGGCGGCCGGATGACCGTCTTCGACCGGGGCGACTACACCTGCGAGAAGTGGCGCGACGACGAGGTGCTGGTGACGCTGCGCGGTGGGCGGGTCTCCGGGCGCTACGTGCTGTTCCGGGCGGCCCGGGGCGGCGAGTCGGCCCCGACCGGCGGTCAGCGCGGCGCCGGGCGCAACGAGCGGGACTGGATGGTCCGCCGGCTCGATCCGGCGCCGCCGGGCTGGCAGCCGATGCCGGAACGGGTCCGCCCGATGCTCGCCGCGACCGCGCCGAAGCTGCCCGCCGACGACGCGGCCTGGGGTTACGAGATGCGCTGGGACGGCCTGCGGGCCATCGGGTACGTCTCCGGCGGCCGGCTCCGGCTCCGCTCCGCCACCGACGACGACCTCGGCCCGGCGTACCCGCGGTTGCGGGAGCTGGCCGAGCGGCTGGCTCCCACCGAGGCGGTACTCGACGGCGAACTGGTCGACTTCGACCGGGCCGGCCGGGTACGCCGGGCGGCGCCCCGCTCGGGCGGCCAGCGCAGCCCGGCCCGGGACGGCAGCCAGTACCTGATCTTCGATCTGCTCTGGCTGGAGGGGACGAGCTGCCTCGACCTGCCGTACGCCCAACGCCGGGAACTCCTCGACGGCCTGGCCCTGGCCGGGCCGCACTGGCAGACGCCGCCGTACTTCCCCGGCGGTGGCCGGTACGCCCTCGACGCGAGCCGCGAGCAGGGCCTGGCCGGTGTGCTGGCCAAACGGCTGGACTCCGGCTACCTGCCGGGGCGGCGCGGCCGGCAGTGGTTCGCCGTCGACAACTGAACACGCGGCCGTTACCTCCCGGGCCGGCGGCCCGGGAGGGATCATGGAAGGACCGAGATGTCGGAGGCCGCCGTGTACCTGACGCACCTGCACTGCCCGCGCTGCGACGCCGAGCACGCCGCGGACCGCCCGCAGAACCTCTGCTCGTGCGGCTCACCGCTGCTGGCCCGCTACGACCTCGCCGAGGTGCGCAGGGCGGTGGAACCGGCCGCGCTGGCGAGGCGTCCGGCCGATCTGTGGCGCTACCGGGAACTGCTGCCGGTCGCCGAGGACCGGCACGTCACCACCTTCGGCGAGGGGTGGACGCCGCTGCTGCCGGCGGCCCGGTACGGCGAGTCGATCGGCGTACCGGAGTTGCTGGTCAAGGACGAGGGGCTGGTGCCGACCGGCTCGTTCAAGGCCCGTGGTGCGGCGGTCGGGGTGTCCCGGGCGCGTGAGCTGGGCATCCGGCACGTGGCGATGCCGACCAACGGAAACGCGGGTGCGGCCTGGGCCACCTACGCCGCCCGGGCCGGGCTGCGGGCCACCATCGCCATGCCGCTCGGCGCCCCCACCATCACCCGCCGGGAGTGCGTGGCCGCCGGCGCGGAGCTGCACCTGGTCGACGGCCTGATCAGCGACGCCGGCCGGTACGTCGCAGCACTGATCGCCAGCTCGCCGGACGGCGAGATCTTCGACGCGGGCACCCTCAAGGAGCCGTACCGGCTGGAGGGCAAGAAGACCATGGGGTACGAGATCGTCGAGCAGCTCGGCTGGCAGGTGCCGGACGTCATCGTCTATCCGACCGGCGGCGGGGTGGGGCTGATCGGCATCCACAAGGCACTGCACGAGATGCGGGAACTCGGCTGGATCGGCGAGACGCTGCCCCGGCTGGTCGCCGTACAGTCCACCGGCTGCGCCCCGATCGTGCGCGCCTTCGGCGCCGGTGCGGACCGGGCCGAGCCGTGGGCCGACGCCTGGACCGTCGCCTTCGGCATCAACGTGCCGGCGCCGCTCGGCGACGAACTCATCCTCGACGCGCTCCGGGACACCGCCGGTACGGCGGTCGCCGTCGACGACGAGGCGATCCTCGCCGACCTGCACGCCTTCGGCGCCCGGGAGGGTCTGCTGCTCTGCCCCGAGGGAGCCGCCTGCCTCACCGCCGTACGGCAACTGCGGGCCGGCGGCTGGCTCCGCGCCGACGAGCGGGTGGTGGTGCTGAACACCGGTGCCGGACTGAAGTATCCGGAGACCGTCGACGTGGACAGCCTGCCGGTGGCGGGCTGAGGTCGACGGCGCGTCGGACGCCTGGATCGGCGGCGGCGAGGTGGACCGGAATTTGACAACGACGGCGTACCGGCACCGGGCGTTGAGTGGTTATGTCCCACGGCGCGAAGCGTGTCCGCCCCACCGGACCGGGCGAACCAGTTGACGTACCGGCGCATCTCGGCGAGGCCGACGCGGAGACCTGGCGGGACGCGGCCGCGATCCTGACCGCCAACTGGACCGGCACCCACACGGTGCCGTCCCGGACCCTCTATCCGCACCAGTGGAGCTGGGACGCCGGCTTCATCAGCATCGGGCTGGCCCACGTGGCGCCGGACCGGGCCTGGCGGGACCTGCGCAGCCTCTTCGCCGCGCAGTGGCCGGACGGGCGGGTGCCGCACATCGTCTTCGACCCGGGGGTCACCGAGCGCGACTACTTCCCGGGTCCGAGCTTCTGGAGCGGCGGTCCGCCCGACGGCGGCACCCCGGGAAACGACGCCGGGCCGGCCGGCGGGGGCGCCGGGCCGGCCAGGCCGACCAGCGGGATAGTCCAGCCGCCGGTACACGCGCTCAGCGCCTGGCAGGTCTACCGGCGCGCGCCGGACGCGCGGGGCATCGCGGAACTGCGCTGGCTCTATCCACGACTCGTCGCCCAGCAGGACTACCTGGCCACCGCCCGGGACGTCGGCGGTGCCGGGCTCGCCGCCATCGTGCATCCGTGGGAGTCCGGTCTCGACAACAGTCCGGCCTGGGACGAGGCGCTCGCCGCCGTACCGGTGGCGGTGGAGGTGCTGCGCCGGTATGCCCGGCGGGACAACCAGGTGGTCTCCTCCGACCACCGCCCCACCGACGACGACTACGCGCGCTACCTGAGCGTCGCGCTGGCGTACCGGGACGCGGGCTACCAGGACGCGGCGCTGGCGGTACGGCATCCCTTCCTGGTCGAGTGCCCCGGCTTCAACGCGCTGCGCGGCGCGGCCGAGCTGGCGCTGGCCCGGATCGCCGAGGTGGTCGGCGCCGACCCGGCAGCACACCGGGACCGGGGCGCCGCGATCACCCGGCACCTGGTGGACCGGCTCTTCGTCCCGGAGACGGGCATGTTCCACGCGCTGGACGTGCGGACCGGACGGCACAGTCCGGCCCGGTGTGTCAACGGGCTCCTGCCGCTGGTCCTGCCGGAGTTGCCCGCCGGCCAGGTGGCGAGCCTGGTGGCCGAGTTGGAGTCGGCCCGGTTCGGGGCCGACCCCCTGCCGGTACCCAGCTACGACCGCTCCGCCGTCGACTTCGACCCGTTCCGGTACTGGCGCGGCCCGGTCTGGTTCAACATCAACTGGCTGCTCCGGGCCGGGCTGCGTACGCACCGCCGGGACGATCTCGCCGACATCCTGCGCCGGGGCCTGCTCGGCCTGGCCCGCCGCTCCGGCTACTACGAGTACTTCCACCCGGACAGCGGTGCCGGGATCGGCTCTCCGGCGTTCAGCTGGACGGCCGCGCTCACCCTGGACCTCCTCGCGGAACCGTTCGGGTGAGGCGGCCGTACCCCGGTCAGCTCGTCGGCGGCTCGTCCTTGCCGGCCTCCTCCATCGCGTCGGCCTCCTCCTTGGTGTGGTGCACCGCCTGGTCGGCGTGCTCCGGGGGGCCGTAGATGGTGTACAGCACCAGCGGGTTCGGCCCGGTGTTGACGAAGTTGTGCTTACGTCCGGCCGGTACGACCACCAGGTCGCCCTGGGTCACCTTGCGGGTCTGGCCGCTGACCCGGGCCTCCCCGGTACCGCTGACGAACGTGAGGATCTGGTCGATGTCCTCGTGCACCTCTTCGCCGATCTCGCCGCCCGGCGGGATCGTCATGATGACCAACTGGCTGTGCTTGCCGGTCCACAACACCCGGCGGAAGTCCGGGCTCTCCTCGGCGACGGTAGCGATAGTGAAGTGCTCCATGCCCCTTCCTTACCCAGGATGTGGGGCGTTGATTCCGGGCTTTCTGGGACTGATGTGACCGCTGGGGCCGTCGCCCACCCGCCCGGGTGACTTCTACCAGTACCGCCGGGCCGCCGGGTTTGCTTCCGGGGAGGGTGGGAAACCCCACATGTAGCCGGAACGCCCGCGACGGGGCGGACCGGTCGAGCCAGGTCCTCGCCGGCGTACCGCCGTTGGGCTGCGCGGGCGGGAGACGGCCAGAGCGCGGCGACGCCACGTCCCACCGGCGGCGCCGCGCGCTCATGGTCGGCGCCGGTTCGCCCCGCGCTCCGTCCGCCGGACCGGACACCTGAGATGTCGAAGACGGCGCGGGGCCTCGACGGGTCCGCTCCGGCGGCATCGCGTGCCGTGCTGGTGGCCGGTCCCCGCAGCGCCGGGCCGCGCCGCGGGGACCGGGGGGCCAGGCGCTTCCGCCTGGCCCGGGACGCCCGGCCGGTGGCGCGCCGGCCGGGCGTCGGTGTGTGCGGTTCAGGAGGAGACGTGCAGGTGGAAGGCGCGGTCGGCGGGTACGCCCGAGCTGTTCCAGGTCTGCACGAAGACCCCGGCCGGCACGCCGGCCCGACCGACCACGGCGATCTCGCCGGGCGGTGAGGCACCGACGCTGCCGGTCAGGCCGATGGTGGCGGTGAAGGCCGAGCGGGCCACGTTCTGGATGAAGACCACCTGGTACTGGCCGACGGCGAGCCGGGTGGACGAGACGGCGCCGAATCCCCGGGCGAGGGTGCCGTTCGCGTTCACCACGGCGAAGTGGCCCTGGGCGGTGGCCGGGAGGCCGGCGGCGGTGGCGGGTACGGCCTCGACGCCGACCCCGTCCTCCTCGGTGCCCTCGGCGGGTGGTTGTTCGCCGATGGCGATGTCGGGCTGTTCGTCGGTTGCGGCGTGCTTGGCCTCGCTGCTTTCGGACATGGTGGTACTCCTTGCTGGTCGGACCGTTCCCGGCCCGTCGACGAGGGATCGCGGGCGTGGCCACGGCGAGCGGTGACCTCGGCCCAGGGGCGGTACCTGCCCGCACCCGACATTACTCTCCGTCAACATCTGACCACAGTTAGTACGTCTGTCCGATCGAGGACAGCGACCCTGGACAAGCGGCGAGCCGGCATAGTTTGATGGATGTCGATCCCACCCGGGCGCCGGAGCAGTCGTACCCGCAGAGAGGCTCTCGTCATGTTCGGACGCAAGCTGCCCGCCCTGCTGCACGCCGGCCTGCTCGCCCTGGCCCTGCTGGCCCTGCCCGCCGCCCCCGCCCAGGCCGACCCGCTGATCCCGCTGCCGCCGCCCGGCCAACCGGTGGCCACCGACATCACCCCGACCGGTGCGACGCTGACCTGGACCCGGCCCGCCGGCCCGGTCTTCCGGTATTCCATGCAGCGGCTGGTGGACGGCGAGTGGCAGGGCT
The DNA here is from genome assembly GCF_036421995.1 of Plantactinospora veratri. NCBI lineage: Bacteria > Bacillati > Actinomycetota > Actinomycetes > Micromonosporales > Micromonosporaceae > Plantactinospora > Plantactinospora veratri. The sequence goes on from NZ_JAZGQL010000017.1 coordinate 172,635, forward strand.
TCTCCTCGATGCCGTTCAACACCGTCACCTTCGTCGCGCTGACCCCGGACACCGAGTACACCGTGGCGGTCCGCGCCGCCGCGCTGGTCGGTTCGGGTTACACGATGAGCCCGCTCTCGGAACCGCTCACCTTCCACACTCCGCCGGTGGAGCCCCCGCCCGGCGGGCACTGCACCGGCGATCCCGGCACCGGCGGCGGCGCCCTGCGGTGACCCCGGGGCACCGCCACCCGGCGGCACCTCCGGACACCCGTTAGCGGCAACCGCGCAGGCGAGGCAGCATGGAGGGGTGCAGAACCGGAGCGCCGAACGCTACGCCCCGCTGGCGGGACTCCTGGCAGGTGGCGACGTCGTGGTACTCAGCGGCGCCGGCCTGTCGACCGATTCCGGCATTCCCGACTACCGGGGGCCGAGCGGGGCGCTGCGCCGGCACACCCCGATGACGTACCAGACGTTCGTCGGCGACCCGCTGGCCCGCCGCCGCTACTGGGCGCGCAGCCACCTCGGCTGGCGGACGATCGCCCGGGCCGCCCCGAACGCCGGGCACCGGGCGGTCGCCGAACTCGACCGGCGCGGGCTGCTGGCCGGCATCCTCACCCAGAACGTGGACGGCCTGCACCAGGCGGGTGGAGCCCGGTCCGTGATCGAACTGCACGGCAGCCTGGCCCGGGTGACCTGCCTGGGCTGCGGCGAGAACACCGACCGCGAGACGCTGGACCAGCGGCTGCGGGCCGCCAATCCCCGGTTCGCCGCCCGCGCCGACACCGTCAATCCGGACGGCGACGTCGAGCTGCCGGACGAACTGGTCCAGGGCTTCCGGACAGTCGACTGCCAGGCGTGCCCGGGCGGCATGCTCAAGCCGGACGTGGTCTTCTTCGGCGAGTCCGTGCCGCCGGACCGGGTCCGGACCTGCTTCGAGCTGGTCGAACGGGCCCGGCTGCTGCTGGTGCTCGGCTCGTCCCTGACGGTGATGTCCGGGCGCCGGTTCGTGATCCGGGCGGCGAAGCGCGACATCCCGGTGGTGATCGTCAACCAGGGACCGACCCGGGGCGACGACTACGCGGAGCTGACCATCGACGCGCCGCTCGGTGAGGTGCTGCCGGAGTTGGTCCGGCTCGCCGGCCCGGCTCGCGCCACCGCCCCGGCGGGCGCGGCCCGGCTCCGCACCGGTCAGGCACGTCCCGCCACGCCGGCGATCCCGGCCGGCGCGGAGCCGGGTCGGGCCGGGCTGGCCCCGCTCAGCGGCGCCGGCACCGTCAGCCGGTAACCCCGCATCCGGTACGGTCCGATGCGCGGATCGTCCGGCCGATGGCAGCCGTCGATCCACCGTCGCCGAGCACCGCGCAGCAGCCGTCGACCTCCGGCGCGGTGAGCATCGCGGCGTAGTAGCTGTCCCGGCGGCCCCGCAGCACCGCGTCCGACGCGGCCAGCTCCGTCTGGTTCGCGACCCTACGCCGCCGCGACCGGCGACCGGGCGGCCAGCACCACGGCCGTGCCGAGCAGCGCCGCGCCGAGCAGCCCGGCCGGGCCGAGCCGGTCCCCGAGGAGCAGCGCGGCGAGCACTGCGCCGACCAGCGGTTCCAGCAGTGCCAACAGTGCCGCGGTGCCGGGCCGGACGGTACGCAGCCCCCGGAAGTAGAGCAGGTACGCGACCGCGGTCGGCCCGGTGCCCAGCGCGATCAGCAGCCCCAGGGCGGCGGGACCGGGCTGGAAGCCGAGCCCCACCGTACCGGCGGCCAGGGGTGCCACCAGCAGCCCGCCGAGGGTGAAGCCGTACCCGGTGCCGGCGAGTTCGTCGAGCCCCGGCACCGGCCGGGCGCCGACCAGGGTGATCGCGGCGAATCCGGCCGCGGAGACCAGTGCGAGCAGCGCGCTGGAGACCACCGCGAGTACCCCGAAGCCACCGGCCGGAAGCCCGACCAGCAGCACCAGCCCGGCCACCGCGAGCCCGCAGGTGGTGGCGGTATCCCGGTCCACCGGCCGCCGACCGGTGACCGCCTCGGCCGCGAGCACCAGCAGCGGTGCGGCGCCGATGGTGACCAGGGTGGCGAGGCTGACCGAGGTCAGCGACACCGCGCCGAAGTAACAGACCTGGTAGAGCGCGGCCAGTACCCCGAGGACAGCGATCCGGGTCCAGGCCGCCCGGCCGCGCGGCGGGCGACGTCCGGTGAGGGCGAGGAAGGAGACGATCAGGGTCCCGCCGACGGCGAGCCGGTATCCGGCGACCGCGACCGGGGAGAGCCCGGTGTGCTGACCGAGCAGGCTGCCGGTGAGGCCACCGGTGCCCCACAACGTGCCGGAGATGACCAGAAACCACAGGCCGGTACGGGACCGGCGGCGCACGGCGACAAGCGGTGCGGAAGAGGTGTGCATGAGGGTTCGCGCTCCTGCGACGAGAGGGAAAGTGGTCGCGGAAGCGGGGCGAGCCCAGGATCACCCGAGAACGGACAGCGCATCGGCCGGGTCGGCACGACGCGCTGGGGTTGTCGCCCCGCTCAGGAGCGCGGGGGCGGGGTGATGGGGAAGCAACGATGCACGGGTGGACTGTACCGGACCGGGACCGGGCCACCCGCCGTCGATCCCAGCCGGCGGGAGGCCCGACCCGTGGGTCGCGGGGGCGACGTCAGATCGTCGGACCCTGCTCCGCGAAGCCGAACTGCACCGCGCCCTGCGCGTCGACGGCGGCGTCCAGGGCCTTGTCGTCGAGGATCTGCGCGGCCTGCGGGTCGAGGAAGACCCGGGCCCCGTCGCTGTCCACCACCTGGTCGCCCTGGGCGGGGCTCTCCGCCAGGGTGAGGTTGAGCGACCCGGCGGAGAGGTCGCTGGCGATACGCAGGCCGGCGCCCTCCGGCACCTCCTGCTGCGCGGTCAGGTCGCGGATCACGAGTACGGCGTTCTCGGTCATGGTGAGCATGCGGACTCCTCGTGGATTTTCGTGGGCTCGGCCCGTGCACCCGTCCGGCGGGCGTCCCCCGGGCACCCGCGTGCGGCCAACTGGGCCTTGCAACGCGGCGGCCATCGGTCATGTAGCCAGCCCGTTCGTCTGGTCCACACCCTGCGGCGGACCGGGCTGACGCCTGGGTACGGCCGGTGCACGTCGCGCCGAGCCCCCAGCTCGTGGCGACAGGCCGTACTTGCCCTACGTTGCCGCTTCCAACCTGATTCGTCAAATACGGTGAGCCGCCCGGCGGGGCGTGCTAGGGCGTGTCCAATACCGGTCAGGCGGGACGTTTCAGCAGGTCAGCGCGGTGTTACGGCGGGAGTCGACGCGCGGTCGAGCAGTTGCCGGATCTCCCGTACGGCGCTCCGGCCGGCCCGGTTCGCCCCGATGGTGCTCGCCGACGGTCCGTACCCGATCAGGTGCACCCGGTCGTCGGCGACCACCCGCGTCCCGTCCATCACGATCCCCCCGCCCGGCCCGCGCAGTTTCAGCGGGGCGAGATGGTCGAGTACGGCCCGAAAGCCGGTGCACCACAGGATGACGTCGGCGGCGAAGGTGCTGCCGTCGGGCCAGACCACGCCGTCCGGGGTGATCCGGGCGAACATCGGCAGCCGGTGCAGCAGACCCTGCGCCCGCATCCGGCGCAGTTGCTCCGTCCACACCAGACCGGTCGCGGCGACGACGCTGGTCGGCGGTCGGCCGGCGCGTACCGTGGCGTCCACCCGGGCCACCGCGGCCCGGCCCCACTCCGGGGTGTACTCGCCGTCGAGGATCACCGGCGGGCGCCGGGTGACCCAGCGGGTCTCGGCGGCGACCGTGGCGACCTCGTCCAGCAACTGGAGGGCGGAGGTGCCGCCGCCGACCACCACCACCCGGCGGCCGGCGAAGTCGGCCGGTCCCCGGTAGTCGGCGGTGTGCAACTGCCGGCCGGCGAAGGACTCCTGACCGGGGTAGTACGGCCAGAACGGGCGCCGCCAGGTGCCGGTCGCGTTGACCAGGGCCCGGGTGCGCCACTGCCCGGCGTCGGTACGCACGTCGAGCCGGCCGTCGTCCCGGTCGTGCACCCCGGTCACGTTCACCGGGCGGTGCACCGGGAGACCGAACTCCCGCTCGTACGCGGCGAAGTAGCCGGCGACCACCTGGGCGGCCGGCCGGTCCGGGTCGACGTCGCCGAGCGGTCGGCCGGGCAGGTCGTGCACGCCGTGTACGGCGGACATCCGCAGCGTGGGCCAGCGGTCCCGCCAGGCGCCGCCCGGTCCGGCGCCGCCGTCGAGCAGCACGTAGCCGGTTTCCGGTGCGAATCCGCTCCGGCCGAGGAAGTAGCCGGCGGAGAGTCCCGCCTGCCCGGCTCCGATCACCACCACGTCCACGTCGCGCCCGCTCATCTCCGACACAACGGTGCCGGGCAACCGATCCGTACCGGGAACGGAGGTTCCGTCGGTCACATTCCGGTGCAATCATCTAGCCATGCGGATACGTAAATTTTCGCCAAGGTTGGCAACGCGATCGGCACTCGTCTTCATGCTCGCCGCCGGCACGCTGCCGGTGCTGGGCGCCGGGCCGGCCAGCGCCGCCGAACCGGATCCGACGATGAACGACGCCGTCTTCAACCGGCCGACCGGTTCGGCCGCCCAGCAGAACGCGATCTTCATGCAGCTCGCCCGGATCATCGACCGGGTACCGGCCGGCGGCGAGATCCAGATGTCCTGGTTCGGCTTCGGCGTCACCGACGTCACCGACTCGGAGACCACTCCCGACCTGCCCGGACGCCTGCTGAACGCGCACCGGCGGGGGGTGCAGGTCAAGATCATCCTCGACCACGAGCAGGTCAGCGAGCGGCCGTACCAGCGGCTGCTCCCGGTGCTCGGCAGCAACGACACCGCCGGGTCGTACATCGTGCACTGCGCCGACAAGTTCCCGAGCGCCGACCGGGGCTGCATCGGCACCCGACGGATCGACTACACCGACTCGTCGGTCACGGCCTACAACCACAACAAGTTCCTGACCGCGTCCAGCATCGTGCTCAACAACGGCTCCACGGTGTCCAACGTGGTCTTCCAGGGCTCGGCGAACCTCGGCTGGTGGGACGCGAACGAGGCGTACAACAACGGCCTGACCTTCAGCGACGCCACCACCTACCAGGCGTACCGGCAGTACTTCGCAGACCTGCGCTCGTACCGCTACAACTCGGCCGGGAACAACAACTACTACTGGGGTACCCCGACCGGCACGACGTACCGGGCGTACTTCTTCCCCCGGCGGGAGCGCTCCGGACAGCCGGTCAGCGACCCGGCCACCGACACCATCGTCAGCGTCCTCGACTCGGTCGCCTCCTGCTCGTACGACGACAACGGCACCCGCCGGCAGACCGACGTACGGGTCAACATGTTCTCGTTCAACCGACCCGAGGTGGCCAAGAAGCTCACCGCGCTGCGCAACGCCGGCTGCTGGGTCGACGTCGTCTACAGCGAGGCGAACACCGGGGTCCTGAACGCGCTCGGCAGCAACGTCCAGCTCACCCGGTGCAACTACAACGTGGGGCCGGGCCGGGACATCCGCACGCACAACAAATACATGATCATCGACGGTGCGTACGACGACGACATCGTGCCCCGGGTCTTCACCGGCAGCCACAACTACAACGTCTCCGCGCTGCGCCAGGCCGACGAGGCGATGCTGCGGGTGATGGGCCGGGGCATCCACGACGACTACCTCGCCGACTTCTGGCACGTCCGCGACACCTGCCGCGCCAACGGCGGCGCAATCCGCTGAGCCGGTAAGGAGGGGGCCCTTCTTATACAAAAAACGATAGGAAGGGGCCCTTCCTTACCCGCCGGGCGCGGGACGGGCCGGAACGCCCGGAGCGCCGTAGGCTGATCACGGGGGATCACCTAGGAGGAGGACAGCGATGAAGCTGCCGCAGGGCGTCCAGGTCACCGGACCGATGAACGACCGCTACCAGGAGATACTCACTGGCGAGGCGCTCGACTTCGTGGCCCGGCTGCACCGGTCGTTCGACGGCCGCCGTCGGGAGCTGCTCGCCCGGCGCGACGAGCGGGCGGCGGCGCTGGCGGCGGGCGGCACCCTCGACTTCCTGCCGGAGACGGCGGAGATCCGCGCCGGCGACTGGCGGGTCGCCGAACCGGCACCCGGGCTGGTCGACCGGCGGGTCGAGATCACCGGGCCGACCGACGCCAAGATGACCATCAACGCCCTCAACTCCGGGGCCAAGGTCTGGCTCGCCGACCACGAGGACGCCAACACCCCGCTCTGGCAGAACGTGATCGAGGGGCAGCTCAACCTCCGGGACGCGATCGCCGGCAAGCTGGAGCTGCGCACCCCGGAGGGAAAGCACTACCGGCTGCGCGACGGCGGGCTGGCCACCATCGTGGTCCGGCCGCGCGGCTGGCACCTGCCGGAGAAGCACATCCTGGTCGACGGCGAACGCACCTCCGGCAGCCTGGTCGACTTCGGCCTCTACTTCTTCCACTGCGCCCGGCCGCAGCTCGACGCCGGCAGCGGCCCCTATTTCTACCTGCCCAAACTGGAGAGCCACCTGGAGGCGCGGCTCTGGAACGACGTCTTCGCCGCCGCACAGGAGTGGCTCGGCATCCCGCACGGCACGATCCGGGCCACCGTGCTGATCGAGACCTTCCCGGCCGCCTTCGAGATGGACGAGATCCTCTACGAGCTGCGCGAGCACTCCGCCGGGCTGAACGCCGGCCGCTGGGACTACATGTTCAGCGTGATCAAGAAGTTCCGTACCCGGGGCGCCGACTTCCTGCTGCCGGACCGGAACGCGGTGACGATGACCGCGCCGTTCATGCGGGCGTACACCGAACTGCTGGTCCGGACCTGCCACCGGCGTGGCGCGCACGCCATCGGCGGGATGGCCGCCTTCATCCCGAGCCGGCGGGATCCGCAGGTCAACGAGACCGCGTTGGCCAAGGTACGCGACGACAAGACCCGGGAGGCGAACGACGGCTTCGACGGCTCCTGGGTCGCCCACCCCGACCTGGTGCCGGTCTGCCGCGAGGTCTTCGACGGCGTGCTCGGCGACCGGCCGCACCAGCTCGACCGCACCCGCGAGGAGGTACGGGTCAGCGCCGCCGAACTGCTCGACGTGGCGGCCACCCCCGGCGCACCGACCGAGGCGGGGCTGCGCAACGACATCAGCGTCGGCATCCAGTACCTGGCGAGCTGGCTGGCCGGCTCGGGAGCGGTCGCCATCTTCAACCTGATGGAGGACGCGGCGACCGCCGAGATCTCCCGCTCCCAGGTCTGGCAGTGGCTGCACAACGACGTCACGCTGGAGGGCGGCGCCCGGGTGACCCGGGAACTGGTCGAGCGGATCGCCGACGAGGAGATCGACAAACTCGGCGACGACCCCGGCCGGTACGCCGAGGCACGTGCCCTGTTCATGGAGGTCGCCGTGGCGGACGAGTTCGTCGACTTCCTCACCCTGCCCGCGTACGAGCGGATGCCGTGACCGGAAGCGAACGGATGCCCTGACCAGGGCGGAGACCGGAGGTCGACGGATGGCCCGAGCCGAGATCGAGAGGTTGGCCGTCGAACTGCGTGCCGTCCTCGGTGAGCAGCAGGTGATCGACGACCGGGCCCGGCTGCGGACCTACGAGTGCGACGGGCTCGCCCAGTACCGCGTCGTGCCGGCGCTGGTGGTGCTGCCCCGGACCGCCCAGGAATGCGCCCAGGTGGTCCGGGGCTGCGTGGCCGCGCGGGTGCCGTTCGTGGCCCGCGGCTCCGGCACCGGCCTCTCCGGCGGCGCCCTGCCGCACGCCGACGGGGTGCTGATAGTCACCTCCCAGCTGCGGGCCATCCGGGAGATGTCGCCGGCCGACGAACGGGCGGTGGTCGAGCCGGGCGTGATCAACCTGGCGGTCACCCGGGCCGCCACCCCGTACGGCTACTACTACGCCCCCGACCCGTCCAGCCAGCAGATCTGCTCGATCGGCGGGAACGTGGCGGAGAACTCCGGTGGGGCACACTGCCTGAAGTACGGCTTCACCACGAACCACGTACTCGGCCTGGAGGTGGTCACCCCGGACGGCGACCTCGTCCGGCTCGGCGGGGCGGCACCGGACAGCCCCGGCTACGACCTCGTCGGCGCCTTCGTCGGCTCGGAGGGCACCCTCGGGATCGCCACCGAGGTCACCGTACGGCTGGTCCGGCTGCCGGAGTCGGTGCGTACCCTGCTCGCCGCCTTCGCCACGACGGACGCCGCCGGGGCGGCGACCTCGGCGATCATCGCCGCCGGGGTGGTGCCGGCGGCGGTGGAGATGATGGACGCGCTCGCCATCGAGGCGGCCGAGGCGGCCGTGCACTGCGGCTATCCGGCCGGCGCGGGTGCGGTGCTGATCGTCGAACTGGACGGCCCGGCCGCCGAGGTCGAGGCGCAGTTCGCCGAGGTGACCCGGCTCTGCCGGGCCAACGCCGCGTTCGAGATCCGGATCGCCGCCGACGACGCCGAGCGGGCACTCTTCTGGAAGGGTCGCAAGTCGGCGTTCGCGGCCGTCGGCCGGATCAGCCCGGACTACATCGTGCAGGACGGGGTGATCCCGCGTACCGCCCTGCCGGAGGTGCTGCGCCGGATCGGCGAACTCGCCGCCGAGCGCGGCATCCGGGTGGCGAACGTCTTCCACGCCGGGGACGGCAACCTGCATCCGCTGGTCCTCTTCGACGACGCGGTCGACGGGCAGGCCGAGCGGGCCGAGGAACTCTCCGGCGCCATCCTCGACCTCTGCGTCGCGTACGGCGGGTCGATCACCGGGGAGCACGGCGTCGGGATGGACAAGGCGAAGTACCTGCCCCGGATGTACACCGACGACGACCTGGACACCATGCAGTTGCTGCGCTGCGCCTTCGACCCGCGCTCGCTGGCCAACCCCGGCAAGATCTTCCCCACTCCCCGGCTCTGCGGCGAGGTGCCCGGCCGGCGCAGGGGGGCGCACCCGCTCCAGGAGGCCGGTCTCGCGGAGGTGTTCTGAGCCATGCCCCAGCTCGACACGACGGCCAGCGAGATCGACACGCTCAGGGCCGCGATCGCCGAGGCCGTCGACGAGGAGGCGGGTCTCCCCGGCAGCGGCGCCGACGGTACGGGCGTCGAGGTGGTCCGGCCGGCCGGGCCGGCGGACGCGGTCGGCGGGGTACCCGCGCGGATCGTCGCGGCGCCCGGCTCGACCGCGCAGGCGGCGGCGCTGCTGCGGGCCGCCGCCGGCCTCGGGCTCAGCGTGGTCTTCCGGGGCGGCGGCAGCAGGTCGGACTGGGGCAACCCGCCGCGCAGCCTCGACCTGGTGGTGCAGACCCGCCGGCTCACCGGTGTGGTCGAACACGCCGCGGGCGACCTGATCGTGGTGGTCCGGGCCGGCACCCCGCTGGCCGAACTCCGCGACGCGCTCGCCCCGGCCGGGCAACAGCTCGGGCTCGACGACCAGACCGGCGGCGCCAGCGTCGGCGGTCTGGTCGCGGTGAACGGCAGCGGGCCACGCCGGATGCTCTACGGCACCGTCCGGGACCTGCTGATCGGGGTCACCCTGGTCCGCGCCGACGGGGTGGTGGCGCACGCCGGGGGCAGGGTGGTGAAGAACGTCGCCGGCTACGACCTGGGCAAGCTCGTCACCGGGGCGTACGGCACCCTCGGTCTGGTCACCGAGTGCGTGTTCCGGCTGCACCCGGTGCCGGCCGCCCGGGCATACCTCCGCTGCCGCACGCCCGGTGCCGGGGCGCCCGCCGTCGAGCAGATCCGGCGGCTGCTCGGCACCGTGCTCGGGGCCCAACTGGTGCCGACCGCCCTGGAGGTCGAGGCGCCGCCCGGCGGCGGCTACGAGACGGTACTGCTGCTGGAGGGCACCCCTGCCGGGGTGGCCGGCCGGGCCGAGGCCGCCGTCCGGCTGCTCGGCGTCGAAGCGGTACCCGGCGCGGAGCCGCCGCCCTGGTGGTCGCGGTATCCGTGGCGCCCCGGCGGCACCGGGCTCAAGCTCACGGCGGTGCTCTCCGGGGTAGCCGACCTGCTGGCCACGGCTCGGGCGACGGCTGACCGGCACGACGTGCCAATCGGGGTACGCGGCTCGGCCGGCACCGGCGTGCTCTACGCCGGACTTCCGGCGGCTGCTCCACCGGAGCGGGTGGCCCGGGTCGTCGAGGAGCTGCGCGGCGCGGCCACCGAGGCCGGCGGACATGCCGTGGTGCTGACCGCACCGGACCCGGTCCGGGCCCGGGTCGACCTGTGGGGCCCGGTCGAGGGGCTGGAGCTGATGCGCCGGGTCAAGCAGCGGTTCGATCCCGACGCGCGGCTCGCGCCCGGACGCTTCGTGGGAGGAATCTGATGCCGTCACCCGACCCGCTCCCGCCCGGCCCGCCGTCACCCGGGGGTACCCGCCCGGCCAGTGCTCCCCGGGACGTCCTCGGGCTGCTCGGGCCGACCTCCGGCGAGCCGGCCTTCGACGCGCACCGGCCACCGCCGGCCGACCTCGTCGCCGACTGTGTGCACTGTGGATTCTGCCTGCCCACCTGCCCGACGTACGTGTTGTGGGGCGAGGAGATGGACTCGCCCCGGGGACGGATCCACCTGATGCGGCAGGGGCTGGAGGGCGAACCGCTGGGCGAGGCGATGGTGGGGCACTTCGACGCCTGCCTCGGCTGCATGGCCTGCGTCACCGCCTGCCCCTCGGGGGTCCGCTACGACACCCTGATCGAGCGCACCCGGCAGCAGGTGGAGCGCCGGCACCGCCGGCCGGTCCGGGAGCGCGCGCTCCGGGCGGCCGTCTTCGCGCTCTTCCCGTACCCGAAGCGGTTGCGGCTGCTGCGCGGGCCGCTACGGGCGTACCAGGCCAGCGGGTTGCGCGCCCTGGTCGCCGGGAGCGGGCTGCTGCCCCGGCTGGCGCCGACGCTGGCCGCTCTGGAGTCGTTGGCGCCCCGGCTGACCCGGGCCCCGAAGGCTCCCGACCGGGTGCCCGCGTACGGGGAGCGCCGGGCGGTGGTCGGGATGCTGACCGGCTGCGTGCAGAGCGCCTTCTTTCCCGGCGTGAACGCGGCGACCGCCCGGGTGCTGGCCGCCGAGGGCTGCGAGGTGGTGCTCAACCCCGCCCGGCAGGGCTGCTGCGGCGCACTGAGTGTGCACAATGGACGCGAGGAGGAGGCGCGCCGGTTCGCCCGGGACCTGATCGACGCCTTCGCCGACACCGGCATCGACTACTTCGTGGTCAACGCCGCCGGCTGCGGCTCGTCGCTGAAGGAATACGGCGACCTGCTCGCCGACGACCCGGTGTACGCGCGGCGGGCCGCCGAGTTCGCCGCCCGGGTACGCGACCTCGCGGAACTCCTCGTCGAACTCGGCCCGGTCGCCCGCCGGCACCCGCTGCCGGTCAGCGTCGCCTATCACGACGCCTGCCACCTCGGGCACGCCCAGGGGATCCGCAGTCAGCCCCGGGAGCTGCTCCGGGCGATCCCCGGGCTGGAGTTGCGGGAGATCGCCGACCCGGAGCTGTGCTGCGGCTCGGCCGGGGTGTGGAACATCCTCAACCCGGAACCGGCGGCCCGGCTCGGCGAGCGCAAGGCCCGGGACGTGCTCGCCACCGGGGCGCGGCTGCTGGTGACCGCCAACCCAGGCTGCCTGATGCAGATCACCGCCGCGATCCCCCGGCTGGCTGACGCGAGTTCGCCCCGGCCCGGCGGAGCCGGCGGGATCGCGCTGGCGCACACCGCGCAGGTGCTGGACGCTTCCATCCGGCGGCTGCCGGTCGAGCACCTGCTTGGCTGACCTCGGCCGCACCGGCCGGCAGAACCGATGCGGTTGCCCGGGCCGCCGGATCCGCCGGCCGGGCCGGACGGCGGGGGTCGGTCAGCTCGACCGGGGCGGTACCGGGTCGACGACCCGGGCGACCCGGCGCAGTCCCCGGGCCGCGAAGCGCCGTCCCCGGGCAGCGGTCCCGGCGAGGATCCGGGACGGGGCGGACTGCGGCGGCACCGGCGACCGCAGTACCCGGGCAGCGCCCTGCTCGCCGTTCACCTCGGCGAGATAGTCCGCGAAGACGGCCCGCCAGAGCACCCGGTGCATCAGCCGCTCGTCCCCCGGCCCGCCCCGCCCGGTGACCAGCCGGTGCCAGGCGGCGGCGACGGCGGCCGGCCGGTGCGCGTCGGCCCAGGACTCCTGCTCCGCCACCACGGCGGTGATGAGGTCACGGTCCGGGGCGGTGCCGAGCCGTGGTGCGTAGACCGGCGGCACCAGGCCGGGCGGGCGGGCATAATACGGCTCGCCCCTCCACTGTGGAATGAGTCGTTCGGTGACCGCCCGGTGCAGTGCGTTGTCGCGCCGCTGCGCCGGGGTGATGCCGAAGGCCGCCCGGACGAATTCGGGAACCAGCAACGGGATGATCGTGCCGGTCCGGTCGGCCGCGGTCCCCCACCGGCGGACGCGCTCCGACACGAGGAAATAGTCGAGGACCTTGGCGTCGCTCAGCCCGGCGGTGAACGCCGCCGCCAGGGTGCGGTGCAGCTGTGCGGTCGAGGTGGCCCGGGCCGCGGCCGAGAGCCCCGACTTGCGGACGACCCGGCCCGCCAGCCGGTCGGTGAAGGCGTCGAGCCGGTCCGGGTACGCCAGCCGGGAGATCTCGACGTGGTCCGGTGGGTAGTAGTGGCCGTGTGCGATCCCTCCGGCGGCCCCGCTGACGGTGAGGTAGCTCGCCGGAACGAACCGGTTCGGTGCGGCCGACGGCAGGTAGCTCTCCGGCCGGAGTCCCTCCTGCACCCGGTGCCAGGCCAGCACGTTCGGCAGCACCGGGGCGGTCATCGCCAGGCCGTGGGTCTGGGCCGGGCCGCCCGGCTTCGGACGGTCGATCCGGTGGCTGACCCGCCTGGCCAGCTCGCCCGGCAGTACCGCGACGAGCCGCTCCGCGACATCTGCCTCGCCCGGTTCGGCGGCGTTGGTGTGGAACTGCACCTCCAGGCCGGCGGTGAGCGCCGCCGCCGCGCACAGCCGGGAGTCGCGGCCGCCGCTGAGTCCGATGTTCACCTTGCCCGACCACAGCGGGTCGAGCCCGCGCATGGCACCGCGCAACGCCTCCGCCACCTCGTCGACCCGGTCGGCCGAGAGCGCGTCGCCGCCGCCGTCTGCCGCCCAGGTCGCGAGTGCGTCGATCCGGCTCTGCACCGGGGCCGCCCCGGTTGCGTCGTAGTCGATGGTCGTCCCGCCCGGTACGGCGTAGACGTTGCTGAACGGCGTCCGGTCGCCCTGGAACCAGCCGGTGGCGGCGAAGGTACGCCAGCCGTCCCGGTCCGGCTCGGCGCGTATCCCGGCGAACCGGCACGCGGCGGCCGGCCGGTTGGACCAGACCCAGCCGCCGGGGAAGCGGAGTTGGTAGAGCCGGCCGAGCCCGACCGCGTCGGTGTGCAGCCGCAGCCGACCCTGCCCCGGGGCCAGTGACGCCAGCACGAACGGGGCGGCCAGCTCCAGCACGGAGCGCGGACGGTCGGCCAGCGCCCTGGCCAGTGGCACCGCCGCGCGCTCCGCCGGGACGCCGCCGACCACCCGCCGGTAGTCGACCGGCAGATAGAGCGTGGCGACCGCCAGGTCCGGCTCCTGCTGCCAGGCGGGCCAGCGCCACGGCGACGGCGCCACGTCCCAGATGTGCAGTCCGAGCCGGCCGACGTCCGTCCCGCACCGCTGCGTTCCCTCGGGCCAGATCGTCGCGTAGTGGCCGGTTATCCGGTCGATTCTGGACGGCAGGTCGGCCGTCGCTTCGTCGCGATCGAATGCGTAGGCCAGGAGTAGCTGCACGGAGAGACTCCCACGGGAAGAGATCGCCGCGACTCGGAACAGCGCGGCGGTGGTGGCCCGCCATCATTGCACGCGGCGACCACTGTGGAGGGGCCGTCCGGACATTCATCCCAATTTCAGGAACGGCACCCCGAGATCAATTCTCGTCGCCCACTCGGACGGAAAGGGAAAAGCGTGGAAATTGCTCCGGTCCGACCGGGTGGAATCTCCCGCCGCGCTTCCCGGCACCGATCGTCCTACCAGGCGTACGTCAGCCCTGGTAGAGCTGGCGGGCGTACGCGGCGCCGTAGTAGCGCTCCAGTTCCTCCAGCGACTCCTCGGTCCGCTGGACCCGCTTGATGATCTGCGGATGCGGCGGGAGCACCTCCGGGTGCCAACTCTCCGGGCGCCACAGCGAGGACCGCATGAACGCCTTGGCGCAGTGGAAGAAGATCTGGTCGATATCGACCACCAGCGCCAGGATCGGGCGGTGCCCCTTGACGATCATCTGGTCGAAGAACGGCGCCTCCCGGACCAGCCGGGCCCGACCATTGATCCGCAGCGTCTCGCCCCGGCCGGGAATCAGATAGACCAGTCCGACGTGCGGGTTCGCCAGGATGTTGCGGTAACCGTCCGCGCGCCGGTTACCCGGGCGTTCCGGAATGGCGATCGTGGTGTCGTCGAGCACCACGGTGAAGCCGGGCGGGTCGCCCTTGGGCGAGACGTCGCAGTTGCCGGCCGGGTCGGCCGTGGCCACCAGGCAGAACGGCGAGGCGGCAAGCCACTCGCGGTCGATCTCGTGCAGTCGTACCCGCTCCTTGGTCACCGCCTGGGGCTTCGGCTCGCCGAGCAGTTCGCGCAACTCCGCCTCGGACGTGATCTCGACCGTACCGGCCGGTGCGACCATCTCGACCTCCCCGTCAGGTGTCCGCTCTCCAAGCTACGCCCCGATCGTCCGGGTGGTAAACGGGTTTCGGGAAGGGCACGGCCGCCGGACGCGGCCGGTCCCTTCCCGACGGTCGGCTTCGTCGACGGCTCAGAACGTGATCAGCGGGTCACCGACGAAATCGGCGATGAAGTTGACGAAGAAGAAGCCGAAGAACAGCACGTTCAGCACCAGCAGTACGTAGTGCCAGGGGCGCGGGCGGGCCGGCCGGGGCAGCCGGCTGTTCAGATAGATCAGCAGGAACGGATAGAGCAGCGCGCCGAGGTTGGACATGTTCGCCGACCACTGCACCAGGTTGACCGGCACCGCCAGGTGCAGCACCACCGAGATGACCACGAGCAGCAGCAGCATGAACGGGTAGTAGAACTTGCGCGGGTCGCCCTCCAGCAGCCGGCGCAGCCGGGGACTGGTCGCGTGCGCGGCGTCGGTGCTGACCCGCACCATTCCCTCGAAGATGCCGAGCTGGGTGCTGAAGAGCACCAGTACGCCGACCAGCAGCATGCCGTAGAACATCAGCGGCCCGTAGTCCGGTTCCAGGGCGGTGGCCACGAAGGTCGGTACGTTCGCCGCCGTCGGTGTCTCTCCGGAGAGCTGCACCGCCTGCGCCATCAGGATGGTGGGCAGCAGCATGCCGAGCATCGCGCCGACGAAGAAGATCCCCCACATGTCGATGAGCAGCAGCCGGTACCAGCGCCGCCACCGGGCCGCGTTCGCCGGGTCGTCCGGGAAGGTGACCCCGGTGGCCAGCAGTTCCCGGCGGTCGCCGCGCAGCCCCGAGAGGTAGCCGGTGCGGAAGCCCATCCCGTAGCCCTTGTCCCGGTAGTGGCCCATCACATACCAGTTGAGTCCGGAGACGAGTGCGGTGAAGCCGGCCAGTCCGCCGAGCTGGGTGGCGGTGATCCCCTCCGGCGGCGCGGCCGGAGTGACGAAGCCCCGGATCCCCTCCCACCAGATGTCCCAGGGCACCACGAAGAGCGCCACCAGCAACAGGGCGAGCAGGATGACGCTCACCATCACCCAGTTGGCGAGTTCGAGGGCCCGGCTGATCCGCTTCGCCCCGGCGGCGATCAGGAAGACCAGCACCAGCAGGGCGATCGCCCAGAGCCGGGGCTCCTCCGCCCCGGACGGCGGGGCCTCGCCGTGTACCAACGCGTACATGCCCTGGCCGGCCGAGGCCGCCCATCCCCCGGCGATGAACGCGAAGATCACCAGGAACACCGACAGCGGTACCCAGAGCAGGTAACCGGGCGGCACCCGTCCCCAGCCGACCACCGGAGCCTCGCCGGTGGCCATCACGTACCGGGAGCACTCGATGTTGTAGAAGGTCTGCAACACCGCCGAGATCAGGATGACCCAGCCGACGCCGACGAAGCCGAACTGGCCGACCGCCTGCGGCCCGAGCAGCCACTCGCCGCTGCCGATCGAGATGCCCAGCGCGATCAGGCTCGGGCCGAGGGCGTACTTGACCAGCTCGCGGGGGCCGAGTTTGCGGACCTTGAAGACCTCTTCGGGTTCCGGCAGGTCGGCCACCCCGAGCGGGGGACGGCTGGCGCCGAGTGGATAGGAGTGGACATCCGGGACCGCTGTTGCTTCCGCCATGAGATGCCTCCTTGGAAGATCCCCCCGGGCATCAATCGTCATCCATCGGAAACCAGTACGCAATCATTGATCTCCATCAGCGCCCGGCCGGCGGTGGACACGTACCCCCGGCGCCCGGCTCCCGGTTGCACCCGATCGGGTCGGCGACGGTGCCGTGTCGCAGAACGACCGAAACCGTTGACCAGACCGGAGCACGGTTGAGGTGTCAGGTTCCGATCCCGTTCCGGGTGCCCCGAGGCCCGCCGGCCAGGCCGGCGAGCGGGCGCACCACCTGCCGCGGACCCTAGAAACCCAGGTGGTACGCCATGCCGCTGCAGCGCTACGACACGTCCCCGGTCCCGCGTCCGTCCGGGCTCGTCCCACCGGCCGCCGACCTGACCGGGATCACCGAACTCCGGCTGCACGGGGTGGGCGGAACCACGCCGGAGAACCTGCTCGCCGACGCCGCCCCGCAGCACGTCTCCGGTGACCGGATCGCCGGCTTCTACCGCACCGCCGACCTGCCCGGCCGGCACGTCGAGGCGTACTCCTGGGGTGGGATGACCTCGCGCAGCGGCGCCCGGGTGCTCTGGCTGCTGCTCTTCCCGTTCGCGCTGGCGAACGTGGCCGGCTGGATGTGCAGCCCGCAGACCCACCGGCGGCCGGCGCTGTTCCGGCTGCACCGGGCGGCGGTCCGCTGGGCGGCCCTCGGCCTCACCCTCAACCTTCTGCTCATCGCCGCGATGACCGGGATGGAGCTGCTCGGTTACCAGTGCGGCGGGCAGTCCGGCTGCGCCGACGACGCCTGGCCGGTACGTCTGCTGCACGACCCGCTGCTCGCCGGTTACCCGGCCCGGCGGATCCTGGCCGGCGCCCTGGTACCGCTCGCCATGGTGGTCCTGCTGGTGGTCCTCGCGTTACGCACGATCAGCCGTTACGAGGCGGCCAGTCCCGGCGTCCCCGGTGCCGGCCCGGCCAGCACCGAGGGGTCGAGCGCCGGACAGTCGACCGCCGGACCGGGACGGAAGGCCCGGGGCGCGGCGCGCTGCGGGATCGGGCTGAGTGACCCGGGTTTCTGGGACGGCCGACGCGGCGCGCTGGAACAGGGTCACCTGCACATCGCCGCCGGACTCGCGTTCGTCGCACTGGTACTCGGACACACCGTACGGGAGACGGCCCGGCTCGCCGGGGCACCGGTACACGCCCCGGTGCTGGCCCGGGTGGTGCTCGCGCTCGCCACAGTGGTCCTGGTCGGTGCGCTGGTCTTCGTCGCCGCCGAGCGCTGCCCGGTACCCGTCGCGGGCGTACTGCTCGGTGCGGCCGGTTCGGCGGTCTGCTGCGCGGGCTGGTTCGCCGCCGTGCAGCCGGCGTACCCGCAGTCCTTCGGCTACCTGCCCGGGATGCGCGCGGTGGCCGGACTGACCCTCGGCGGGATACTCGGCACCCTGCTGCTGGTGCTCGCGGCCGTGCTGCCCGGCGGCTGGCGCCGGGGTACCTTCGTGATCTTCGGCCCGTTCGTCGCACTCACCCTCAGCGTCTTCGCGCTCAACGTGGTGCTGATCAGCCTGATGACCCGGATCGCCGCCGTCACCGCCGAGGTGTCGACCCGGGTGCACCTGCCAACGGGGCCGCCCGGGCAGGCCGAGTTGTACCTCTATCCGGTCCTCGGCCGGCTGGTCCACTACCTGACCCTCGTCCCGCTGGCCCTGATCCTGCTCTTCGCCGCCTACGAGCTGGTCAGCTACTGGCGGGCCGGGGCGGACCGGGCCGAGCGGGAACGGATCCGGGCGTGGTACCGGGAGCACTCACCCCGGCCGCCGACCGAACCGCGCTGGCAACGCAGCAGCCTCACCGACGAGGCCCGCAGGCGGCAGCGCACCGTCCAGCTCTGGCAGGCGATGCTCGGCCGGGGCTGGGAGGCGCGGATCGCCCGGGCCCGCCGGTTCGCCCGGATGCCCCACGACGTCGACAAGCTGCTCACCGCAATCGCGGCGATCGGCACGGTCCTGCTGGTCGTGCTCCAGGTGCGGTACTGGGTCTTCGGCAAGGTGCCCTGGGGGACACAGTGGACGCTCACCCTCGGCAGCTACCTGGCGGCCGGCATCCCCGTCCTGATCATCCTGGTACTCCGCAGAGGCTGGCGGGACCTGCACAGCCGGCGCCGGATCGGGGTGCTCTGGGACGTACTCACCTTCTGGCCGCGCGCCTACCACCCGCTGGCGCCGCCGTCGTACGCCGAACGGGCCGTCCCCGAGTTGCAGCAGCGGCTGTGGCGGATCCACGACAGCGGCGGGCGGGTGGTGCTGGCCGCACACAGCCAGGGCACCGTGCTGGCCGCCGCCGCACTGCTACAGCCGGACAACCGGCCGGGCGACGACGTGGTCGCCCTGGTCACCTTCGGCTCACCACTGTCCACACTCTACGGCTGGGCCTTTCCCGCCTACTTCGGCGAACGGGTACTGGGCAGGCTCGCCCCGACCGGCGGCGCTCCCGGGGTGGCGCTGCACGCCTGGCGGAACTTCTACTACCGGACCGACTACATCGGCGGCCGGATCTTCGGGGCCGGACGACCACCGGCCGAGGTCGACGTGGAACTGCCCGACCCGGTCAGCAACTGGTACGTGCACGGACAGCCGGCCCCGGCGGCGGCCCGGCACTCCGGGTACTGGGTCGACCCCGCCGTCTGGCGGACCGTGGACGACCTCGCCGAGGCGGTCGGCGCGGTACGCCAGGTGCCCCGGCAGGGCCGGGCCGCGCTGCACGAGGAGGCATAGCCCGGATCAGGGCCGGCCGTCAGCGCCGGGTACGCCGCCGGTACGCCAGCGCCGCCACCGTCAGCCCCAGCCCCCAGAGCAGGTACGCCGGCATCGAGACCCAGAAGAACCAGAGCGGGTACGCCCCGTCGCCCGGATCCCAGCTTCCGGTGACCGTCTCCACCGCCAGCTGCCCGGTGCCGACGCCGAAGTAGACGACCATCAGGAGGCCGAGCCCGAAGCCCGGACCGAGCAGCAGCCAGCGGGGCACCCGCCGCCCGGCCCAGAGCGGCACCCAGCGCGGGAACACCCGCCCCCAGGAGTGCACCAGAGCCAGCGGCAGCAGGACGCCGGCGAGCAGGAACCCGACCTCGAAGACGAGTACGGCCGGCCCGTCCGCGAACGGGATCTCCGCCATCCCGGCGGCGTACTGCGCGGCCAGCCGGGCCAGGCAACCGGCCACCGCCAGGTACGCCGCCGCGAAGGCCCACCGGGGCGTACCGGCGATGCGGCCGCCGAGCAGCGGGCGGTCGCCCCGGACCCGGCGCCGGTACCCGTTCGTGGCGACCGCCAGCAGCACCCCGCCGGCCAGGCAGCCGAGCCGGCCGGCGATCCCGGCCGGATCGACGGTGAGACCCAGCCCGGGGATGAGCACGGCGACGGCGTCCAGCAACAGCAACGGGCAGAGCGTCACCAGCGCGGCGCTCACCCCCCAGCCCGCTGCGGCCAGCGGCCACCGCCAGCGGTCCGCCCGATGGAGCGCGACCGCCAGCGGCGCCGCCGTGCCGACCAGGGCGACCGCGCCCCAGCCGGCGACCGGGAAGAGATCGGTGCCCAGCGGCGGGAACTCCGGGGCGTTCCCCGACGCCCAGTGCACCCGCAACCCCCCGTACCCGATCGCCCAGAGCAGCACCGTGCACGCTGCCCAGGCCGGCGCGGCCCGGCCCGGCCACCCCGGCCGTCGCCGTGCCGGTACGTCGATTCCGTGCCGTGTCCCGGTCATGTCCCCAGCCTCGCCGCCGCCGGCCGCACCCGGATCCCCCGCGCGGCGGGCCGGCCTCCCCCGCCGGAGGGACGCCGGCTCGGGTGCGGAACCACTGGTACGCCAGGGGCGGGAGCACCCCAACGAGGCAGGCGAGAACGGGCATTCCGGACCACAGCCGTTACCACGATCACTAGCCTGGAGGTGCGGATTCGTCACGAAAGGGGACCGAACCGAGAGCCATCGGTGGCCGAGATGCCTCATCGAGCAAGAAGAACGTCACACGGTATCCAGCGGTCCGAGCAGTGGGCGCAGCCGACGCCCCGGCGGATCGGCAGAGAGTCCCGGGCCGCGCCCGCCGCGCTGCCGATGCCCCGGCCCGGGCGGGCCCTCGGCTGGCAACTCCTCAGCACCCTCGCCCTGCTCACCGCGCTCGCCTGGATCGGCCGGGCGCACCTGCGGGCCGGCCGCCCCGACACCTGGCTGCTCAGCCCGCTCGACGGTCTCGCGATCACCCTCGGCGGCGACGGGCCGCACCCGATGCGGCACCGGCTCGGGCTGCTCGTGCTGGCCGTGGTCTGCTTCGCCGCCTGGCGGCACCGGTGCCGGGTCCGGCTCGCCTATCGGCCCGGACCCGTCGACGTGCACGAGTTCACCGACGCCACCCCGGACCGCAGCGCCCCGGTCGACGACCTGAAGAGCCAGTTCTGCCAGCGGCTCTCCGAGACGCACATCTATCCGCCGTACGCCGGACCCGCCGACCCGCCGCCGGAGACCTTCCTCGACGTGGCCAGCGGGGTCGACCCGCGCAGCGGCAACCCGCTGGTCATGCTGCTCCAGATGCTGCCCCGGCTCTGGCCGAAGATCGGCTACCGGGTGACCGGGGTGTTGCAGGTACGGGCCCAGGAGCCCTGCTACGGCGTCTGCGCCACCGTCACCTCGTTCCTCGGCGGCGGCCGCAGCGCGATGACCACCCAGTGGGGCGGCACCTGGGAGGAGGCGACCCGGCGGACCGCGTACTGGGTGCTGGCCACGATCCTGCCGGTGACCCGGCTGGGCCGGGCCGCACCGTGGCGCAACTGGTGCGGCCGGGAACTGCCGGCCGCGCTCTTCGCCGCCTACAACAAGGGCAAGGAGTTGCAGGACCGGCGACAGTTCGACGAGGCGCTCCGCTACTACGGCGTGGCGCTCGGGCTGGACCCGTTCAACGCCGACCTGCGGGTGATGGTGGCCAGCGTGCAGGAGGAGATGGGACTCTTCCTGGACGCGCTCGACACGTACCAGTCGGCGCTGGTGCTGCGCGAGCAGGGCGGCTGGTACGACGACCACATCTGGACCACCCGCGGCGACCGGCTCCGCGACCTGCCCCGGCACCTGCTCGGTACGCTGCGCCACCTGCGCCGCCGACCCGACTCGATCAAGCTGCGCTACCAGTACGCCTGCACCCTCGCCTACACCGAGCGGACCGTGCACCAGTGGTTCAAGCAGGACGGGATCGGCGACCGGGAGAAGGTACGCCGGCAGATGCGGCAACGCCTGGAGAAGGCGTTCGTCGACCGGTACTGGCCGGTGGTGGTGACCTTCGCCGACGCGCCCGGCGAGCCGGCCGCCAAGGAGTGGCTGCGCCGGGTGCTGCGGGAGTTTCCGGAGGCGACCCGGGTGGTGTTCCAGATCGCCGCCGCCCAGGAGCTGTACCGGCTGCGCGAGGACACCGTGCTCGCCTGGTTCGTCCGGGCCAGCCGCTCCGAGGTGACCCACTCGGCGCTGCTGCTGCTCCGGGACGTCTGGGCGCCGCTGCGGCTGGCCCGGGCGTGGCACGACTGGGCCGCCACCGGCTGGCAGCCGGTGCACCAGCCCGGCACGCCCGGAGGCGGCGGGCCGACGCACCAGACCACCACGCCCGGGATCGTCGGGCCGGCAGCCGACGGCGGGGAGCCCGCCGAACCGGTCGGCCCGTTCGACGACGGGGGCTGCCTCGCCGGCTGGTGGCGGCGCGGCCCGCGCACCCGGGCCCGGACGCTGAGCCGGGAGTGGCCGTGCGGCGGGGTACTGCTGGACCGGGCGATCCGGCGGGCCCAGCGCCGGCGGTGGCCGAGCCGCCCGCTGCGGTCGTTCGACTTCTACAACGCGGCCTGCACCTACGCCTTCGCCCTCAAGGGGTACTTCCCGGAGTTGGAGCGGCCCGCTCCGGCGTACCTCTCGGCGGCCGGCCGGGCGCTGTGGCGGGGCCGCCGGCTGATCGCCGACGCGCTGCCGCTGGCGTACCCGCCCCGCTGGCACCGCCGGCCGGCCGCGCCGCCGTTCACCCCGGATGGTCAGGTGGCCCGGGAGCCGACCCCGCACCCGTTGCCGCCACCGGTGGCGCCGCTGGTGGCGAAGGCCGTGGAGCAACTCCGGGCCGCGCTGGCCTGCACCGAGAGCGGGGTCGCCGCCGACCGGCTGCGGCGGTGGATCCTGAGCAGCGAGCCCGATCTGGCGCCACTGCGCCGGTTGCAGGACTTCGGGTACTTCGAGGAGGAGGTCTACCCGAGCCTCAAGGTGGTGCTGCCGCGCCCGGACAAGGTGATCAACTCCCGGATGTCCGCGTACGCCAAGGAGCTGCTCCGGCAGGGTGCCGTACTCCTCGAACAGACCTGGCACGACCGGGCCCTGCCGCCGCAGACCGCCGACCCGCACCAGCTCATCCGCTGGCTCGACCTGGACGCGGAAACCTGGGACACGCTCTGCCGGATCGCCCTGGACCACGCCCGGTACTGGCGGGACCGGGCCGAGTTCATCCGGCTGCTGCGCGAGGCGGTCGACCCGATCCGGATCGCCGAGGCACGGTTCCCGCCCGCGATCCCGCGCTACGACGACCTCTGCCTGGCCGGCGCCGACCGGCTGGTCGGGGACGGCAGCCGGACCGAGGAGAACATCGAGCGGCTGGCCCGGCACAACATCGCGCTGGTGGACCGCCGGCTCAACGCCATCTACCAGACCGTCGCCGAGCACGCCGGAGACGGCAGCCTGCGCGCCCGGCGCCGGCTGGCCGAGCTGGACTACCGGGGCGAGCCGCTGCGCGGCGACGAGGCGCAGAGCATCTGCACCCGCCAGGCCGGGCGGTGGCACCAGGTCGCCGAGCGGATGCGCGAGGCCGGCCCGGTGGTCGACACCAGCGGCCTGGAGCCGCTGCGTCCACGGGAACGCTGACCGGCCACCCGCACAGTCAGACCAGCTCGGCGTCGTGCACCAGCAGGGCCACCTGGACCCGGTTGGCCAGCTCCAGCTTGGTCAGCAGCCGGGAGACGTACGCCTTCACCGTCGCCACGCTCATGAAGAGCGCGGCGGAGATCTCGGCGTTGGACCAGCCCCGGCCGATCGCGACCGCGACCTCCCGCTCCCGGGCGCTGAGCGCGTCGAGCAGGCGTACCGCGCGCTCCCGCCGCAGGTCGGCGTCCCGCCGGGCGGTCGTACCCGCGCCGGTCACGTGCGCGATCAGCTTCCGGGTGACCGTCGGGGAGAGCGTCGCCTCGCCGGCCGCGACCCGGCCGATCGCCGCGACGATCTCGGCCGGCGGGGTGTCCTTGAGCAGGAAGCCGCTGGCCCCGGCCCGCAACGCCCGCAGCACGTACTCGTCGACGTCGAAGGTGGTCAGCACCAGCACCTCCGGCGGGTGCGGCAGCCGGCGCAGCGCCTCGGTGGCGGCCAGCCCGTCCATCCGGGGCATCCGGATGTCCATCAGCACCACGTCGGGGCGGTGCGCGGCGACCGCGGCCAGCACCCCGCTGCCGTCGGCCACCTCGCCGACCACCCGCAGCTCCGGCACCCCGCCGAGGATCATCGACAGTCCGGCCCGGACCAGCGCGTCGTCGTCGACGATCAGCACCCGCACCGGCCCGCCGGCCTCCTGCCCGGTCACGCCGGCCACGGTAGCCAGGCCGCCAGCCGGAAGTCACCCGAGTCGGTACGCCCGTGCTCCAGCCACCCGCCGAGCAGCGCGGTACGTTCGCCGAGCCCGACCAGCCCGGTGCCGGTACCCGGGATCAGCGGCAGGGCATGCTGGCCGACCGGCCACGGGTTGCGTACCTCGACGCTGAGCCCCAGTCCCGGCCGGCCCCGCGCGGTCACCAGCACACTCGCCCCCGGGGCGTGCTTGCGGGCGTTGGTCAACCCCTCCTGCACGATCCGGTACGCGCCCCGCCCGACCCCGGCCGGTGCGGTCTCCGTCGAGGTCAACTCGGTACGCAGGTCCACCCGCATCCCCGCCTCCCGGGACTCGTCCACCAGCGCCGGCAGGTCGTCCAGGGTCGGCTGCGGCCGCTCGGGCGCCCGGTCCGGCCCGACCGGCGAGCCCGACTGCCCGGTCACCGGCACCGGCGGGTACGGCGGGTCCGGCGGGTATGCCTTCGGCCCCGAGCCCCAGCCGCCGGAGATCGGCGCCGGCTCGACCGCCCGCGCCCGCTCCGGCCCGACCACCTGCTCCGGCCCGCCCTCCGGCGGGTCCTCCCGGAGCACACTGATCACCTCGCGCAGGTCCTGCAACGCCTGGTGCGCGCTGGTCCGGATCACCCCGGCCGCCCGGGCGACCTCCTCCGGCGGCGCGTCGGGGCGAAACTCCAGCGCCCCGGCGTGCAGGCTGAGCAGCGAGATCCGGTGTGCGAGCACATCGTGCATCTCTCCGGCGATCCGGGTCCGTTCCAGCCGCCGGGCCGCCTCGACCCGCAACCGCTGCTCCGCCTCGGCCCGGTACGCCCGGTCCCGCCAGGAGAGCACGAGCTGCCGCCGGGCCCGGATGAACATCCCCCAGGCCAGCACCGTGGCGGTCAGCACCGCACTGATCACCATCCCGGCCCACGGCCCGTCGGTCGGGTCGGGATTGCGGTACTCGTAGAGCACCGCGATCCCGAGGTGCGCCACCAGCAGCGGGCCGGCCACCGAGAGCGGCCGGTGCACCACCAGGGTCAGCAGGATGATCAGGATGGCGATCCCGGACGGGGTGGAGAAGAGCGCCACCGGCAGGGCGGCGGCGGCCAGCGCGACCGGCCAGCGGCGGCGTACCCAGAGCGCGAGGCAGAGCGCGGTGGTCAGCACCGCGTCGATCGCGACCGCGAGTTCCGAGTCGGCCCGGTCCGCCACCAGGGTCGGCTGCGGGCGTAGTACGTCCCAGAAGGCGACGAAGGCGTAGCCACCGGCGATCAGGAAGCAGAGCGTGTCGACGATCCAGTCCCGGGTCGACCGGCGCGGCCGGCGCCGGCCGGTGGCCGGGTCGGCCGTCAGGGTGGCCGGCAGCAGCCAGGGATGCTCGGGGCGGGCCGGCACACCAGTCATCAGCCAACTGTACGAACCGGCGCCGGGGCCGGACACCAACCAAAGTCGACGTCCGGAAGTAGCCGAAGGTCGCCGGGGATGGACTCCGGACCGCAGCGCCCGGCCGGCCGGACCCGGCAGGCTCGACGGCATGATCAGTGTCGAACACCTGACGAAACGGTACGGCCGGCACACCGTCGTCGACGACGTCTCGTTCCGGTGCGAACCGGGCACGGTGACCGGGTTCCTCGGCCCGAACGGTGCCGGCAAGTCCACCACCATGCGAATGATCTGCGGTTTCACCCCGCCGAGCGCCGGCGCCGCCACCGTCGACTCGGTCGACTACCGCCGGCTGCCGAACCCTGGTCGCCTGGTCGGGCTGCTGCTCGACGCCGGTGCCCAGCATCCGGGCCGGACCGGGCGGGAGACCCTGATCCTCTCGGCTCGCACCATCGGGGTCTCCCGGCGCCGGGTCGACGAGTGCCTCGACCAGGTCGGCTTGAACGCGGTCGCCGCCCGGCGGCGGGTCCGGGCGTACTCGTTGGGGATGCGCCAGCGGCTCGGCCTGGCGCAGGCGCTGCTCGGCGACCCCCGGGTGCTGATCCTGGACGAGCCGGCGAACGGCCTCGACCCGGAGGGGATCTTCTGGATGCGCGGCCTGCTGCGCGACTTCGCCGACCGGGGCGGCACCGTGCTGCTCTCCTCGCACCTGCTCCGCGAGGTCGAGGCGGTGGCCGACCGGCTGGTGGTGATCGGCGGCGGGCGGGTCGTGGCGCAGGGCAGCAAGGACGAACTGCTGGCCGACGCGGGCGCGCTGGTCCGGGCCCGGGACCCGGAGGCGCTGCGTGCCGCCCTGGACCGGGCCGGGCTGCCGGTGCGGTCCGGCACCGACGGCGGGCTGCTGGTCGGTGCCGACCCCGGCGCCGTCGGGCAGGCCGCCGCCGACTCCGGCGTGGCGCTGCTGGAACTCCGGCCGGCCGAGAGCGCCGGACTGGAGCAGGTCTTCCTGACCCTGACCGCTGGCGACTCCGTCCGGGAGGCCGTGAAATGACCACCGACACCACTGGACGCACCGACACCAGGTCCGTCGGCCCGGCGGACCGCCCCGGCGGGTACGACACCTTCGGCCGGCCGACGCTGCTCCGGATGACCCTGGTCGAGCTGCGCAAACTCGCCGACACCCGGGCCGGTTACTGGCTGCTGATCACCATCGGCCTGATCTCGGCGATCATCGTGGCCGTGCTGCTCCTCACCGCACCCGACCCGGAGCAGCGGTTCGAGAACTTCTTCGCGCTCTCCCAGATCCCGGTCGGCATCCTGCTGCCGATCCTCGGCATCCTGCTGGTCACCACCGAGTTCTCCCAGCGCACCGTGCTGACCACCTTCGCGCTGGTGCCGCAGCGGCACCGGGTGGTCGTCGCCAAGCTCGGCGCCGGGGTGGTCGCGGCGCTGATCTCCGTACTGGCCAGCCTGGCGACGGCGGCCCTCGGTACCGTGATCGCCGGGCTGGCCGGCGACGGCGGCTCCTGGTCGACCGACCCGTCGGCGTTCGTCGGCGCGGCGGTCTTCCAGACGGTCAACGTGCTGCTCGGCATCGCGTTCGGCCTGCTGTTCCAGAGCACCCCGCTGGCCATCGTGCTCTCCCTGGTGCTGCCGATCGCCTGGTCCATGCTCGGCGGGATGATCGAGCGGCTGCACGCCGCCGCCGAGTGGCTGGACACCGGGCTCACCACGGCCGCCCTGGTGGAGCCGCCGGACCCGGGGCACCTCGACGGCGGGCAGTGGGCCCGGCTCGGCGTCTCGGTCGCGGCCTGGGTACTGCTGCCGCTGCTCGCCGGGCTGATCCGGACGGTACGCCGGGAGGTGTCCTGAGGTGACCGCCGAGGCGACCCCGCCGGACCGCACCGGGGCGTCCCCGCCCGGCGAGCCGATCGTGGTGGCCGAACCGGCCAGCCTGGTGGCTCTGGTCTGGATCCTCTTCCCGCCGCTCGGCGCCGCGCTGCTCTGGCTGGTGCAGGCCTCGGCGGGCTGGGTGGCGTCGCTGCGCTGGATCCCGATGCGCGGCCCGTTCATGCTGATCGACGCCGTCGACGAGCCCTGGGCCACCGGTGGCGCGCTGGTCCTCGGCGCGCTGGGCGGACTGCTCGTGGCCGGGATCGCCGCCGCCGAGCGGCTGACCGTCACCGTCGCCCGGGACGGGGTGACGCTGGTCCGGGGCACCAGCACCCGGCGGGTCGGCCGGGCCGAGATCACCGGGGCGTTCCGGGAGGGGAAGCGGCTCGTCCTGCTCGGGCCCGCCGCCGAGGAACTCGCCCGGGAGCAGTCCGACCTGTCGGCCGACCGGCTCCGGGCCGCCTTCGAGGCGCACGGCTACCGCTGGTACCCCGACGGCGACCCGTACCGGCCGGAGTTCCGGCGCTGGGCCGATGGCGCCACCGAGCTTCCGCCGGGAGCGAACGCGCTGCTCAAGGCCAGGCAGCGGGCGCTGGACAAGGGTGACAGGGCGGACGTGGCCGAGTTGCGGACCGAGTTGACCCGGCTCGGCGTGGTGGTCCGGGACGAGGGCAAGCGGCAGTACTGGCGCCGGACCCGTCCGCCCGGGCAGCACCGGGACGGGTCGGCCGGGCGGCCGGTGGGGCCCGGCTGACCCGGTGGCCGGACCTACCGGCCCGGGTGCGGGGGTGTGCCGGGACCGGCAGCCGGTGGTCGTTGCCGCCATTTCCGGGCCGGCAGTATGGTTCGGCGAATGAGCCTCCAGCGCAGCGTCGACCCTGACCAGGTCGGCTTCGACCCGGCCAGGCTGGCCCACGTCGACGAACACTTCGCCCGGTACGTCGACGCGGGGCAGTTGGCCGGCTGGCAGATCGTGGTGACCCGGCGGGGCGAGATCGCGCACTCCTCGACGTACGGGATGCGGGACCGCGAGGCGGGGCTGCCAGTCGAGTCCGACACCCTCTGGCGGATCTACTCGATGACCAAGCCGGTCACCTCGGTCGCCGCGATGATGCTCTGGGAGGAGGGCCGGCTCCAGCTCACCGACGAGATCAGCCGCTGGCTGCCGGAGTTCGCCGACGCCCGGGTCTACGACCGGGGGTCGGCACTGAAGCCCTACACGGTGCCGGCGGTCGAACCGATCCGGGTCTGGCACCTGCTCACCCACACCGCCGGGCTGACCTACGGCTTCCTACAGACCTCGGTGGTCGACGGGCTCTACCGGGCCGCCGGCTTCGACCTCTATCCGCCGCCGGGCTTCGACCTGGCCAGCGCGACCGAGGGCCTGGCCCGGCTGCCGCTGCTCTTCCAGCCCGGCACGGCCTGGGGCTACTCGGTCGCCACCGACGTGCTCGGCCGGCTGGTCGAGGTGGTCTCCGGCCAGTCGCTGGACGCCTTCTTCACCGACCGCATCCTCGGCCCGCTGGGCATGACCGACACCGGCTGGTGGGCCGAGGGCGCCGACGCGGACCGGCTGGCGGCCTGCTACGCCGCGCACCCCGGCACCGGCCAGGCGATCCGGTACGACCAGGTCGGGGTGCTGGCGCGCCAGAAGCCGCCGCTGCTCTCCGGTGGCGGCGGCCTGCTCTCCACGGCGGCCGACTACCACCGGTTCACCCAGTTCCTGCTGCGCGGCGGCGAGCTGGACGGGGTACGCCTGCTCGCTCCGCGTACGGTCCGGTTCATGACCCGCAACCACCTGCCGGAGGGGCAGGACCTGGGGCGGCTCTCCACCGGCGGCTTCGCCGAGACGACCTTCGACGGGATCGGCTTCGGGCTCGGTTTCGCGGTGGTGCTCGATCCGGTGCCGAGCCGCACCCCGAGCAACCCGGGCGAGTTCTACTGGGGCGGCATGGCGAGTACGGCGTTCTGGGTCGACCCGGTCGACGAGGTCACCGCGCTGCTCTTCACCCAGCTCGTCCCCTCCAGCACCTACCCGCTCCGGGCCGAGCTGCGCCAGCTCGTCTACGCGGCCCTGGTCGACTGACCCGGCCGCTGACCGGCCGGTCCGCGCGGCCCGGGACGCCGCAGCCGGGCCGGCGGGGTTGGCGCGGCAGGGGTAGCGTGTTGATCGCATCCCGGGGGAGGTTCGCCATGGCAATGAGGGCGAAGCGGGTGAGTCTGCTCGACATCGGACTCGACTCGTCGTTCGACGCGGCGATGACGTTCGTCCAGTCCACCCTGCAGAACATCAACGCCGAGCACCAGCAGCCGGTGGTCGACATCGACTTCGTCCGCTCCCGCGACCCGGACACGGTGCTGACCGCCTTCACCGCCTCCTGCGACGTACTGCACGTGATGGCGCACGGCGACCACAGCAGCACCCCCACCTTCGCCAGCAGCGACGGCCGGACGAAGATCTCGCTGGAGGCGCTGGGCGAGGAGGCGGCCGCCCGGGGGCGGGGCATCTCGGCGCACGCGATTCTCGCGGACGGCTGCCGGACCGGCACCGGCGCCTGGCAGAAGGCGGTCCGGGACTGCCTCCAGGACGAGGTCACCTACATCGGCACCTCGGCACAGATCGGCTGGCACGAGAGCGGCGTCTTCTGCTCCGCCTTCTACGGCGCGCTGTTCCGCAACCGGGGCCGGGGGATGACCCCGGCCGAGCAGGCGCAGGACGCGGCCGAGCGGGCGATCGAGGCGTACACGCTGCTCACCGACCGGCACTGTCCGTTCCGGGTGCTCACGTTGAGCCCGAGCCGCTGGGCCCGGATGGCGCTGGCCTGATCCCGGTCACCCGGCCGGCCGGACGACCCCGCAGGCACCGCCAGTCAGGTTGCCGCAGGTCAGGTTGCCGCAGGTCAGGCCGCTGATCGGGGGGTGGTCGCCCGGGAGAACCGGCCCGACCCGCCGGCCCGGCGCCCCGCGGTTGCGGGCAGCCGGGAGGTGCTCGGCGGTGCGATCGCCTGCTGCCAGTGGTGCAACATCGGCAGCAGCTCCCAACCCACCTCGCGGCGGCGGGACGCGGCGGCGACGCAGCGGGCCCGCCAGCTCCACTCGTTGAGCTGCCCGGACGGCCCGGTCAGCTCGGCGCGCAGGTCGAGCAGGACGTCCACGGAGTGCCGGAACGCGGTACGGCTCCGCTCGCCGTCCGGCCGGTCCAGCAGCCAGCCGAGGCCCCTGCCGGCACAGGTGGCGCAGTCGCAGTGCTGCCACATCCCGTTGTCCGGATGGCGGCGCATGGTGGCCTCGATCTCCGGCAGCGGCGCGTACGACAGGCACTGCCGGACCACCGCCGACGGCCGGGGTACCCCGGTCGGTGGGCCGGAGCCGGCGGGCCGGCGCGGATCGAGCCGGCGCAGCGCGGGTTCGGTGCCGATCGCCACCGCTGTCGCCCCGAAGCAGAGCACCCCGAGCACCGGCAGGTCGGCCCGGAGCACCAGCACCGGAACCCCGCAGCCGAGCAACTGGAGCAGCCCGTGCACCGTACTGGCCGGGGTGAACGGGTTCGCCGACTCCTCCACCACGACCGCCACCGGTACGCCGACCGCCGCCACGTAGCGGAGCAGGGTCTGCCGGGCGATCCGGTCGGCGAGCCAGGACGGGTGCATCGGCAGGAGTGCGATGGCGTCACCGAGCCGGGCGGCCCGTTCGAGGAGTCCGGCCAGGCCGGCGCTGTCGTTCCGGTCCAGGTAACCGGAGTCGGTCAGTACCGGAAGCCCGAGGTCCCGCTGGCAGTCGATCCAGCGCGGGTCGAAGGGCGCGGCGGCGGGTAGCCTGCCGTCGCCCGCGTACCGGGCCGCGTCGAGCAGTACGGGACGGCGGTAGTGGTCGACCTCCCGCAGGTGCCGGGCCCGGCCCAGGCAACCGCGCAGGTTGCCCCGGTCGGCGGTGACGACCAGGCCGCCGCCACTGCGGTCGGCCACCTCGGCCGCCAGGGTGACCTGGCTGGTCCGGCAGTGCAGCAGCAGGCTGCGGTCGAGGTCCCCGATCCGCCGCCCTGTTCCGCCCGATCGCCCGTCAAGGTCCCGCGCCACGAACCCTCACCCCGCTGATCGTCGTCAAGACATTGATCACCATGAGTGCTTAAATGGTAACTCGACGCAACCGAGTGGGGTAACGGGGTGCGATTCCTTTGGCAGATCGCGGAAAGTGCCTTGGCCACCGCGGCCGGTTCCGGTAACGGAACCTCACGCCGCCCGGTTGGACGCGCAACTCCACGCCGACGGGTGACTCTCACCCGTCGGCGTGACCCGCCTCTCGAATCTGGGAAAGATATCGAGCCGCGAGACAGCTCTGCGCGACCAGCCGGACGGCGGTCGGCTCAGAGCACCATCTCTCGCCAGCCCGGGCGCCCACCTAGCCAGGCGTCCGCGAGGATGCGCGCGGACGCCTCACCGGGGCATTGCTGCACCTTCGAGCGCCCTTGGGCGCCCCCGACCTGGGCCTCGACTTCCCATCGCTGCCCATCCGTACGAATGTAGACGTCGCGCCGTGCGCGCGGACCCCGATCGCCGTTCCACCAGTGCCGCTCGACTCTCACCCAATCACGGTATAGCACGGACGGACCTGCTGGATATCCTCAATAACCAAACCTTGACCTCCCGGTTATCGTCCGCGCTCCCCGAACGCCCGGCAGCCCCGGTCTGATCCGGTTGGCGGAACCGTCGAACCGGGCACCCGGACATCGACCGGACGGAGATCTCCGATTCCGCAGCCGTGGCACCGGAGGTGTCACCCGGGAGGCGATCACCGGGCACGGATCTCGATCGCGGGCCCGGGGCGGCCGGTGCCGCGACCGGGGTACCCGGCGGAGAACCGCGGGTGGCGAGGGATCGGCACCGGGGCGGGCTGGGCCGGCCGTCAACTACGGGGGAAGGTGACGGCCGGGCTGCGGGCACCCGCCCCGGGGCCTGTCCGGGGTCGGCCAACGACGACGTCACGCCGGTGGCCGACCCTCCACCGGTCCGCCGCCACGTCGGCGGAGGGCGGCCCGCCGACGTCGGGTCGCGCGGCGAACCGACCAGCGAAGCATGTCGTCGTCCCGCGCCCCGATGTCGGACAATCCGTCCGGTCAGCCCGAAACCACCGACGGGCCCGGCCCGGTACCGTGCACGGACGTCTCCCGGAGCCGGTCCCGCACCCGGGCCGCCCGGTCGTCCAGCACCTGCCGGGCGTCGAGGTTCAGGCTCTCGATGGCGACCAGGGCGCTGAGCGCGACGTCGGCCAGCTCGCCGGCCACGTCGTCGAGGCTGTGCGTCACGCCCTTGCGCGGATTCTGGCCGGTCAGCCCGATCCAGGCCCCGGCGGCCTCGCCGGCCTCCTCGGTGACCTTGAGGATCCGGCAGGTCAGCTCGGCCCGGTCGGTGCCGTTCGCCCGGTCCAGCCAGGCACGTGCGGCGCGGACCGCCGCCCAGGTGGGGTCGCTCACCGCCCCACGGTAGCGGTGCCACCGGACCGGACCCGGGCACCGCCGCCCGGCCCGCCGGCTCGACCGGTCAGGGGGGACTGCCAGGACGGCGTGGTCATCCGTCGGTCGTCCGGAGGATCTCGGTACGCCCCAGCGGTGCCGGCCAGACCTGCAACAGGTAGTCCTCCGCCCGGTCGGCGACGGGCCGGCCCACGCAGGGGTGCCGGCCCCGGGCGTGCACCCGGACCCGGTAGCTGCCCGCCCCGCGGAAGCTGATCCGGGGGAAGTCGGTACCGCCGCCGCGCGCCGACCGGACGTGCGACTGGCCGACCGCCGTCCGGTACGAGATCTCGACCGCGTCGTCCCAGCCGGCCGTCTCCGCCGCCGGCCGTTCGACGTGCAGCTCGACGGTGAGGTTGGCCCAGCCGCCACCGCAGCCGGTGCGCACCAGCAGCGCCCCCTCGGTCACCCCCACCAGTCCGTTGTCCCGGGTGTTCGCCTGCCAGTGCCAGCGTGGCGGCGGGTCGGGATCGGTCAGGCAGAAGAAGGACCGGGCGACGCGTACGACCCCGGCGCAGACCCACATCGCGTCGGTCACCCGGTATTCGAGCAGCGACCCCGCCCCGAGCGGTATCAAGGTCGCTCACCCGTTCCACGTCGGGCGGTGATGGGCAACACCGCGCTTCTCCCCGCGTCAGCGCATCGGACAGTTGTGTTCGTGAATGTCCTCCCTTGCACTCTGACACAGCGCCTCGGTGCCGTCCACTCGCATCCGGCGATGACCTGGGAAGCGCACGTGCATTTGCGGTTTGCAGACGCCACGTGCAATCACACTCCGTTTTGGTCACTGTGCGCAGTGGCGCGGTGCGTAGAACGACCCCCCATGCCGCGCAACATCGGTCGTATCGCCCTGTTCCATCGCGGACGGGTCAACAGTAAGTTAGCTGCACAGACAAATACCTGTCTCGCGAGATGCAACTTGCACCACGGCATGCGACTCTCCCGGGAGGAGCAACTCGCGCGTCAGACCGGCCGCCGCCCACCTCGCCGTTCAGCGGTGACGGCACTACGGGCAGTGACGTTCACACCAAGAATGGAGGCGCTGTCAGTGGCGAACCACCAGCCGATCCGGCCGCTGAGCTCCCGCGCGGGCAAGGGAACCTTCCGTCCTGCTGCTGCTCCGGCCTGCCCCCAGGTTGACCTCGCATCCACCGCGTGCCACACGCGCCAGGTCGAGGAGCGGTGATGACCGTGACCCAGTTCCAGGACGCCAGAGGGGACCTGTTCGACAGCCCGCTGCCCCGGCGTTCTCCAGGGGCCCAACTGGACAGTGGCGGCGAGGAGGACCTCCCCGAGGGCGTCTTCGACCAACCGGGTGCCGGCACCGCCGGTCGGCACCGCCCCGGCCAGTCGGCCCTGCACGCCGAGCTGGGGGCGCTCCGGGACCGGGTGCCCGGGGTACGCGGCGCCGTCCTCGCGGGCATCGACGGGCGACTGCTCGGACACGACCTCACCGCCGGCCCCGAGCCGCTCGACCTCGCCGCGCTCGCCGCGACCACCTTCGGGCTCGGTCGGCAGTGCGGCATGACACTCCAACAGGGTCCGCTGCGCGAACTGACGGTCCACAGCCACCAGGGCTACTTCACGGTGTACGGGGTGAGCGACCACGTACTGCTCGCCGTCCTCGGCGACGACCGGTTGAACGTGTCGTGGCTGCACCTGGAGGCCGGACCGGTCGCCGAACGGATCGCTGACCTGCTGCACGTCGGCGGCACCACGTAGCAGCATGGGCTGGGGCCGGCGTCGGGTTCGCCCGACGCCGGCCACCCGCCAACCCCCGCCCCTCCGCAGCCCGGTCCGTCCCGGCGGATACCCGGAGGGTCAGCCGATCATCAGATAGCGGGTCACCACCCCGGCCGCGGCGGTGACCGCCTGGCGCAGCGTCGCGGCGGCGTCCACGATGCCGGCGTCCAGCGCGGTGACGTACGAGCCGGCGACCACGTCGAAGGTGACTCCCGGGCCACGGCGGCGCAGGTCGGCCGGACCGGCGGCCGGGTTCCGCCCGGCGTTGCGCATCAACTCCTCGTAGGGCGCGGCCAGCGCGTCGACCACCACCGCGTAGCCGAGCGCCTCGTCACCGCCGCGCGGCACCCGGGGACCGATCCGCCCGGCGACGGTCAGCAGCGCCGCCCCGCCACCGGGCACGAGTCCCCACTCGACGGCCGCCTTGGCGTTGCGTACCGCGTCGTCGATCTGCCGTTTGCGCTTCTTGAGCTGCCCCTCGGTGGACTCGCCGACCCGGATCACCGCCACCCCGCCGCCCAGCCGGGCCAGCCGCTCCCGCAGCAGCTCCCGGTCGTGCCCGTCCGGGCGCCGGGCCAGCTCCGCCCGCAGCCCCCGCACCCGGCGCCGGGCCAGCTCCGGGTCGCCGGCCCCGTCCACCAGGGTGGTGTCCCGGCGGGTGGTGATCACCTTGCGCGCGCCGCCCAGCACCTGACCGGTGGCGGCGGCGAGCCCGCCCTCGGCGTCACCGACCACCTGCGCCCCGGTGAGCAGCGCCAGGTCCGCCATCACGGTGCACCGTTCCTCGTCCGGCCAGGGCAGTCGTACCGCCACCGCGTCGAGGGTGTGCCGCATCTTCCCCACGATCAGCGCGGTGAGCGCGGCGTCCCGGATGTCCCGGGCGAAGACCGCCAGCGGCCGACCGGACCGGCCGACCTCGTCGAGCAGCGGCTGCAACTCCGGTACCCCGGAGAGCCGCTGGTCGACGATGAGGATCGACGGGTCGTCGAGTACCGCCTCCGCCTCCTCCGGATCGGTCACGAAGTACGGCGAGACGTGCCCGGCCGGCACCCGGATGCCCCGGGTGAGTTCGAGTTCGAGGCCGAAGAGGTTGCTCTCCTCGACGATCACCACGCCGTCCTTGCCGACCCGCTCCATCGCGGTGGCCAGCAGGTCGCCGACCACCTCGTCGCCGGAGGCGATCGTGGAGACCATCTGGAGCTGTTCCTTCGTCTCCACCGGCACGGCCAGGTCGCCAAGTTCGGCCAGGACCGCCAGGGCGGCCGACTCGATCCCCCGGCACAGCGCCACCGGGTTGGCGCCGGCCCGCAGTGCCACGGAGGCACCGTCCAGCATGGCCTGGGCGAGTACCACGGTGGTGGTGGCGCCGTCGCCGACCCGGTGCCGTACCCCCTCGACGAGTTCCCGGACGTAGCTGGCGCCGATCGCGTCCCGGCTGTCGTAGGCGGTGAACAATCGCACCACGCTCGCCGCGTCGGCCAGTTCGTGGTACGCCCCGGAGGCGTCCTCGACCAGCACCCGCCGGCCGAGCGGCCCGAAGGTACGCCGCACCAGGTCGGCGCCGGCCCGGAAGCCTCGGGCGACGATCGCCTGGTGCCGGTTGTAGTTGCTCGGCCGGGGCGCCGCCGCCGCGCCCGCCTTGACCACCCCGCCCGGCCGGTTCCCGCCGGTCCCCGGCGGGTCGGCCGTCGGCGGGACGGTGGCGAGATAGATGTGCGGCTCGGCGTTGTAGGCGCTCCACTTCGGCTTCTGGTCCGGCCGGCGGCGGACCACCCCGTCGTGGACGTACCGGAACAGCTCGTCGACGCCGACCCGGCCGTCGCCGTCCAGGTCGGCACCGCCGGTGGCCAGCCCCTCCAGCAGTACGTCGGTGAAGATCGAGCCACGGGGCGCGGACTCGACCAGGCCGTCGGACTCGAAGGCGTACTCGTAGCTGTCGCAGGCGCTGATCACCACGTACCCCCGGCCGACCTGGCCGTCCAGCGCACCCTGCGGCGCCGCCTTGAAGCCCTCGGCGAACGCGCCGGCGAAACAGCAGTCCAGCACCAGGACCTTGGCGGCGGCCCGGCACGCCTCCAGTTGCTCGTTGACGAAGGAGCGGGAGATGGCGGTGCTGGCCGGTCGGGTCCGCACGGTGTTGGCGGCGGCGAAGTAGAGCCGGTGGAACGGGTCGACGATGCCGTGGCAGGAGAAGTAGATCAGTACGAGGTCGTCGTCGACCCGGTCGGTGAGCAGGTCCTCGATCTCCCGGCGTACCTCCTGTTCGGCGGGGTCCTGCAAGGTACGGACGGTGAAGTTGCCGACCGACGGGTCCTCCAGCACCGCCGCCAGCCGTTCCACGTCCTGCTCGGGGGCGCGGAGCTGGTCCAGTGACGGGTCGTCGTACTCGCCGACCGCCACCAGCAGCGCGTAACGGCCGCTCGGCGGGTTAATCCGCACCGGAGGAGCCGGTACCGCTCTGTGTCGGTGGCACGCCGAGCCACTCGACCACCATCTGCTCGGTGTCCTCGCCGGGGGCGCTGATCGTCAGGGTGCGCCGACCGTCCCGCAGGACGATCCGGCGGGCGGCGCCGCGCTCCAGGAAGGCGACGGCGACCTGGGCCAGCGCCGCGACGGTGGTGGCCGAGAAGAGGCCGGTGACGACGAGTTCGGCGAGCGATCCGGCGGCGCCGCCCTTGCGGACGGCCGGGCCGGTGCCGCCGTACCCGCCGCCGGGCAGGTCGCCGAGGTCGGGCGGGGAGTCCGGTTCCTGTGGCGAAGGGTCGGGCGGGACCGTCGGGTCGTCGACACCGGGCCGGACGACGTGCAGGATCGTCCGGGTGTGCAGCTCCCGAGCCAGCGCGGAGGCGGATTCGGCGTCGCCGCGCGTGCTGCCGGGGACCGGCCCGGAAACCACCAGAGTGAGCACACCACCATTCATAGAGTAATGGTGTCGTAACAATAAGTAACCGCCTGTCGGGTTGCCGACACTATCCCGTCAGCCTGCCGACACCGGTGCCCCGGCCCGGTCGGCCAGCGGGGTGGCCGGAGCGGTGGACGCGTCCGCCCCGGCGGACCCGCCGGGGCGGCGCCGCAGCAGCATCGAGAAGACCGCGGCGGCGGCACAGAGCGCCCCGGCGACGTACCAGGCCAGGGTGTAGCTGCCGAGCTGGTCCCGGATCAGTCCCGCGCCGGTCGCCGCGACCGCCGCGCCGACCTGGTGGGCGGCGAAGACCCAGCCGAAGACCACGGCGCCGGCGGCCCCGAAGTACTCCCGGCAGAGCGCCACCGTCGGCGGCACCGTGGCCACCCAGTCCAGCCCGTAGAAGATCACGAAGACCAGCATGCTCGGCCGGGCCGAGTCGCCGAACAGGCTCGGCAACACCAGCAGCGACAGCCCGCGCAGCGCGTAGTAGCCGGCCAGCAACACCCGGCTGTCGAACCGGTCGGTGAGCCAGCCCGAGGCGATCGTGCCGGCGATGTCGAAGAGCCCGACCAGGGCGAGCAGGCTGGCCGCGGCGGTCTCGGTCATCCCGTGATCGTGCGCGGCCGGGATGAAATGCGTGCCGACCAGCCCGTTCGTCGAGGCGCCGCAGATCGCGAAGCCGCCGGCGAGCAGCCAGAACGCCGGGATCCGGGCGGCGGTGCGCAGCGCACGGATCGCCCGGGAAGCCGCCCCGCCGGTCCGGGCCGGCGGTGGCACGACCTCGGTCGCGCCGTACGGCGGCAGGCCGAGATCCGCCGGGTGGTCGCGCAGCAGCCACCCCACCAGGGGTACGACGGCCAGCGCCGACCCGGCCACCACCAGCGCGGCGCTCCGCCACCCGTACGCCTCGACCAGGCTCGCCAACAGCGGCAGGAAGACGAGCTGCCCGGCGGCACCTCCGGCGGTGAGCACCCCGGTGACCAGTCCCCGGCGCCGGACGAACCACCGCCCGGTCACGGTGGCCACGAAGGCGAGCGCCATCGACCCGGTCCCCAGCCCGACCAGTACGCCCCAGCAGAGGATCAGTTCGGCGCTGGTCCGCATGAAGACGGTCAGCCCACTGCCGGCGGCGACCAGGGTCAGCGCGGCGGCCACCACCCGCCGGATGCCGAACCGGTCCATCAGGGCGGCGGCGAACGGTGCGGTCAGCCCGAAGAGCAACAGGTTGACCGAGACCGCGGCCGAGATGGTCGCCAGCGGCCAGCCGAACTCCTCGTGCAGCGGGTGCAGCAGTACGGACGGCGTGGCCCGGAACCCGGCGGCGCCGACCAGTGCGACGAAGGCGACGGCGGCGACCACCCAGGCCGGGTGCAGGCGGCGGGAACTCACCCGACGAGTCTGCGGGCCGGCGGGAACCCGGACGAGTGGCCGGAAAGCCAGGATGCGCAAGAATTGGGCCAACACGACGGGAGAGCGGAGGAGCGGTGACCACCAGCACGCCGACGGGTACCCCGGCGAAGAACTCGCCGGACGGACGCCCGGACCCGCGCGAGCCCGGTCAGGGCCGAACCGGCCGGCCGGGTCAGGGCCGAACCGGCCGGCCGCCGCAGCCGCCGCACCGGGTCGTGGTGCTCGCCCTGGAGGGGGTGGTCGGGCTCGACCTCGGCACCCCGGCCCAGGTCTTCGGCACCGCCCGGGACGCCGACGGCGAACCGCTCTACACCATCACCACCTGCACCCCGGGCGGCCGACCGGTGCGCAGCACCGCCGGGTTCCGGGTGCTGCCCGACCACGGGCTGGAGATCCTGGCCGACGCCGACACCGTCGTGGTGCCCGGCATCCACGACGGTCCGCCGCTGGTCGACGGGACCGTCGACCCGGAGATCCGGGCGGCGCTGCGCGAGGCGCACGACCGGGGCGTACGGATCATGTCCATCTGCACGGGCGCGTTCGTGCTCGCCGCCGCCGGGCTGCTGGACGACCGGCCGGCCACCACCCACTGGGCGTACGCCAACCGGTTCCGCCGGCTCCACCCGAGGGTACGGCTCGATCCCGAGGTGCTCTTCGTCGACGACGGTGACCTGCTCAGCTCGGCCGGGGTGGCGGCCGGCCTCGACCTCTGCCTGCACGTCATCCGGACCGACCACGGCAGCCGGGTCGCCAACCGGTCCGCCCGACGCTGTGTGGTGCCGTCCTGGCGGGACGGCGGGCAGGCGCAGTACATCGAACGACCGCTGCCCGACGTGGCGGCGGCCGGCACCGGCCGGACCAGGGAGTGGATCCAGCACCGGCTGCACGAGCCGCTGACCCTGCCGCAGATGGCCGCGCACGCCACCATGAGCGTCCGGACCTTCACCCGGCGGTTCCGCGAGGAGACCGGGCTCAGCCCGGCGCAGTGGCTGCTGCGGCAGCGCACCGAGCACGCCCGGCTGCTGCTGGAGACCACCGACCTCGGCGTCGACCAGGTGGCCCGACGGTCCGGCTTCGGCACCACCGCCGCCCTGCGGCAACAGCTGCACCAGCGGATCGGGGTACCGCCCACCGCCTACCGCCGCACCTTCCGCCCGCCCAGCGGGTAAGGAAGGGCCCCCGCATATCGTTTTCTGTTGTAGCGGGGGCCCTTCCTTACACCTCAGGTGCAGGTGTTGCCGTTGAGGGTGAAGGCGGTCGGCGCCGGGTTCGGGCCGGTGTTCGAGGCGAGGAAGCTGAACTGCACAGTGCCGCCCGGCGGGATGTTCGCGTTCCAGCTGGCGTTCTGCGCGGTCACCACCGCGCCGGACTGGCTGCCCCGGGCGTTGTAGAAGGAGCCCGCGCGCTGCGCGCCGGACCAGGTCCAGCCCACCGTCCAGCCGCTGACCGGCTGGGTGCCGGTGTTGGTGACGGTCACGGTGGCGTTGAAGCCGGTACCCCACTGCTGGTCGACCCGGTAGCCGATCCGGCAGGCGGCCGGCGGTGCGGTGGTGCCGAACTCGATCCTGTGCAGCTGGCCCGGCAGGTCGTTCACCAGGTACAGCTCGCCGTTGGCGTCCTGGCCGAGGCTGGTCGGCTGGATGGTCAGCTCGGTCAGCGCGCGGGTCTGGTACGCCCCGCCGGGGGTGGCCGGGGGTCGGACCACGAACGCCGTACCGGAGCAGTAGTCGGTGGCCAGGTAGGTGCCGGTGGCGATGTCGGCGTACTCCTCGCCCCGGTAGACGTACCCGCCGATCACGGCGCAGCCGTCGGTCGAGGTGCGGTACGAGTAGATCGGCTCGACGTACTGTGCGCCGGCCTGGCAGCGGTCGGGGTTGAAGACCTGCGGACCCTCCCGACAGGACCAGCCGAGGTTGGCGCCGGCCTGGTCGGCCCGCAGGTGGTCGATCTCCTCGAAGGTGCCCTGCCCGACATCGGCGATCCAGAGCGAGCCGTCCCCGCCGAGGTCGTGCGAGAACTTCCACGGGTTGCGCAGCCCGTACGTCCAGATCTCCGGCCGGGCGTTGGCGGTGCCGACGAACGGGTTGTCCGCCGGTACGCAGTACGGCCGCCCGTCGCAGGAGCGGCTCACGTCCAGCCGGAGGATCTTGCCGAGCAGGGTGTTCAGGTTCTGCCCCGAGTTGAGTACGTCGTCGGAGCCGCCGCCGTCGCCGATGCCCCAGTAGAGGTGGCCGTCCGGGCCGAAGGCGACGTGCCCGCCGTTGTGGTTGGAGTACTCGGCGTGTGGCTGGGTGAGGATCACCTGCTCGCCGGCCGGTGGGATCGGCGTCTG
This sequence comes from Plantactinospora veratri, assembly GCF_036421995.1. Classification (NCBI taxonomy): domain Bacteria; kingdom Bacillati; phylum Actinomycetota; class Actinomycetes; order Micromonosporales; family Micromonosporaceae; genus Plantactinospora; species Plantactinospora veratri. Next base: position 213,683 of record NZ_JAZGQL010000017.1, read on the forward strand.
GCCGGCGGTGGCGAGGGTGAACCGGGAGAGCGTGACGGTGCCCTCCGGCAGTGCGGTGTAGCTGACGTAGAGGGCTCGGGTCTGGCTGAAGTTCGGCGTGGTGACCAGGCCGAGCAGCCCGCGCTCGTTGCCCGAGGTGTCGACCCGGTCCCGGATGTCGAGCAGCGGGTCGGCCGCCAGCCCGGTGTCCGGGTGGTAGACCCGGATCGTCCCCTGCTTCTCGGCGATCAGCAGCCGGCCGCTGCCGTCGTCGGGGGCGAAGATCGCGGTCGGCCGTTGGAGTCCGAAGGCGACCTGGGTGGTGCTGACGGTGAGCTGGTCCAGGGGTGGCGCCGCGGCCACCGCCGCGTGGTCCGGGGCGGGCTGGCCGGCCGCGGGCGGCGTGCCGAAGGCGACGAGCGGGGCGATCAGGGCGGTCACGCCGACCAGGCAGAGCCGCCCGACGGATTGACGTCGCAGCATATTCACTCCCATCGGTTAACAGGAAGGTAATGCTGTCGACGATTCCTAGATCACGACGTCCCGGATTGTGGGAACGCTCCCATGCGGCAACTACCCGAGGTCCGTACGCATGGCACGCAACTGTTCGAGGTGCGCCGGCAGGTGGATCCGGCCGTGGATGTCGAGCATCCGTCCCCAGGGCAGGGACTCCTCGATGTGCAGCTCGAAGCCCTCCCGCAGGTGCGAGTCGACCGGCGTCTCCGCCTCCGGCCCCAACCGGTCCACCAGGGCGCAGAGCCGCTCGCTGGTGGACCGCAGCCGCTCGGCCAGTTCGGCCAGCCCGCCGTCGCGCGGCACCATCGCGTCCACCTGCGGCCGCAGCGTCGACTGCCCGTCGTAGTACGCCCACGGCGAGCCGGCCAGCACCGCCTCGGTCGCCTCGGTCAGCAACTCGTCGTTGGCGGCGAGGTGCACCAGCACCTCCTCGACGGTCAACTCCCCCGGCGGCGGTGGCCCGAACGAACCCCCGTCGACCTCGGCGAGCAGGTCCGCGTACGCCCGGCGCAGCTCGGCCGTCTCCATTCGACCGAGTCTAGGAAGAGTTCGCCCGGCCTGCCCGGTTATCGCCCGACCGGCCGCCCCGGCCGGCCCGGCCGGGGCGGTCGAACTCAGCGACCGCGCCGGCCGCGCCGCGCCCGCAGGTAGTCGGAGACCACGTACTCCCCCAGGTCGTCCAGTTCCGGGGTGAAGACCCGGCCGCCACAGCGCCGGGCCACCGCGTCAACGAACCGGCGCAGCCCCGGATCCTCGCCCAGCATGAAGAGGTTCATCGTGGCGCCGTACCGGGTCAGCTTGTCCACCTCGGCGACCGTCAACTGGATCGTCTCCGGCAGCGACGGCCAGTTGAAGACCCCGCCACCGAGTTCCGGATCGAGGTGCGCGGTCGGCTCGCCGTCGGTGACCACCAGCACCACCGGCTCGGAGCCGGAGTGCCGGCGCAGGTGCCGGCCGGCCAGCATCAGCGCGTGTTGCAGGTTGGTGCCCTGCACCATCTCCGGCTCGACCCCGGCCAGCTCCTGCTGGGTCAGCGGCATCGCCTCCCGGCCGAAGCCGATGATCTGCAACGCGTCCTGCGGGAACCGGGTGGCGACCAGGTGCGACAGCGCCAGCGCGGTCTGCTTCATCGGCCCCCAGCGCCCCTCCGAGACCATCGAGAAGGAGAGGTCGACGCAGAGCGCCACCGCCGCCGAGGCCCGCCGCTCGGTCTCCACCACCTCGAAGTCCTCGACCGCCAGCGTCACCGGCACCCCGGCACCGCCGCGCCGGACGGCCCGGGCGAGCGTACGCACCACGTCGAGCGGCTGCTCGTCGCCGTACTCCCAGGGGCGGGAGGCACCGGTCACCTCCCCGGCGGCACCCGCCGAGCGCAGGTCGTGCTGCCCCCGCCGGCCGCCGGAGAGTTCGGCGAAGATCCGGCGCAGCGCCGTACCGCCGAGTCGGCGCAGGGCCTTCGGGCTCAGGGTCAGCCCCTCGGCGCCCCGGGTCACCCAGCCCTGCCGGCGCAGCTCCCGCTCCAGTTCACGCAGCCGGCGTACGTCGTCGGCGGCGTCCCGGCCCAGGTTGCGCTGCACCGACTCGACGTCGATGTCGTCCAGGGTCGCCCCCGGATGCTCCTGGCCGAGCTGGTCCAGCAGGTCGTCGAGGTCGGCGATCTCGCCGAGCGCCCCGGCCGCCTCGCCGTAGCCGAGCGGTTGATCGCCCCGGACCCGCTCCCGGCGGTCCCAGGCCAGGTCGGGGCGGAGCGAGCGCAGGTTGGCGTCCAGCGCGGAGAGCTGGCCGGCCAGTTCCGGGCCGAGCGAGGACTCCATCAGCCGGGACAGCTCCTCGCGCTGGGCCGGTGAGAGCGAACGCATCAGCCGTTCCCCGGCGGCGGCCCGCCGGGCCAGCGCGTCGACCAGTTCCTCGACCGTCTCCGGCTGCTCCGGGAAGAACTCGCCGTGCCGCCGCATGAACTCGGCGAAGGTGTCGGTGGTGTCCTCGCCCCGGTCGTGCCGGGCCAGCAGGTCGTTGAGGTCGCGCAGCATCTCGGCGAGCTGGCGCTGTGCGGCCGGGTTCGCCGCACCCTGCATCGCGTCGCGCAGCCCGCTGAACCGCTGCTCCAGCACGTCCCGGCGCAGCCCGTCCAGAATCTGCTGGTAGGCGGCCCGGCCCTCGTCACTGGCCCACTCGTAGCCGGCGAGTTCCTCGACCGCCCGCGCCGTCGACGAGGGCAGGTTGTCCAGCACCGCCTCGGCGAACCGGGCGTTGTCGTCGTCCCGGCCGCGCAGCTCGTCGCGTTCGGCGGCGAGCGCCTGGTCGAGCAGGGCCCGGGCCCGGGTCACCGCGCCGTCCAGATCACCCCGGCGCAACGCCTCGCGGCGCATCCGCCGGGCCCGGGCGACCAGGTCGTCCAGGCCGCCCCGGTCCTGCGGGCCACGCCGGAGCAGGTTGCGCAGCGCCTCGCGCAGGCTGCCGCCGGCCAGCACCTCGGCGCCGACCGAGTCGACCGCCGCCCGCACGTCGTACGGCGGGGCGAGCGGATCGGGGCCGCCGCGCCAGGAGCCGTACCGGAAGCGGTTTCCGCCGGCCACGATCAGGCCCAGTCGTCGTCGCGGGCCGAGCGCTCGCCGGGGCTGCGGCCGCCGTCGGGACCGCGCCCGCCGTAGCGGGTACGGCCCTCGTCGGTCACGTCCTTGGCGAGCCGCCGGGTCAGGTGCAGCCCTTCGAGTACGAACTCGATCCCGGCCGCCGCCTCGGCCGGGGTGGGCGCGTCACCCAGCCCGAGCCGGTCCAGCGCCTTGGCCAGCCCCGGTACGGTGCCGACCTGCCGGAGCAGCTCGGTCGGGCCGACCAGCTCGCCGGTCTCGATGATCGCGCCGTCGGCGACCAGCGCGGTGAAGCCGGAGACGTCCAGCCCGGCCAGCCGGGCCCGGAAGGTGTCGGCGGTGGCGGTCCGGAGCAGGTGACCGAGGATCTCGATCTCCCGCCCCTCCTCGCCGCTCTCGAACTCGACCTTGCCGCGCAGGGTGCTCGTCACCGAGACCGCGTCGCCGACCCGGGCCACCGGCTCGGTGTCGGCCGGGGCGGCGGGCTGCCCGTCCGGGCCACCGGCGCCGAGCAGGCCGGCCCGGCGCAGCGCGGCGGCCGAGACGGTCTCGGCGGCGGCGATGGCGAACCGGGCCGAGACACCCGAGCGCGGGTCGACGGCCGGGGACTCCCGCACCGCGCGGGCGAATCGGGCCAGCACCTCCAGCACGTGGTCCGGCACGGCCGCGACCAGCGCCGCCTCCTGCCGGATCAGTTCCAGCTCCAGTTCGAGGTCGAGCGGGTAGTGGGTACGGATCTCGGCGCCGAACCGGTCCTTGAGCGGGGTGATGATCCGCCCCCGGTTGGTGTAGTCCTCGGGGTTGGCGCTCGCCACCAGCAGCAGGTCCAGTGGCAGCCGGAGCTGGTAGCCGCGTACCTGGATGTCCCGTTCCTCCAGCACGTTGAGCAGGGCCACCTGGATCCGCTCGGCCAGGTCGGGCAGCTCGTTGACGGCGAAGATGCCCCGGTTGGTCCGGGGTACCAGCCCGAAGTGGATCGTCTCCGGGTCGCCGAGGGTACGCCCCTGGGCCACCCGGATCGGGTCCACGTCGCCGATCAGGTCGCCGACGCTGGTGTCCGGGGTGGCGAGCTTCTCGCCGTACCGCATCGAGCGGTGCAGCCAGCCGATCGGCAGCTCGTCGCCGGCCTCCTCCACGGCCCGGCGGGACGCCGGGGTCAGCGGGTACAGCGGGTGCTCGTTCAGCTCGGAGCCACGGATCACCGGGGTCCACTCGTCGAGGAGTTGCCCCAGGGCGCGGATAAGTCGGGTCTTGCCCTGGCCGCGCTCGCCGAGCAGCACCATGTCGTGTCCGGCCAGCAGGGCCCGCTCGACCTCGGGGAGCACGGTCTCGTCGTAGCCGACGATGCCGGGGAAGCGGGGTTCGCCGGACCGGAGCCGGGCCAGCAGATTGTCCCGGAGTTCCTGCTTGACCGTCCGGTACCGGTGCCCGGTGGCGCGCAGCTCGCCGAGGGTGCCGGGAAGCTCGGCCGGCGGGGTCGGTGGGACCTGGGAAATTTCCGTCACGCACCTACGCTAGCTCTCGATCGTGTCGATCGCGGCTGGCGGACGCACCGGTCAAGATCCAGCCCGATACCGTCAAGATCCAGCCGGTACCGGCGGATCCGCGAGAACGGAGAGGGTGAATGAGCACACCGAGCGAAACCGGGACGAAGCTCGGCATCGCGATCGGTCTGGGAGTCTCCTTCGGGGTGCTCCTCGGCCTCCTGATCGACAACATCGGGTTGGGGATCGCGTTCGGCGTGCTCGGCGGTGTGATCGTCGGCACGTTGCGCTCCCGCCCGAAGGACTGACCCCGAGCACTGACCGGAGCAGTGACCCGGAGCACTGATCGGTCAGCAGCGGGCGCAGGCGCCCCGGCGGCGCAGGTGGTAGCCGAGGGTGGCGGCGCCGAGCGCGACGCCCCAGACCGGCCAGAGCAGCATCGGGACGACCATCAGGGTGCTGTCGCGCAACTCGTCGAGGAGTTCCGGCTGACCGTAGAGGGCCAGCCCGGCGGCGGTGATCGCGACCGCGACGCCGGTGGCGGGGACGACGGCGAGCGTGATCGGCACCCGCCTGCCGGCCAACCCGATCATCCAGCGCGGGAACCGCTCGCCCCACCGCTGCACCAGGCCGAGGGTGAGCACCGCACCGACCAGCCCGAACGCGGCCAGCCCGGCGCCGGCCCAGACCAGGCCGGTCCGGTGCAGCTCGCGCAGGAACCCGTCGGTGACGCCGAGCGGGATGCCGGCCGCCCAGGCGAGCCGGACGATCGCGTACAGCACCGGGATCACCGCCGCCACCCAGACCGCCCGGCGTCCCCAGTGGGCCGCCGACGCCGCCGAGGTCCAGCCCTCGTCGCCGGGGCGGCGCCCGCACCGGCCACAGGCTCCGGCGGTACTGAACTGCCAGCTCAGTATCGTCCGGGCCAGCAGCAGCCCGGCGGCGACCGAGAACACCTTGTAGCCGAGCGCGAGGGTGAAGAGTTCGGAGTACTCCACCGGTGGCCAGCCGAACGGCAGCCCGCCGATCAGCATCGGCAGGTACCCGAGATAGGTGAGCACCTGCACGTCCGGGACGATCAGCAGCAGTCCGGCCACCACCAGCCAGCCGTAGCCGAGCAGCCCGAGCCGGGGTGCGCCGCGCAGGCGTACCGCGTGCGGGCCGGTCATGGCCAGCGCGGTGACCGCCGCGCCGAGCAGCAGTACCGCGAAGACCGGCGCCCCGACGTCGGCCGGTACCCGCCAGAGCAGGCTGCCGGAGCCGTCCGGGTCGGCGGCGCCGAACGGGTAGCCGTGCCCGGTGACGGTCCAGACCAGCGCGAGCGAGCCGAACAGCGCGGTCGCGCCGGCGGCCAGCCAACCGACCCGCTGCCGGTACTGGTGCGGCTCGGGCACGGTCCGGGCGGCCGTCCGGTCGATCGGTTCGGTACGGGACATCGTCGTTCCCTCCTCGACGTGTCGGGCCGGCGACCCCTGCCGCGCCCGCTTCCCACACCATCCGCGCTCGCGGCGGCGCAGACCTCACGTGCCGGAGTGAGCCGCTTCCCCTGACCGAGGGAGAGGGGTTGACCTCAACCAACATCGAGGTATGACGATGGTGCTTTCGGACGGAGGGAGTTGCGGCGATGAGCACGAGTTGGGCGTACCTCTACGGACAGCCCGGCGCGGATCCGGTTGCCGACCGGGTGGTGATCGACCGGGCCGGTCAGCGCACCTCGCTGGTGCCGCTACCGGACGAGTCGCTGGCCGCGTCGATCGCGGTGGAACTGGTCGAGGAGGGCGTCGAGCTGATCGAGCTGTGCGGTGGTTTCTCGGTGCCGGCCGTCGCCCGGGTGATCGAGGCGGTGGACGGCCGGGTGCCGATCGGGCACGTCACCTTCGGCGCGGAGTCGGTGGCCGGCGCCGCCGCCTACAGCGCCCAGTTCGACGCGGCTTCACCGGGCTGAACGGACCAGGTCAGCCGTTCCGATCCTCCGTCGACGCCGGCTTGGTGGCCTCGAAGAGGGCGACGCAGCCGCGTACGGTGAGCTGGATGTCGGTGAACCGCTGGTCGAGTTGCCAGCGCAGCCCGGCCAGGTCGTCGTCGGTGTTGTGGAAGATCCCCCGCGCGTTGTAGAGCTTCATCAGCCGCCGCGCCGCCGCGCTGACCGGCACCCCGGAGGCGAGGATCGTGCTGCCGAAGATCCGCCCGCCGGGGCTGAGCGCCGCCGCCGCGTTGTCGAGGACGGTGGCCTTCTCCGACCAGGAGCCGGGCAGGCAGTGCAGCAGGAAGTTCGCCCCGACCGAGTCGTGGTGACCGCTGCGGAGCTGGCCGTCGTCGAAGGGAAGCGGCTGGAGCACGTCGGCCTGCACCACGGCCGGGTGATAGCGGGCCACCCGGGCCGCGCTGACCCGCAGCACGGTCGGGTTCAGGTCGACCAGGGTCAGTTCGGGGGTCCCGGTCGGGAAGCGGCACCGGTCCAGGAAGTACGCCGTACCGGCGCCGAACTCCACGTGCCGGGCGCCGATGTTGCGCTGGTAGTTCTCCAGCATGTGCCGCTTGGCGCACCGCCAGACGAGTCGGCAGGAGAAGCCCAGTATGAACACGTCGTAGCCGGCGAGTACCAACCGGTTGTAGACGGCCTGGCCGGCGATGACCTCCTCGGGCGGCGGTGGCACGGTGGCGTTCCTCCCACGTATTGCCTGGTTACTGCCTCGCACCCCCAGCTAACCGGCTCACGGACGGCCTGACCAGCCTGAAGTCGCGGTTGTGCACCCACCGTCGAACCGGGGTCGCGGGCGTCGTACCTGGTCATGGTGTAGCTTCGTCCCCCGAGATGATCGATCTGTCGTCCGCCGTCGTCGTCCTGACCGGGGCCATGGCCGCCGGAAAGTCCACGGTGGCACAACGCCTCGCCGAGCGGCTGCCCCGCGCGGCGCACGTCCGGGGCGACGTGTTCCGCCGCATGATCGTCTCGGGTGGTCGCGAGTTCACCCCCGAGGAGGCGGACGAGGCGGCGGCACAGCTCCGGCTGCGGTACCAGCTCGCGGCGGCGACCGCCGACGGCTACGCCCGGGCCGGCTTCACCGCCGTACTCCAGGATGTCGTCCTCGGCCCCGTCTGGGCCGACTACCTGGACCTGGTCACCACCCGTCCGCGTTACGCGGTCGTGCTCGTGCCGCGCCCCGAGGTGATCCGTCGCCGCGAGCAGGGTCGGGCCAAGCGCGGCTACGGCGAGTGGACGGTCGAGTCGCTCGACTCGGCGGTGCGCGACGACACGCCCCGGCTCGGCCTCTGGCTGGACAACTCCGACCAGACGCCGGACGAGACCGTCGACGAGATCCTGGCGAAGCTGTCCCTCGCCCGACTGCCCGACTGAGCCCGACTGCCCGACCGAGCCCGACTGCCCGACCGAGCCGGCTCGGTCGCCGGTCCGGCCTGGGTCCGGCTGCCCCGGGCCGGTGCGCCGTCGCTGCTCAACGCCGACGGAGCGGGAGGAACCTCGCCAGCAGGCAGACCGTGACGACCGCGACCGCTACCGCGATGCCGGTGCCGAGTCGGTCGCGGACCGCCGAGACCACCAGGATGGTGGCGATGACCAGAGTCACCAGCGCTGCGGGGAGCAGCCGACCGGCTCGCGGGGTATCGCCGCCCCCGGTTGTACGTCGCACTGTCATGAGCCCCCCGCATCGTCGGTCGTTCATATTCCCGATTGCCGCTGCGCCCTAACCTGCCTCCGATCCTCGGTGGACACCTGCGGGTCGATGCAGACCGCCCGCTCCGGCCGCGTCAATTCGTTCACCGTCGAACCCGCGTCGGCAGGTCCAGGTCGCGCAGGTAGCCGCCACGGTTCGCCGGCCGTACCCGGCGGCGCACGGACGGTCTCGGCGAGGGCGGCACCGGCATCGGCGGCTCCGCCTCCGGCACGGTCGGCGGAAGGGTGCCGAGACAACCCCACGGGTGCCCGCAGCGGCAGTACCGCCAGAGCCGCCGCCAGTCCCGGCGGTGAATTCTCGGCGTACGTCGAAACCAGCGCACAGATACCTCCTCGGTGTGTGGAAGCGGGGGCCGCCTCGGGTGGGGAAGGGAAACCGACGGCCCCCGCGCGGTTCCGCCCGTCCTTTCCGAGGCCATGGCTCCGAGCGGTTCCGCTAGTGACACTCTGCTGTGGATGGCACTACGCTGAGGAGCTTCTCGATCGGTACGACCCGTACGTATCCGCGTTTATCCCGCCGGTACGCCCTTCGTCATGGAGGAGTCATATGGAACGGTCCCCGATGCTCGAACACTTCGCCGAGGAGCTGCGGCTCGCCCGGTGTGCCGCGGGCATGTCCCAGACGGCGCTGGCCGAGGCGATCAACTACTCCCAGCCGATGGTCGCCAAGGTGGAGAGCTGCGAACGCCGACCGAGCCTCGACTTCGCCCGGCGCTGCGACACGGTCTTCAACACCGACGGCCGCTTCGTACGCATCCAGAAGCGGATCAGCCGGGAGATCGTCGTGCAGTACTTCCGGGAATGGGCCGGCGTCGAGCAGGAAGCCAAAGCGCTGCGCTCGTTTCAGCCGGCCTACGTCCCAGGCTTGTTGCAGACCGAGGCATACGCCCGCGCGGTTCTCTCCGGGCCGGGGCTGCTCTCCGCCGAAGAGGTCGAGGAGCAGGTAACCGCCCGACTGGACCGGCAGGAGATCCTGTCCCGAGCCAAGCCGCCGCTGCTCACCTTCGTGCTCGACGAGTATGTGCTGCGCCGCCCGATCGGCGACCAGGCGGTGATGCGTGAGCAGTTGCTGCACCTGGTCAAGACCGGCACGAACGTGCCGCAGGTGAAGATCCACGTCGTGCCGGCCTCGGCCGGCTCCTATGCCGGGCTGGACGGCTCGTTCGTGCTGGCGACTCCCCCGCTGGGTGAACCGGTCGTCTACTTCGAAGGACACCGCCACGGTCAGATGGACGACCGGTCGGACTACGTGAACTATATGATCGATGTCTGGGAAACCGTCCGGAGCGTGGCACTGCCGCACCAGCAGTCGCTCGACCTGATCGCGGAGGTGGCGGAGACATGGAGCTGACCGGAGCCCGATGGCGCAAGAGCACCCGGAGCAACAGCACCGGCGGCGACTGTGTGGAGGTCGCCGACAACCTGGGCGGTGTCGTCGCGGTGCGGGACAGCAAGGACCCGGGTGGACCGGCGCTGACCTTCGGGCCGGACGCCTGGCGGGCCTTCGTCAGCGAGCTGTCCCGACGCTAGCTCAGGTGCGGTGCCGTACCCAGACGTTGGGTTCGACGTAGACGGCGTAGTCGTGGGCGAGGGAGCAGCGCACCGGCACCAGCCCGCCGGGGATCTCGATGTCGCCGTCGCGGTCGAAGGGCAGCCCGGTCCACTCCCGCCACTGGGCCAGTGACCCGGCCACCGTCATCGACGCCGGGGCGACCTTCTCGATGGTGCCGCCCGCCCGGACGTGCACCCGCAGCCACGGGTCGGTCGGCAGGCCGTCGTCGCGCCGCTGGCGGATGTAGTCGCTCATCGGCAGGCGCGGTTGCAGGTGCTTGGCCGTCGGGCGGACCGGAGCGAGCAGCACCTCGTGGCCCTGCTCGCCGGCCGCCGCTCGCAGGGCGGCGACCATGCGGTGGGACAGCCCACGGCCGAGATAGTCGACGTCGATCGTGATCTCCAACGCACTGGCGATGGTCGGTACGTTGCCCCGGCGCAGGTCGTTGAACGCCCACACCAGTACCACGTCCCAGCCCTGCGCCGGCATCTCCTCCCGGCCCTTCAGCACGGCGTTGAACGGGACGGCGAACCCTCGCGCGACGACCCGGTCGCCGTCCGTGGCCACCACGCAGTACTCCGGGAACTCCCCCGGCACCCGCAGGTGCAGCGCGCTCGCGATCAGGTCCTCGCTGCTGAAGATCGGCCAGGTGTCGGTGATCTCGTAGATCCGGCCCGTCAGCTCGGGGCGCTGTGCGAGCGTGGTGATCTGGATGCGGTCGAGGTCTGTCACGACGGGGCATACTGCCATGACCAGGCAATTCGAGCCAGGCATTTGCTCGGAACGCCGAGCGTCCGGCCAGTCCCCGCCGAACGAGTCGGGTAGTAATCGAGCCCGATCGGTAGGCTGACCCGGTGAGCCAGCCCCCTGCCGAACCCCCGCCGTCCGGGCAAGCACCGTACGGGCCACCGCCGCAAGGACCGTACGGGCAAGGACCGCAAGGACCGTACGGTCCGCCGCCAGCCGGGCCGCCGCCCGGTGCCATGCCGCCGGGTGCCGTCCCGCCCGCTGCGCCGTACCAGACGCAGGCGCAACCGGCCCGAAGCCGGCGCCCGCTGGTGATCGGCCTGGTCGCCGCGGCCGTGGCGATCGTGCTGTGCCTGGGCGTCGGCTGCGTCGGCGCGGTGGTCTACTACGTGCAGCTCGGCAACGACAGTGGCTCGGAGGCGAGCGGCGACGGCCCGGGAGCCACGCCGAGCCCGGGGACGCGCACCGCGTCGACGCAGTGCGGGGGCAGCATCACCCCGGCGCACGACCAGACCAGGACGGTCGGGCTGCCCGACTTCGAGGCGGCACCGCAGACCGGCACCGCCACGATGCGGCTGAGCACCAACCTCGGCGAGATCGCGATCAGCATGGACCGCTCTCGCACCCCGTGCACCGTGGCGAGCTTCCAGCACCTCGCCCGGCAGAAGTTCTTCGACGGAAGCCCGTGCCACCGCCTCGTCACCGAGGGGATCTTCGTGCTCCAGTGCGGCGACCCGACCGGCACCGGGATGGGCGGGCCGGACTACAGGTTCGCCGACGAGAACCTGAGCGGCGCGCAGTACGGCCGGGGTGTGGTGGCGATGGCGAACACCGGCGAGCCGAGCACCAACGGCAGCCAGTTCTTCATCATCTTCAAGGACAGTTCGAGCGGGCTCCAGCCCCTCTACACCCCGTTCGGCACCGTCACCACCGGTCTCGACGTGGTGGACCGGGTGGCCGCCGGTGGCCACGACAACTCCATCTCCGCCGGTGGCGGGGCACCGAAGGTCGGGATCACCATCCAGACCCTCGCCGTGAACTGACCCCACACGACACCGCACCCCGCCCTCGCTGCCGCAAACAGCGGGGGCGGGGTGCGGTGTCTGCTCCGTGGCGTGGTCAGCGCCGGTTCAGCGGTACCCAGTTCCAGCCGTCAGCCGAGCCGTAGCTGACGTCACCGTCGCCCCGGGCGTAGAGCCAGCCGTCCCGGGCCCGCAGCACCGGGCTGAACATCCGGGGCAGCCCGGACGGTTCGACCGGCTGGTAGCTCGCCCCACCCCGACGGGCGGTCCAGAACCGGTACGTGCTGATCGAGTCGTCCCGACCGTCGGTCGCCTGGTAGACGACGTGGCTGCCGTCCGGGGTGACGAACGACCCGGGATCGGCGGGCTCGTACGGGATCTGGTCCGCGCCGGCTCGCCGCTGCCAGCCCTCCGCCGAGGTGTGCCGGTAGACGGCCCGGCGTTGCGCGTCGGTGACGACGGCGTAGTCGACGCCGTTCGGGCCGGCCGAGAGCTGCACCATTGGACAACTCTCGGCCCCGCAGGCCGACATCTCCGCGAAGGTGTGGCTGGACCAGCTCCGCCCGCCGTCGGTACTCGTCGCGACCGCCGGCCGGGCCGACTCCCGGTCGAAGCCCGGCGCCCAGAGCCGACCGTCCGACTCCGTGATCACCTGTCGGTCGGCCAGGATCTGCGCGGGCTGCTCGGCCAGTGGCGAGACCCGGTTCGTGACCGGGTCGAAGGCGTGCACCCGGCACGGCTCGGAACCGGGAATCGACGTACCGCCGGGTTCGGCGTCCGGGTCGGGCCGGCAGACGGCGAAGCTGCCCGGCGCCACCGCCGGTACGGCCGGGCCGGTGCCGGTGGCCTGCCAGCTCCGCCCGCCGTCCCGGCTGGCCTCCAGCGTCCACCGCCCGCTCCCCACTGGCTCCGGCGGCCGGTCGACGAGCAGCAGGTCGGGGCCGAGCACCAGCGCCTCGGCGAACTGGGCCGGTGCGCCGCGCTCGGTCCAGGTCCGCCCGCCGTCGTCCGAGCCGACGAGTTGCCAGACGGTCTTGCAGGGCCCGCCCGAGCAGGTCGAGAGCGCCAGGTAGAGGTGCTGCGAGTCGGCGGCCCGCATCCACTGGATCCGCCCCGGGTGCGGCAACACCCCTGGCGTACCGGCCGCCGCCGCGCCCGCCATCCGGTCGTCGACCGGCGCCGGGCCCGTACCGCTGCCGGGCAGCGCCACCACCGCCGCGGTGGCGACCGCGCAGGCGGTCACGGCGAGCGCGGTACCGGCCATCGCGGTACGGCGCCGCCGCAGTCGACGCCGGCCGGCCGCGTACACCTCGTCGGCGAGCAACCGGGTCGGCGGTGGTGCCTGCGCCGCGTCCTCGAAGAGTTCGCGCAGGTCGGTCATCTCGTCGTCTCCTCTTCTCAGCCCGGTCACGCCTCTGACTCCGTCACCGGGACCAGCCTCCGCACGGGTACGGCGTCGCCGAGCACCCGACGCAGCGTGGCGAGGCCCCGGGCGGTCTGGCTCTTCACCGTCCCCTCCGAGCAACCCAGCACCGCCGCCGTCTCGGCGACGTCGAGCTGGTGGTAGTAGCGGCAGATCAACGTCACCCGCTGCCGGGGCGGTACCTCCCGGAGTGCCCGGGCGAAGACCACCCGCCGGGTGGCACTCTCGGCGTCGTCGTCCGGCCCGGCCGACTCGGGCGGCTCGGCGACCGCCCGTTCCCGCCGCCGCCACACCCGGCGGGTCTCCGCCAGGTACGACCGGACCAGGCAGGTACGCACGAACGCGTCCAGCGCCTGCTGGTCGCGTACCCGGTGCCAGGCCGACGCGAGCCGGATGAACGCGGCCTGGGCCAGGTCGTCGGCCCAGTGCCAGTCCCCGCACATCAGGTACGCGGACCGCCGGACCACGTCCCGCCGCGCCGCGAAGTACTCGCTGAACTGGCGCCGATCCTCGTCGCGTCGATCCTCGTCGTCGCTTCGCATCCCGCTCCTTTCACCGGATAGGTGCGCACCGGGGCCGGGGCGGGTTGCGCGGAGGAGCGGAGTATTTTCAGCCGTTCGACGACGGCACCACGAACCCCGCCTCGTACGCGGCGATCACCGCCTGGGTGCGGTCCCGGGCGCCGAGCTTGGCCAGTACGTTGCCGACGTGCGTCTTGACGGTCTCGACGCCGAGTACCAGCTCGGTGGCGATCTCCGAGTTGGACAGTCCGGTCGCCATCAGCCGCAGCACCTCGCCCTCCCGCTCGGTCAGCCGGGCCCGGTCGAGCCGGTCGCCGGCCGGGCCGGAGGCGTGTGCCGCGACGAGTCGACGCAGCGCCGCCGGGAAGAGCAGGGACTCGCCCTTGGCGACCACCCTGATCGCGTCCACCACCTCGGCCGGGCGGGCCCGCTTCAGCAGGAAGCCGTGCGCGCCGGCCCGGAGCGCCTGGTAGACGTAATCGTCGTTCTCGAACGTGGTGACCACCAGGATCCGGGGCGGTTCGGCCGAGGTGGCGAGCAGGTGCCGGGTGGCCTGGATGCCGTCGATGGCCGGCATCCGGACGTCCATCAGCACCACGTCGGGCCGCAGCTTGGCGACCAGCGGCGGCACCTCGGCCCCGTCGGCGGCCTCGCCGACGACGGTCAGGTCCGGCTGTGCGTCGACGATGGCGCGCAGTCCGACCCGGATCAGCTCCTCGTCGTCGACGATCAGCACCCTGATGGTCATGTCCGCTCCGCTCCCCTGGTCAGGTCCGGTCGTTCCGGCGCTGTCGTCGGCCGTTCCGCCGTCGTCGTCGGCCGTTCCGCCGTCGTCGTGGTCGGCAGCCAGACCGCGATCCGCCAGTCGCCGTCCTCGGGCCCGGCGCTGACCCGGCCGCCGAGCAGGACCACCCGCTCCCGGATGCCGGCCAGCCCGCGCCCCCGCCGCTGCCCCGGGGGGTGTCCCGGGCCGGCCCGCCCCCGGGCCACCCCGGACGGCTCGCCGAGCGCGTTGACCAGCTCGATCTCCAGGGCGTCGTCGCGGGCCGCGACGCGCAGGGTGACCGGTCGCCGGTCGGCGTGCCGGGCCGCGTTCGTCAGTCCCTCCTGGACGATCCGGTAGCCCTCCCGGGCCACCACCGCCGGCACCGCGCCGAGGTCGCCGGCCAGCTCGACGGTGACCGCGAGCCCGGTCGCCCGGGTGTCGGCGACGAGCCGGTCCAGCTCGTCGAGGGTACGCTGCGGCGCCCGCACCGCCCGGCCGTCGTCCCCCGTCGGGCCGTCGTCCCTCGCCGGGCCGGCGCCGCCGGACCGTTCGACGTCACCCTCGCGGAGCAGTCCGAGTACGTGGTCCAGGTCGGTCATCGCCGCCCGGCCGGTCTCCTCGATCGCCCGCAGTGCCCGCCGGACGAACTCGCGGTCGGTCTCCAGCACCTCTCCGGCAGCCGCCGCCTGGAGGGTCGCGACGGTGAGCGCGTGGCCGACCGAGTCGTGCAGTTCCCGGGCCAGCCGGTTGCGTTCGGCGAGCCGGCTGGTCTGCCGCTCCAGCGCGGCGATCCGCTCGGTCTGGGACGGGCCGAGCAGCACCGGTGCCATCAGCCGGGCCAGGGCGCCCAGTCCGGCGACGGCGTAGCCGAGCAGCACCAGCACGCCCACCCCGACGAGGCTGAGCCAGCCCCGGTGCCACTCGCCGAGCGGCCCGATCTGCAACCCGTCGATCGCCTCGGTGCCGATGCCGAGCTGCGCGAAGAGGAAGAGCAGCGCCATCGGCAGGGCCGCGATCAGCGCGAACCCGACCAGGCCGCCGGAGACCAGGTGGATGCCGATCCAGAGGGCGCAGCGCAGCCGGGTCTCCCGGTCGATCCCGCTGTCGGCGACCGGCTCGGGAAGCTCGACGTCGAGCAGGGTACGCGCGGCAGCGATCTCCAACGCCCGGGTGCCGCGCAGGAAGAGCGGTACCGCGGCGATCGCCGTCGCGACCGCGATCAGCAGCAGTACGGCTGGTCGGGGTACCTCGTCGGTGCGCAGCATCTCGACGAAGACCGTGCCGAGCAGCAGGTACGGCAGCACCAGTACGCCGCCGAGCAGCAGGAAGACGCCTCGGCGGTAGGTGGCGCCGCTGGTCAGCGGTGCCAGGGCGGCCCGGATCGTCACCCGGCCCATTCTGCCCGGCGACGGCGTGGAGGTCGGACCGGGCCAGTCCGATAAGCGCGGAAACGCCGATTTTGCGGGTTACTAGCAAAAGTATCGTCATAAAGGACAGAATTCCCCGCATGGCTGTTGGAGAGTTCCAGACGCAGGTCGTCCGGCGCGCCCGGGGGATCAGCGCCGCCCTCAGCACACCGCCGTACGTCAAACCCGGGCACTTCTACTCGCCGGCCACCTCGCTGGCCGACCGGGCCACCGCGATCGGCTGGCGTGAACTGACCCCGGTCGGCGTCGACCTGCGGGAGCGGGAACAGCTCCGGCTGGCCGGCGAACTCGGTCCGTTGATGCGCGAACTCCCCAACGACCGCTGGCACGACCAGAACGGGATGTACGGCCGCGCCGACGCCGCGGTACTGCACGCGATGCTCCGGCACCACCGGCCGGCCCGGCTGATCGAGGTCGGCTCCGGCTATTCCACCGCGGTCGCCCTCGACGTCGCCGAGCGTTACCTGCCGGACCTGCGGATCACCTGCGTCGAACCGCATCCGGAGCGGCTGCGCTCCCGGCTGCGTCCCGGTGACCGGGTCGACCTGATCCAGCGCCGGGTCCAGGACGTCGACCGGTCCAGCTTCGCCCGGCTCGAATCCGGCGACATCCTCCTGATCGACTCGACCCACGTGGCCAAGGCCGGCTCGGACGTCGTCTGGCTGCTGCTGCACGTCCTGCCGACGCTGCGTCCCGGGGTGATCGTGCACGTCCACGACATCCACTGGCCGTTCGAGTATCCGGAGCGGTGGCTCCGGGAGGGCCGGGACTGGACCGAGGTCTATCTGCTGCGGGCCTTCCTCACCGACAACGCGGCGTGGCGGACGCTGTTCTTCACCTCGTGGCTCTGGTCCTGCCACCCGGACGCGCTACCCGCCGAGTTCCGGGGTCTGCCCACCGGTGCGTTCTGGATGCGCCGCGCCGAGCAACCGACCGGCACCGGCTGACGGCTCGTCACCAGACGAGGTCGGCGTCCCGTTCCGCCCGGTCGACCGGCAGGATCGGCCGGGGACCGCGCGGCGGTCTCGGCCGGGGCTGCCACTCCCGGGGATAGCCGAGCGACACCTCGTCGAAGCGGACCCCGTCGAACCAGTTCACCCTGGGGATGTGCAGGTGCCCGTAGACCACCGAGGCGGCCCGGTAGCGTCGGTGCCAGTCGGCCGTGTGCACGGTGCCGCACCACTGCGCGAAGACCGGATAGCGCAGGATGTCGGTGACCTCCCGGACCAGTGGGAAGTGGTTGACCAGC
The DNA here is from genome assembly GCF_036421995.1 of Plantactinospora veratri. NCBI lineage: Bacteria > Bacillati > Actinomycetota > Actinomycetes > Micromonosporales > Micromonosporaceae > Plantactinospora > Plantactinospora veratri. The sequence goes on from NZ_JAZGQL010000017.1 coordinate 230,654, forward strand.
ACGGTCCGGGTCTCCGGTGCCAGCTCGGCCAGCCGGGCTTCGGTGAGCGCCAGCCGGGCGGCGCACCACTCCTCCCGGCTCGGATAGGGGTCGGGGTGCAGGAAGAACTCGTCGGTGCAGACCACTCCGGCCTCGTGCGCCAGCGCCAGACCGTCCTCCTTGGTCTGCGCGCCCGCCGGCCGGAAGGTGTAGTCGTAGAGCAGGAAGAGCGGCACCACGGTGACCGGCCCACCCGGACCCTCCCACACCGGGTACGGATCCTCCGGGGTGATCACCCCGAGCCGCCGGCACATCTCGACCAGCAGCTCGTAGCGGGCGACGCCGCGCAACTGCACCGTGTCCTGCCGGGGTGTCCACAGCTCGTGGTTGCCGGGCACCCAGACCACCGTGGAGAAGCGCTCCTTCAGCAGCCGCAGCGCCCAGTAGATCTCCTCGACCCGGTCGGCGACGTCACCGGCCACCAGCAGCCAGTCGTCGTCCGAGCCCGGCACGAAACCCTCGACCAGTTTGCGGTTCTCCGCATAACCGATGTGCAGGTCGCTGACGGCCAGCAGGGCGCCGGTACGCGAGGTGGCCACCGCGCGATCCTATCGGGCCGGGACGCGCGACCGACCGGCCGCGCTCAGGACTCGACCCAGCCGTGCGACCGGGCCAGCCCGACCAGGTGCTGCCGGATCGCGCCGATCTGGGCGCCGGTCAGCGAGGGCACCTTCTCGATCAACAGCTCGGTGATCTCGCCGCTGAACTCGGCTCCGGAGAGTACGTCGCACAACTCGTCGTCGCCGGCCGCCCGGCTCGGGCGCGGCTTGACCACCGGCCGGTCGGTGATCCGGATGGCGGCCGCCTTCAGCCCCCGCTCCCCCTGCTCGACCTCGTATTCCAGGCGCATCCCCGGCTGGATCAGGTGCTTGTCCTCGCCGAAGTCGTTGGCGTGCACGAAGACGTCCTCACCTCCGCTGTCGGGGGCGATGAACCCGTAACCACGCACCTCGTCGAACCTGAGCAACTTCCCGGACGCCACGAAACCACCGCCACCCTCGCCTGACCGACCACAAGCACCGGGGCCACCCCGGCTCGACACCACCTGCCGGACCGGCTGGGCCACCCCTGGCGACACACTAGCGAGCGGGCGGCCCGCGAGCAGCCCCGCGCCCGGCGCCGCCCGCACCCGCCCCGGTCACGACGCGATCGCCCGCGCCCACGGTACGACGAGCCGCTCGACCGCCACGACCAGGTAGAACAGCAGCGCACCCATCAGCGCCAGCAGGGTCAGCGCGGCGAACGCGAGCGGGGTGTCGGCGGAGTTCCCGGAGTTGACGATGACGGCGCCGAGCCCCCGGTCGGGGTTGACCACCTCGCCGATGATCGCGCCGATGATCGCCAACGAGATCGCCACCTTCAACCCGACGAAGATCTGCGGCAGCGCCCAGGAGAGTCGTACCTTGACGAAGGTCTGCCACCACGAGGCGGAGAGCGAGTGCACCAGTTCGCGCAGGTCGCTCGGGGTCGAGGTCAGCCCGGACATGGTGGCGACCACGATCGGGAAGAAGCAGACCAGGATCACCATGACGATCTTGGGCTCCGGTCCGAAGCCCATCCAGACCAGCAGCAGCGGCGCGAGCGCCACCTTCGGTACGGCATTCACCGCCGCCATCAGCGGCATGGTCATCCGCTCGACCACCCGGGACGCCGCCAGCAGCAGCGCGACCAGCAACCCGGCGCTGGCGGCGATGCCGAACCCGACCACCGTCTCCAGCAGGGTCACCCAGGTCTCCGCGAGCAGATAGCCGGGCAGCCGGAGGAACGCGTCGACCACGTCCGGCGGTGCCGGCAGGAAGAACGTCGAGATGTCGAAGAGTTCGGTGGTCAGCCACCAGAGGCCGATCGCCAGCGCGCCACCCAGCACGGGCAGCCCGGCGTCGGTCCAGAGTCGGGCCAGGCGGGTCTTCGTCGGTGAACTGGTCATCACGGCCTCCGGGTGGGGTGACGCGGCGACGGCAGGGGTGGCCGGCAGCGCCCGGTCGGCGCGCGGCCCGGCGACGGTGCGGACGATACCGGGACGGCGGTCGATGCGACCGCCGTCCCGGTCCGGGTCAGCCACCCGGCCGACCTCTCGGAACTCCGGCACGGAGCGCCGGATCGTCAGGGCTTCGGCACGAACCCGAAGTCGACGACCTTCTCCGGGGTGAGCCCGGCGGGGATCAGACCGGCACCCTGCATCACGGCGATGGTCCGCATCACCCGCTGCTCGTCCATGAAGCCGATCGGCGCACCGCCGACCGGTGCCACGTAGGGCGTCATCGCCTTGATCTCGCCGATCCCGGACGGCACCGCGTAGCTCGGCTCCGCCTTGTTGAGGATCTGCGCCGCCTCCTCCGGGTGGTCGATCGAGTACTGCAAGCCCTTCAGCAGCGCGCCCGTGAACCGGCGGACCAGTTCCGGGTTCTTCTCGATCAGGCCGGGGGTGGTGATGATGGCGTTGCCGAACAGGTCCCGCAGGTAGTCGCTGTACGGCAGCACCACCACGTCCTTCTTGGCGGCGTTGCCGAGCGCCGTGCGGCTGAGCAGGAAGGTACCGAGCGCGTCGACCTGGCGGGACGCCATCAGCCCGTTCAGCGCGGTGGCCTGCGCCGGCTGGATCTTCACCTTCGCCGCGTCGATGCCGGCCAGCCGGGCGTACGCCGGGAAGAGCAGTTCGGTGACCGAGCCCTTGCCGGTCGCCATGGTCCTGCCTTCCAGGTCCTTCGGGGTGCTGATGTTGGTGTCCTTGGTGGTCATCACCGCGACCAGCGTCTGCTGGTGTACGGCGGCGACTGCCCGCCAGTCGGTGAACTCGCCCTTGCCGGCCTGGATCACCGCACCGGTGAAGTCGAGCGCGGCGAACTGCACCTTGTCGGACTTCAGCGCCGTCAGGTTCGGGACGTTGCCGGCGCCCTTCTGGATGTCCACCTCGATGCCGGCCTCGGCGAAGTAGCCCTTCTCCTTGGCCACCCACGCGAACGCGTCCCGGCCGACCGCCCCGAAGGCGGTGATGTACCCGACCTTGTCGGGGTCCTTCTTGGACGCTTCGGCATCCGACCCGGAGTCGCCGCCGCACCCGCTCGTGACCGCCAGCGCCGCCGCCAGTAACGCCGCGGCGAGCAGGCGAGAACGTCTGATCATGTGTGCCTCCCGCTTGTGGAATGGACCCGAGGGCGGGCAATCGACGCCTCCCGCGCGAACAGCACGCCGCGACCCCTCGGCGCGCGTCCGGCCTGCCGGCCCTCGTTCGGTCGAGAATCGTAAATGAGTTGTGTCCGAAATGTCATCGACAAGATCCGGTCAAGATTCAGGCAAGCTGCGGCGTGCCGATTTCCCGCGCTTCGGATATCAGCAGGTCATGACGATTGACATCCGGCATCGACAGCAGAGAACCTGTCCGCAATATTGTTGATAATTCTGGAGACAACGTTGCGGTCAGCCGTACTGAGCTGGGGGTTGGCGGGGTGTCCGCACCCGACCGACCGGTGCCACGCCGGCCGCGTCGAGCCGGCGTACCGCCCGGTGGACGGGCGCACTCCGGCTAAGGTCCGACGCGTGCATATCCCCGTCGACACGGTGGACCCCGCGGACCCGACGTACCAGTCTCACCGGCCCGATCGATTCCGTCGCGACCGCCGCCGAAATCGCCCGAATGTTGACCGACGTTGGACGTCGGACAGATTTCCGCCCGGGTCGACCCGACACGGATCGTTCCGGTGACCAGATCATGACCGAATCCGCGCAGCGACCACCGACCGCCCGGTCGTCGGCGGACGACACCGGCCCACCCGGCACCGGGGCACCGGCGGGCGGCCGGCGGGCTCCGGCCCGATCCGCCGACGAGGCGTACGACCAGCTCCGGCAGGAGATCTACCGGGGCGAGCTGATGCCCAACGAGCGACTGATCGAGATCGAGCTGGCGACCCGGCTACAGGTCAGCCGCGCGGTGGTCCGGACCGTACTGGTCCGGCTCGGTCAGGACGGACTGGTCGTGCTCACCCCGAACCGGGGCGCACACGTCCGACTGGTCAGCGAGGAGGAGGCGGTGGAGATCCTCCAGGTGCGCGCCGTACTCGAAGCACTCACCGCCCGGCAGGCGGCGCGGCTCGCCACCGCCCGGGAGATCGCCGCGATCCGCCGGCTGCTGGGCCGGATGGCCCGGAAACTCGACGCCGACGACCTGCTCGGCTACTCGGAGGGGAACGCCAAGCTGCACGCCGCGATCATCGCGGCGGCCCGGCACGAGACCGCGGCCCGGCTCATCACCGGGCTGCGGGCCCAACTCGTCCGGTTCCAGTACCGCACCATCCTGGTGCCGGGCCGGCCGGCCCGGTCCTTCGAGGAGCACACCGCGATCGTCGACGCGATCGCCGCCCGGGACCCGGACGCCGCCGAGGCGGCGATGCGCCGGCACCTCGGGTACGTCGAATCCACCCTGGCCAGGACCGCGACGGCGATCCGCCGCCGGGGCGGCCGGCCCGACCCCACCCGTCCGGGCTGACCGGCGTACGGTCCGCCCACCCCCCAAGGAGCGTCATGTCCGAGCACCCCGTCCCGTCCGCCCGCGCCCGTGCCCTGGTCGCCGGGGCGTACGACACGCACGTGCACGTCGCCCCCGACGTGATGGAACGGCGGATCGACGACCTCGACCTGGCCGACCGGTTCGCCGAGGTCGGGCTCGCCGGCTTCGTACTCAAGTCGCACTACGTGGCGACCGCCGAGCGGGCGATGGTGGTCCGCAAGGTACGCCCGGAGGTCGACGTGCTCGGCGCGGTCACCCTGAACGGTTCGATGGGCGGGATGAACCCGGCGGCGGTCGAGATCGCCGGCCGGCAGGGGGCCCGGGTGGTCTGGATGCCCACCGTCGACTCCGGCAACCAGCGCCGCAGCAGCGCCACCGACCTGCCCGGGGCCAAGCCGGCGATGTGGGGGGCGCTCCAGGCCGATCTGCACGCCCAGGGCATCGTCCCGGACGTCGTCGAGGTGGTCGACGCCGACGGGCAGGTGCTGGAGCCCGTCCGCCAGGTGCTCCGGGTGATCGCCCGCCACGACATGGTGCTCGCCACCGGGCACCTCTCCGGCCCGGAGATCCTGGCCGTGGTCCGGGCGGCCGGCGCGGAGGGGGTACGCCGGATCGTCGTCACCCACCCCGAGTTCACCTCGCAGCGGCTGCCCGTCACCCAGCAGCGGGAACTCGCCGAGGCGGGTGCGCTGCTGGAACGCTGCTTCACCACCCCGTACACCGGAAAGGTCTCCTGGCCGGACCTGTTCGGCAACATCCGGGCGGTCGGGGTGGCGCACTCGGTGCTCTCCAGCGACCTCGGGCAGCCGTTCAACCCGCCGGTCGAGGACGGGCTCGCGCTCTTCGCCGACCGGCTGCTGGAGGCCGGGTTCACCGAGCGGGAGGTCCGGACGATGGCGGTGGAGAACTCGCGCCGGCTCGCCGTGACCTCCGGCGACCGGGTGCCGGCCTGACCTGCGCGGCTCAGGCGCCGGCCGCGACCTCGACGACCGGTTCGTGGCGTACCGGGAAGTCGACCGAACTGGCGATGAAGCAGAGCTTGTGCGCCTGCTCGTGCAGTTCGGTCGCCCGGTCCACCATCTCGGGCGAGGCCACGGTCACCCGGGGCCGGAGTACGACCTCGGTGAAGGCGCCGCCACCGTCCCCGCTCTCGACCATCGTCCCGACGGCGTCGTCGACGTACCCGGTGACCACCACCCGGCCCCGGGCACAGAGGCTGAGGTACGACAGCATGTGGCACTGGGCCAACGCGGCGACCAGCAGTTGTTCCGGGTTCCACCGCGCGGGGTCGCCCCGGAAGGTCGGGTCGGCGGAGCCGAGCAGCGGTGCCGGGCCGTCGGCGGTGACCTGGTGGTCGCGGCCGTAGTCGCGGTAGTTGACCGTGCCGGTCTCACCGGCGCCGGTCCAGGTGACGGTCAACTGGTAGTCGTGGGTCCTCGGCACTGGTCTCCTCCTCGGCTCGCTGCCGCGAGTATCGACCAGCCGGGCGGTGATCGGTTACCACCCGGCCCGGGAGTAACGGATTCCACAGTCGCGCCGCCGCTCGGCGGCCCGTCGATGGCGGTGCGGCGGGGCGACAGCGGCAGGCGGGCCGCCGGCTGTGGCGAGGGCCGCACTCCATTGACCTCAAGCCTGGTCGAGGTCGCAGCCTTGGTGCTGCCGGCGGCGGGTGTCCGCCCGGCGGCGTCGACGCTGGAGGTGGTCAGGATGCGCGCGATCGAGGTGTCCCGGTTCGGTGGACCCGAGGTGCTGGTGCCGACCGAGGTACCCGACCCGGTGCCCGGGGCCGGCGAGGTCGTGGTCGACGTCGTCGCCGCCGACACGCTCTGGCTGGAGACGATGGTACGCAGCGGCCGGGGCGGGGCGGTCTTCCCGGTGCGACCGCCGTACCGCCCGGGGGTCGGTGTCGCCGGAGCCGTCACGGCGGTCGGTCCGGGCGTCGGACCGCACTGGCTCGGCCGGCAGGTGGTTACCCGGACCGGCCCCGCCGGCGGGTACGTCGAACGCGCCCTGGTCCCGGTCACCGGCCTGGTCGCCGTACCCGAGCAGGTCGACGCGCGGGATGCCGCTGCCGTCCTGCACGACGGTGTCACCGCGCTGGCGCTGGGCGACATCGTCAAACCCACCACCGGCGACCGGGTGCTGGTGACCGCCGCCGGTGGCGGACTCGGCGCGATCCTGGTCCAGCTCGCGCACGCGGCCGGCGCGACGGTGGTCGCCGCCGCCCGGGGCGCCGCCAAACTCGACCGGGTCGGCGAACTCGGCGCCGACGTACTGGTCGACTACTCCGCCCCGAACTGGACCGACCGGGTACGCGAGGCGACCGGCGGCCTCGACGTCGTCCTCGACGGTGCCGGCGGCGACTACGGGCGCGCGGCGTTCGAGCTGGTCGAGCCCGGCGGCAGGTATTCGGCGCACGGCACCCCGGCGGGCGCGTTCGGCACCGTCGACCCGGCGGTGGCCCGGGCCCGTGGCGTGAGCGTGACCGGCATCGAGGCCGTCCAACTCGGCCCGGACCAGTTCCACGCCTACCTGGAAGCGGCGCTGGCCGAGGTGGCGGCGGGCCGGATCAGGCCGCTGATCGGTCAGACGTTCCCGCTGGCGCGGGCCGCCGACGCGCACGCCGCGATCGAGAACCGCACGGCGATCGGCAAGACCCTGCTGCTGCCCTGACCCGGAGCCCGCCCTGTCCCGCCGACGGCGCTCTCCGGCCGGGTCGGGTCGGGCTAGCGGCTGGGCCGGCTCTCCGGGTCCATCGGGTCGAACTCCTCGTCCTCCTCGATCGCCCGGACGATCTCGTCCCGGTGTTCCGCGACCATCCGGTCGAGATGCCCGCGCAGCAACTCGGCGTTGGGCGACTCGCCGGAGTAGATCCGGTCCCAGTCGTCCTCGCCGGCCTCCACCAGCCGGGCCAGGGTACGCATGTCGTCGCCGAGGTCACCGCGCAGCGCGGCCTCCTGGAGGGCCCGGCGTTCCTCCTCGGTCGGCCTGTTGTTCCGCTGGAACCGGAGCATTTCCTGCAACGCGGACTCCATCGCCTCGTTCAGCTCGGCCGTGGCGGCCCGCATCTGCTGTTCGATGTAGGCGAAGTCGGGCGAGGTCATACCGCGCCCATCGCCGGGACCGGGCCGGTCACCGGGGCGGGCGGCAGCTTCGCGACGCTGAAGTAGTCGACGCAGAGCTCGATGGTGCTGATCAGCATGGTCAACGCGTTCAGGAAGACCTGGACGACCTTGATGGCCTTCCAGACCATCGTGATCCCCTCCTTGACCGTCTGGATCAGCTTCCACTGCCCGTAGGCGGGGATCGCGGCGTTCGACAGCGCCGCGCTGACGAGGCTGACCAGGGTCCTGATGATGTCGACCACCACCTGGGCCATCTTCACCGCATGGTCGATCATGTCCCAGAGGTGGTCGCCCATCTTCCGCATCGCACCCGCCTGCTCGGTCAGGCTGGCAGTCCACCGGTCCACGTGGGCGGTCGCGGCGTTGGCCGCGTCCCCGCTCCAGGTCCTGGTGATCGCCTGCCGACCCGAGGCGAGGTTCGCCTGCGCGAGATCGAGGCACTGGGCTACCGCCCGCCACGCCTCGACGTGCCGGGCGGCCTTGTCGATATCACCGGCGAGCCAGCGGGTGACCTTCTCGCGCGGGTCCGGACCGCCGACCCAGACCACGAGGTCGCAGACCTTGTCGAAGACGAAGCCGAAGGAAACCTCGGGCAGGTCCGGCATGCCGGCGCCACCGCCTCCCGGAGCGACCAGAGCACCGGCCGGCGAACCGGGGTCGCCGAACCCGTTGGCCTCGCCGTCGTCGGTGACGAGGCCGGTCTGCCCACCGGCGAGCCTGGTCAGCCGGCCGCTCGACCGTTCGTCGGCCTCCCGGTACGCGGTGGCGGAGGTGTTGAGCCCGTCCCGGGTCTTGCCGAGCCGGAGGCCGTCCTCGGACAGTACGTTGTGGAACTTCGGGATCATGCCGGCGTACGGGCCGGTGATGAGCTCCAGGATCCGGCCGAAGTCGGCGTCGGCGATCTGCCCGGCAGCATAGTCCCGGGCCGAGCCCATGTCCGCAGAGACCCGCCCCACCTGCTGGGCCCAGCCCCGCAGATCGGACAGTTCAACTGAGACAGTCGTCACGACAGACCCCCCGATCGCCACGTTTTCGCCCGCGGTGCCACACCCGCCCCGCGATTGACCATCGTGGATTGTGCCACCGGGCTCGCGGCGCTACAACCCGTCACCGGAGTTCGCCGGCAGGCGTCAGTGGGTCCGCCAGAACGTCACGATCAGGACGATCTGGACAGCGACGACGCTCAGCAGGACAAGCCACTGGCGGCCGAACGACCAGTGCCGGGCGATCGACCAGAACACCAGCACGACACCGGCGACCCCGGAACCGATCATCGGAACCATCCAGGCGACGTCCCCGCCGGTCGCCCCGAACACGGCGGCCAGCAGAGAGAAGAGAACCGCGCCCCAGACGAAGGTCTCCCGGAGAAATCCCTCGGCCAGCGCTACCGCGGCGGCCCGGAGGAAGCCGCCCCACCCCCGGCGGCGCCCGCCGGAGTCCGACGCGTCGTCGATCTCACCCGCCCGCTCGTACGCCGCCCGGAACAGCGGGCCGTCCGCCTCGGTCGGCTCACGCCTCTGCTCGGCCACACCGACACCGTAGTCGATGCGGGCGACCACGTCAGAAGTCGTCCGGAGTGTTGATCCGGCTGCGGATCCAGACGCCCGCCTCCTTCAGCCGGGCGGTGCCGCCGAACTGGCCGGCCGCACAGGTGCCTTCGGTGAAGACCGCGCCGGAGCGGAAGTCGTCGGAGAAGTTCCAGTTCACCCAACTGATCTTCCGGCTGGCGAAGAGGTCCAGGTAGCGCTGGGCCATCACGAAGTCGTTCGGGCCGTCGCCGGAGTAGTCCTGGGTGCCGAACTCGGTGACGAAGAGCGGCAGCAGGTCCGCAGCCCGGCTCACCGTGTCCAGGTAGTAGTCGTCGTGCGAGGCGGCGTAGAAGTGGAAGACGTACATCACGTTCCCGGCGCTGACCGGGTTGGCGGCGATGACGTCCGCACCGCCGCCGCTGCCGGAGGCGCCCAGCGACGACCAGTCGGGGGTGCCGACCAGCACCACCGCGTCGGCGTCCCGGGTACGGATCACCGGGATGATCTGGTCGGCGTAGCTCTTGATGGTGCTCCAGGTCACCCCGTCCCCGTTCGGCTCGTTCGCGATCTCGTAGATCACATTGTTCTTCGCCCGGTGCCGGTCGGCGATCTCGGCGAAGAAGGTACGCGCCCGCTCCAGGTTGTGGTTGGGGTCGCCGGGGGTGAGCATGTGCCAGTCCACGATGGCGTACATGCCCCGGGCGGTGGCCAGTTCGATGTAGTCGTGCACCATGTCGGTGAAGCGACGCGGGTCGGTCTCGTAGCCGCCCTCCTGGATGTACATCGAGATCCGGAGCACGTCGGCCTGCCACTCCCGGGCCAGTACGTCCAGCGACGCCGGGGTGGCGCAGTCGGCGTACCACTGGATGCCGTGCGTGCTCATCCCGCGCAGCTGGATCGCCTTGCCGGCGGCGTTGCAGAGCTGCCGCCCGCAGACCCGGAGCTGCCCGTTCGCCGCCACCGGGGTGCGCCCGCCGGGCGGGACCGTCGGGACGCCGGTCGGGCTCACCGTCGGTGTCGGGGTGGGGCCGGTCCCGCCGCCGCAGGGCTGGCCGTTGAGCTGGCAGCCGTTGGGGGCGCCGGGGCCCGATCCGATGAAGCCGAAGGTCACCGAGGCGCCGGGGGCGATCCGGCCGTTCCAGGAGAGGTTGCCGAAGGTGTGCCGCTGGCCGCTGCTGGTCAGCGTGGCGTTCCAGTGTGAGCCGACCGTCGTCCCGGCGGGCAGGTCGAACTGCACCTGCCAGGCGCTGAGCGCGGTGCTGCCGCCGTTGGTGATGGTGTAGCGGCCCTCCCAGCCCGAGCCCCAGTCGGAGACCTTGCCGAACGAGGCGGTCGGGGTCGCGGCGGCCGGGGTCGCCGCCGCCTGGGCGACCACCGTCGCGGGTGCGGCCGCGACCGCCGCGACGAGCCCGGCCAGCAGCAGCAATCTGCGGGTACGCCTCACGATTCCTCCGGCACTCGACGGCGGGCGGCCCGACCGGCACACGTCGAGCCATCAACTTCTGTCGAACTATAAGGAGAACTAACTGTGCCCGCAACAGGACCGGCAGGACGCGGCAGGACGCGACAGGGACGCCACCGGCTTCGGCCGCCACCACCGCCGGGCACGTCCGTCCGGGTCAACCCACCGGCTGTCTCGACCCGTCCGGGTCCGGCCGGGCCAGTTCCGCCGGGCCGCCCCGGTGCGGCCGGCCCGGCCACCAGAACCGCTCCCCGAACAGCGTCGCGATCGCCGGGACGAGCAGGGTACGCACCAGCAGCGTGTCCAGCAGTACGCCCACCCCGACGATGATGCCGATCTCGGTGAGGGTGACCAGGGGCAGTACGCCCAGCACCGCGAATACCGCGGCGAGCAGGATCCCGGCGCTGGTGATCACGCCGCCGGTGGCCGCGAGCGCGGTCAGCACACCCCGGCGGGTTCCCTGTTCCACCGCCTCCTCGCGGGCCCGGGTGGAGAGGAAGATGTTGTAGTCCACCCCGAGGGCGACCAGGAAGAGGAAGGACAGCAGCGGGACCTCGGTGTCCAGCGCCGCGTAGTCGAGCACGTGCACGAAGAGCAGATTGCCGATGCCCAGCGCCGCGAAGTACGTCGCCACGACCGTGCCGACCAGCACGAGCGGCGCGACGAGCGCCCGCAGCAGCAGTACCAGGATCACCGAAACCACGCCGATGACGAGCGGTACGACAGTACGCAGGCTGTCGATCGACGCCGTACGGGTGTCCAGGTTCGCCGCGACCGCCCCGCCCACCAGCGCGTCGGCGTCCGGTACGGCGTGCACCGCCGTACGCAGCGCCTCGATCGTGTCGTAGCTCGCCCGGCTGTCCGGCTCGGCGGCGAGTACGACGTCGACGGCGACCAGGCCGTCCCCCTGTTCGGCCGGGCGGGCCTGCACCACCCCCGGAGTGCCGGTGACGGCGGCCAGCACCTCCGCCTGCCGGTCGGCCCGGGCGACCACCACTGTCGGGTCGGCGGCACCGGCCGGGAAGTGCCGGCTCAGGGTCTCCAGCGCCTCGATCGACTCGGCCTGGACCCGGAACTGCTCGGACCGGCTGAGCCCGAGCCGCGCGTCCGCGATGCCGGCCGCCAGGACGGCGAGGAAGACCAGCGAGAGGGCGGTGATCGTCCGGGGCCGGCGGGCGACCAGGGAGCCGGCGCGGGCCCAGATCCCCTGCTGCCGTACCGGCTGCCCGGGGCGCGGCACGAACGGCCAGAAGAGCCCGCGGCCGCAGACGACCAGGGCGGCGGGCAGCACGACCAGGCCGAAGAGGGCGGCGACGGAGATGCCGATCGCGCCGGCCACCCCGAGGCTGCGGTTGGTGGTCAGCGGCGCGGCGAGCAGGGTGAGCAGGCTCAGCACCACCGTCGTCGCGCTGGCGGCGATGGCCGGCCCGGCCGAGCGCAGACTCCGGCGCATCGCCTCGCGCCGGTCGTCGTGCCGGCGCAGTTCCTCCCGGTAGCGGGCGATGAGCAGCAGCGCGTAGTTGGTGCCGGCGCCGAAGACGAGGACGTCGACGATGCCGATCGTGGACGGGTCCAGCCGCAGCCCGGCTTCGCGGCTGAGCAGCGCGAGGACGGAGTTGGTCACCAGGTCGGCCAGGCCGACGGCGCCGAGCGGGACGAGCCAGAGCCACGGGCTGCGGTACGTGACGAGCAGCAGCGCCGCCACCACCAGCACGGTGATCGCCAGCAGTGTGACGTTCGCCCCGGAGAAGGAGGAGGCGATGTCGGCCTGGAACCCGGCTCCGCCGGTGACCTGCGCGGTGAGCCCGGCCGGCAGCCCGTCGGCGGCGATGGCGCGTACCTCGGTGACCCGGTCGATGGTCTCGTCGACCGGCCGTTCCGCGGCCAGCGGTACGGCGACCAGCGCCGCCCGCCCGTCCGGGGCCGTGACCGGCGGTCCCACCCGGCCGCCCTCGGCGATTGCCGCGAACCGGGCCGACTGGGTCGCGACAGCCTGCCGATCCGCCTCGGTCAGCGCGGCGTCGTCGCGGGCGTAGACGACGAGGGCGGGGTTGAGCTGGCCGCTGGGCAACCGGTCCCGCAGCGCCTCGACCCGCGCGGACTCGGCGTCGGCGGGTAGCCCGCCGGCCGGATCGTCGTCGGTGGTGGCGCTGCCGCCGAGGCCGATCAGGACGGCCGAGGCGAGCACCGCCACGGGCAGGACGAGCCAGGCACCCAACCGGCCGGTGATGGTCCTCAGGATTGTGCTGGTCAACCGCTCTCCGCCGCCCACGAGGCCCTCCCGACCGGTAATCTCGCCAGGAAAGCATCTTGCCATAGAATTATCTCGGCTGCCGAGATACTTGGTCGGCGAGCTGATCGCCCGGCGGTATAGTGTCGGCGGCCGGAGAGGGGGCAGGTGTTGGCCGACAGCGTCTTCCAGCGGCCCGACGAGCCCCGCGCCCGGCTGATCAGCTCGATCGTGAGCCAACTGCGCCTCTACGTCGCGCACGCCCAGCACATCGGGGAATCCTTCGCCGCCCGCAACGCACTGGGCCACGCCGACCTGCACGCACTGCTGGTGGTGATGGAGGCCGAACTCGCCGGCCGGCCGCTAACCCCCGGCGACCTGCGTGCCGAGCTCAACTTCTCCTCCGGCTCGGTGACCGGGGTGGTCGACCGCCTCGAAGCGGCCGGCCACGTCTACCGGGACCGCGACACCGCCGACCGCCGCAAGATCTTCCTCCGGTACGCCGAGCCGGGCGCCGCCGTCGCCCGGGACTTCTTCGCCCCGCTCGCCCGGCGTACCGCAGCGGTGATGCGCGGCTTCGACGACGGGGAACTCGAGATCGTGCAGCGCTTCCTGACCGCCATGGTGGAGAGCGCCCGAGAGCACCGGGACGAGTTGCGGGCCGAAGCGCCGACGGCACCCCGCACCCGGGCACGTCGCCCGAAGGATGCCTCGGGGACCGGTTCCGAGACGCCACCGCAGGAGCGCGTGACGTGACCGGGGCGAGGACGAGCCCCGGTGCAGACGCTGGAAGTCGTGAAGCCGTCGACATGGGGTATCAGTCCGTCAGCGATGTCCCCGAGGATGCTCGGCTCTGCTTGCCGGTGACCGAGCACACGGTGCGTCCGACGATCGGGAGGGGTGGGATCAGGTGTGTGAGCACACGGTTCGGCGAGTGACGTGGTGAGCTGTCTCCTGCCAACCCGCGACCAGGACCTCGTCGCTGGCGACGCCGTCCCGCCGCCGGACGCATTGCCCGAGGTCCCGGCGGCGGCCTACCGGCAGCGTTGGGCGGTCAGGACGATGGCCGTGCTACCCCACGATCGCCTGTTGGAGATCGGCTGCGGTCGCGGCGTGGCCGTCTCCCTCGTCGCCAGCCGGCTCCGCAGCGGGCGGATCGTCGCGATCGATCGGATGGCGGCGATGGCCCGGCTCGCGGCCGAACGCAACGCGCGCCACCTCGACTCGGGCACGGCGGAGATCCGGCGTGCCGACTTCGAGTCGGTCGACCTGCCAACGCGATACTTCAGCAAGATCTTCGCGGTGAACGTCAACCTGTTCTGGCTCGGCGCGGCGACCCAGCAGATCGATCGGGTACGGAACCTGCTCGCCCCGGGAGGGCGGCTCTACGTCTTCGGCGAACGACCCACCTCCGTGCACGCCACGGCGAACGTCAGCGCGACCGAGCGACTGCTCCGGTCCCACGGCTTCGCCACCACCAGGTCGATCGAGGTCCGCAGGCAGGGCCGGGTACTCACCTGCGTCACCGCCCGGCCGACGCCCTGAGCGCCCGGAAGGTCCTCGCGGCAAGCTACGGATGGTGTGTCGGGACCGCGCCGACTCGCGGCGGGCCTGGACAACGGCTCCGGCCAGCCCTGGTGGGTTGGCGGGATCCGCTGAAGCGCGGTGCCGCCCAGCTCGGCCGACCCGGCTCCGTCGTGGTGACTCGGCGGCGGCAGCCGGCGGTCTCACCGGGCTCTCGCCCGGAGAGTGCTGGTGAGGCGGTCGACCGCTCGCCCTGCTCAATCTTGATCAGCAGGTGGTCGGGCACCCGCCTACCGTCATTGGCCATGTGCGCACGGTGTTCCCTCGGCTGCCAGATCACCGCTCGTGGCCGTCGGGTTCGTGCAGCCTCACATCCGGGCTCTCAACACGTCGAACTCACAGCCGGGCAGGGACGGGTCGAAGCCGTGCTCGACCAGCCAGCGGGCCGCCACCAGGCTCCGCCACGACCACCACCCCCGGATCACGTCGAGGTCGACGTCGGTGCCGTAACCGGCGACCACGTCGGCAAGGTGCTCCTCGTGTCCGAGCGTCAGCACGGCGAGGTCGTACAGGGCATCGCCCTGGGCCGCCTCGGACCAGTCGATCACTCCGGTGATCGTGTCACCGTCGACGAACACGTGGGTGATCTGAAGGTCGCCGTGCACGAACACCGGTTTCCACGGCCGCAGCGCGGCGTCGGCAACCTGGCGGTTACGGGTGACCACGTCCGCGGGAAGGACACCGTTCGTGAGGAGCCATTCGCATTCGCCGTCGAGGCGCGACGCGAGTTCGTCGAGGCGCCGACCGGGCCATGGCGGCAGGGGCGCGTCGTGCAGCGTCCGCACGGCCGCACCCGCCGAGACCCACGCCGCCGACGACGCGGGCGACGGCTCACCGAGGCACCCCAGTGCCGTGCCCGGGACGGCGGCCAGCGCGAGTACGGGCGGCTGACGCCACCGGACCTGCGGAGTCGGGACCGGCGCCAACGCCATCGCCTCGACCTCGACGTCGATGCGCGTCTGATCAGCGTCGATCTTCAGGAACACATCACCGACACGCAGCGTCGCCCGCTCGTCATGGGCGACGACGACCTGAACTTCTTCCACGTCGGCCATTATCACGAAATGATCATCCACGCCGCCCCGGATTTATCGCGTACGAATCAAAGTGCGTCACGGCGCACCGGGATGCCGGAGCGGACTGTCTGGTCCTCGGCTGACGACGCCGCCGGTTCCGTGCTTCTTCAGCGTGGTTCGAGTTGGGCGCCGTCCCGGGTGAGGCAGTGCACCAGGTCGCCGAAGGCGACGGCGGGCAGCCAACTCTTGCGGTGGTAGCCGGGAACGAGGTGGGTGTGGATGCGGAAGTCAGCTTACTCGTTCCGTGTCGGCCAGGTATCGAAGGCCGCGTTTGAGAAACGTCCGTGGATTGGTGTCGAGGTATCGCGCCCATTTCGGATCCCGCTCGCCGCGTAGCCACGCGTATCGGGCCAACCCGTAGCCGTACATCGGTTCGGTCAGATATCCGAGCCGGCTGGTCTGGGTGTAGCCATAGGCGCCGCGAACCTCTCGCGAGTACTCGAACGCGGCGTTGGCGCTGAAGATGCCAAGGCCGAAGAAGATGGTCAACAAGTCGGTCAGTGGCTCGTGGTCCTGCTGCTCGGCGGAGATCCGGCCATCCGCCAGGAGCAGGACGTGACCCAACTCGTGCGCGAGGGTCGCCACCAGCGCCACGGGGTGGGCCGCCTGATCGTCGCGGATCCCGATGACCGATCGGCCGCCCCGGACGCGGTGATGCCCAGCCGCGCCCGTCCGGGCCAGGTGGATCGGGATATGTGCCGACAGTTCGGGGTTGTCGTCGACCTCGTCGTGTTCCAGGTCAACTCGCGCGGAGTCGATCTCCATGTGGGTGCACAGCCGCCCCAGGACCGCCTGAATGTCCTCCCGGGTGCCGCGGTACACACCGGGGAAGTGGTCGTCGGTGGGCAGGACCACCTCCGCGTGCAGCCGGTCCGTGCCGAACTGGGCCACGAACCAGTCCATTGATCGCTCGATCCACTCCCGCTCGACCGGCCGCACCGGGCAGTCCGTCTGTCGCCACCAGAGCATGCCCGGATTGTGCTGCACGACCGCAACCGGCCAACGGCATGAGCGGCCGGGGCCTCTCGCATCCGCCCGACCTGAGGTCGACGCCGTCACCGCCGGTGACGGTCATCTGCCGGCCGCCACGCGCTGACGGCGACAGAAGCAATCCAGATGCCGTAGCAGGTCACCGGTTGCCGTGTCGGCGGAACTCCCACGGATCGTGTGCCGACACGATCGCCACTTCCGTCACGTGGTCGCGGGCGAGGGAACGCAGCCGCTCAAGGTTGCCCAGCCGCTGTGCCGGGTCGGTTTCTATGCTGGACTGCAGGGAGGCCAGGAAGGGTGGTACCGGTCCGGCCTCGGGTGCAAGCTCGCCGTGGTGGTAGTAGGCATCGCCGGCGTGCAGCAGCCAACGGTCGTCGTCTCTGACCGCGACGGCGATGTGGCCCGGTGTGTGTCCGACCAACGGGACCAGCAGGATGTCGGAGGGCAGCCCGACCGGCTGGCGTACCTGGTCGAAACCGAACCACCGCTCGCCCTCGGCGAAGCTGTACCTGGCCCAGTTCGGGTGGTGTGCCCAATGCGCCTGGTGCGGGTACCGTCCACCGGTCATCGCCGCTTCGTACTCGTCCTCATGGACATGCACGGTGGCCTGCGGGAAGTCGGGTAGGCCACCAGTGTGGTCGCGGTGCAGGTGGGTGAGGATGACGTGGCGTACGTCCTCCGGGGCGAAGCCCAGTCTGGCGATCTGCCGGACCGCCGGCTCGTCCGGGTCGAGCGCAGGCCGGGCCCAGCCAAGGAATTCCTCGCCCAGTGACCTCTCCGGCGCCTCGATGTCGCCCAGGCCGAAGCCGGTTTCCACCAGGACCAGCCCGTCGGTGTCAGTCTCCACGAGCAGGCAGTGGCACACCCCGGGCAGTGGCCGCTGTCCTCCGCCGGTTGGTGTGATCTCCCGCAACGAGCCGCAGTTGAGATGATGGATACGCATGATGCTCCCGACTGACGATGTTGCCGTTCGGCGTACGCAGCGAGGCTAGGAGGCGGATTCGTGGCTCACCAAACGGTTGGCTATGCGGCGACGGGGCTGATGGACGCCTGCTCGGGTCGTGTGGTTGAACCGCACCCGTCGCGCCCGGTGGATGCCACCTTGGCGGTCTTGCGTGGCCGGTGGACCGCCCTGGTGATCCGCGAGTTCCTACACGGTGATCGCAGCTTCAGCGAGCTCGCCCAGGCCCTTCCGAAACTCTCGGACAAGACCCTCGCGGATCGGCTGGCGCAGTTGACCGAGGCGGCTGTTCTCGAGCGACGGCGGACGCCCGGTTGGCCCCCGCGGGTGCGCTACGCCCTCACCGACCGCGGACGTGCGCTCGCCCCGGTGCTGCAAGCAATGTGGGAATGGGGCTCGGCTTTCCTGGATGAGGGTGAACGTTGAGCACCGCAGAACCAAGCGTTGCCGGCGCGACCAAGGTCACCCGTCAACTCCCCGTCAGGCACCGTCGCGGAACAGCCGCGGCGCGAAGTCGATGAGGTTCTTCTGCCACGCGTCCCAGCCGTGCGGGCCTGGCGTCACCCCGGCGAATTCGTACCGGATTCCGAGGGTGTCGAAGGTCGCCATCGTGGACAACACGATGGGATAGACGAAGTCCGTCTCGTTGCCGCTGTACATCCGCAGCAGCTTCGTGCCGTTGTTGACCGCCGCGACGTCGAAGCCCGTGGCGTTGAACACCCCGGCGGAGAACGTGCCGATGTACGCGAACTCACCGGGATGCGTCTTGAGGATGTCGAGAGCCTGGAACCCACCCATCGACAGGCCGGCGAGCGCCTGTTGCGCCGGTTCGTGCGAGATGTGGTACGCGGCCCGGGCCGCTGGGGCGATGTTCTCCAGCAACTCCTTCCCGAAGTCCGGCACGTTGCCGTTGCCCATCACCACCACCATCGGCACAAGCTTCCGGTCGCGGAAGCCCTGGTCGAGAATCTGCTTGGCGCGGCCCATCTCCACCCAGTCGGTGTAGTTCTGGCCGCCGCCGTGTTGGAGGTACAGCACCGGATACGGCTCCGCGCGTGCGGGGTCGTAGCCGGGCGGCGTCCACACGTACGCGGTGCGTTCGGCCGAGACCACGGTGCTGGGGTAGGTCAGGGTCGCGAGCGTGCCGCCCCGACCTGCCGGGACATCGGTCAGTGGACGGGCGGCCCGTCCGGGGGCGAGGAACGTGCTCCAGGTCGGTTCCGAGGTGATGTGCGTCGGGTTCGTGGTGTCCTTCTTCGACACCAGGTCGACGATGAACTTGTAGTAGTAGAACCAGGGCTTGAGCGGACCCACGGTCCCCCGCCACCGGTCACCGGTACGGGTGAGCGGGACATTGACCCAGCTTCCACCCGGCGCCCAGTTGCCCCAGAGGGTCACCCGGCCCGCGCTCGCGAACTCGCTGCCCGTCTCGACGGTGACGAAGGTGTCTCCGTTGGCGTCCTGAGTGAGCCACGGCGTCGGCGTGGTGCCCGGAGCCGGCGTCGCGAACTCCCGGCTCAACGGCAGGTGGCCGACGCTCGGTCGGTGGTCGTGGGCCGGCCGGAACAACCGCGGCAGGAAGTCCGCCAGATTCTCCCGCCAGGCGTTCCAGGTGTGGCCGTCGTCCGGGTTCACCCCGTCGAAGTCGTGCCGGACCCGGGACCGGTCGAGCGTGTGCAGGGTCCGGTAGGTCGGGTTGTAGGCGGGGTCGGTCATGTTCCCGGTGTACAGGCGCAACAGCCGGGTTCCGGCGTTGACGGCCCGGCCGTCGATCCGGAGGTGTTCGTCGGTCAGCGGGCCGGCGAACGAGCCGACGTAGCCGAACTCCCCGGGGTGGGTGAGGGCGGAGCGCAGCACCTGGGTTCCGCCGGCCGACGCGCCCGCGAGTGCCCGGTGCGCGGGGTCGTCGGCGATGTTGTACCCGCGCCGGACCGTCCGCGCGAGGGCGCGCAGCTCCTGGCGGAAGTCGGGGGCGTTGCCGTCACCCAGCACGACCACCATGGGTTCGATCCGCCGCCGCACGGCGAGGTTGTCGAGGATCTGCTTGGCGCGTCCGAGGTCGAGCCAGTCGGTACGGCTGCCGTCCGCGCCCTGGTAGAGGTAGAGCACCGGGTACGGGTGCCTCCGGTGCGCGTCGTAGCCGGGTGGGGTCCACACGGTGGCGGACCGCGTCCGCCGCGGCCCGGCCGGGTAGCTGACGGTGCCGAGGGTACCGCCCTGACCGGCGGGCACGTCCGCGAGCAGGCTCGCGGAGTCACCCGGGACGAGGAACGTGCTCCAGGTCGGGTCGGAGGTGACCGTGGTGGCGTTGGTCTGGTCCTTGAGGAGCTTCGTCCCGTCGGCCCGGATCCGGTAGTGGTACAGGCCCGGCCGCAGCGGGCCGATCACCGAGGTCCAGGCGTCTCCGGAACGTCCGAGGCCCAGGTCCGCGATGGCGAAGGACGGACCGAAGTCCGCTTCGACGACGACGCTCGACACCGTGCCGAACGCGCTTTCGAGATCGGCTGCCGGAACCCGGAACGACGCGAATCCGTCGGACACGGTGAGCCACGGGGTCGCCGCCGCCACCGGCGGGGCTCCGGTCAGCATGCCCGTCGCCCCTAGGACGAGGGTGCCGAACACTGCCAGGCAGCGGCGTACACCGGCGCGGCGGGTCCGCCACCACTGCTGGAATGTGCCTGCCATCCCTCAACTCCTCGCGCTGTGATGGGCGGCAACCCGAGGTCGGCTTCGTGCTCGTGGCCCAGCGGAGCGGGCATGCCGGCTTCCGGGCCGGGCAGGTCGGCTGCGACAAACGCCATGCTTTGCATGGTTGCCCAGGCGCCACGGCATGTCGTGGGCCGTTCTGAGCACCGCTCACCCGGTTGGTGTGAGCGATAACATACTCAACGCATTCGACTACGTCAATTGATGGCGGCCGGTCGGTCGCGACGCGCGTCCCACCCCGCGCGCCAGGAACTCGGCTACGCAGGCTCCACTGCTGGCATCCAGCTTTCGATGCGCGCCGGCGCGGCCTCGACCGCGATCAGGTGTACGGCTACCTGCGCCGACTCGCCGCCGAGATCGCCCGGCTCCGCCGGGCCGAGTCAGCGGCCCGGACCGAGGCGGACCGGCTCCGCACCGAACTGCACCGGTGGCAGACCCGCCACGCCCGCTGTGGTTCGTCGACCCGCACCGCCCCCCGGGGTACGCCCAACCGGGGCCACTGGTGACTCACCCCACGCCTGACGCTACGACTCGACCTCCGGCGATGGGTGGGGGACTTCGTCTCCTACCTGCGGTCGACAGCGTCGAAGAGGCGCCGGCGCACCGTTTCGAACTCCCCGGACATGTCCTGGGCCATCCGGTCGAGATCGTCGGCGGCGCGGGCGGCATCGGCCGCAGTGGACGGAGTACCGGCAGGGTCACCAGCATCGGCGGCCCTGGCAAGCTCCTGTCCCACCTGAACGCCCAGATCCTCGTGCGCGTGGCGCAGCGCCTCCAGGATCGACGCGCTCAGCGCCGCAGGAGCCTGCCTCATCGCCTCGGCGTCGATGGTGAGTTCGCTGGGGATCCCGCCACCGTCGATGGCAACCCGCACCAGTCCATCCTCCGATTGCCCATGGCCGCTGACCCGGTCTAGGGCAGCCAGCACCGAATCGGCGACGGGGTCCCGACCGGGCTCGCCGCTCATTACCATGGGTCCACCTCTCGACCACCCAGCGATGCCTCACCATACCGTCGATGCCAGTTCGATCGGAGGCCGCGAATGGATGTATCGCCCGAGGCACGATCGACGATCAAAACTCGCCCTGCCGGTGGAGCGTCCCGCTCGGCGCTCGGCCGAGGTACGGAATTCGCGGGCGCCGCGCTGCTGGCCGCCGCGACCGGCGTGGCGATCGTCGCCGTCGTACTGCTCGGCATCCGGTGGGCCTCCGGGGACGACCTACGGTTCGCCACCGGTCTGTTCCTCTGGGCCGGCCGGGGGATCTGCGTCGCCGCGCCGCTGATGTTCCTCGGCAGGTACGTCCGGCGCCAGGCCGCACTGCTCAGGGACTTCACCTTGGTACTCGACGACGCCGGGGCGCACTGGTCCGGCGCCGTCGCCGGCTCCGTCGCCTGGACAGAGCTGGACCACGTCGTCGTCACGGCCCGACCGCGCCGGTCGCGTCGGTTGATCTTCGCGAGGCGGGTATCCGGACAGCCCGGCCCGACCGACGCGACCGTTCGAGCCTCCCCCGTAACACATCTCGTGCAACGCCTGGTCAACCCGTCCCGCTGGACTCTCGACGTACCCCTCGACCGCTTTGAGCAGCCACCGGAGGCGCTGGTGCGGCTCATACGTTCGACATCCGGCGGCCGATTTCCCGATCTCTACCCGACCGAGCAGTTTCCCCAAATCGAGGAGACCTCATGAGCGACATATCGACCGACCCGGATCATCTGCGCAGCATTGCGTCCAGGCTGGCAGAGCTGGCGGGACGGGTCGACGTCCTGTCCCGCGGCCTCAGCGACGGCGGCGCGGTGCCGGACCCAAGCCAGTTCCCGGAACTCCCCGTCGGACAGCGGGCAGCCACGGTCTGGAACGACGGAAATTCGGCCTTCGTCGACGGTCTCTCGCTGGTCGGACAAAATCTCTCCCGGTTCAGCGACAACATCCTGGCGGCAGCGGCCGGATACGAGCAGGCAGATCTCCGCGGCGCTGACCGGATGCCACGCAACCTGCCGGGAGAGACACATGACTAGCGTGGCCGAGAAGTACGGCATCGACATGTCGGACGTCCGCCGGATTGAAGGCTTGTACGGCCAGAGGCTGCCTGACATTCTCGAACCCCTACGTCAGGCCGACGCTGACTTCGAGGCACTGCGATCCGCCGCCGAGCAGCATCGCTCGGTTGCCGAGGGGGCCCTGCGCGTCCACGGCGACCTGACGCAGCTCCGTAGCGACATGGCGTGGGGCGGGCAGGCCGGCAGTGCCGCCGCGAACGCCCTCGACGTGGTGCTGACGGTGCTCAAGTGGATTGCCGCGATCATCCTCTTCGTGGTCGGAGCGCTGCTCGCGCTCATCGCGATGCTCCTCTACGCGATCGCCGCGATCCTCCGCTGGATCGGAAAGGCCCTCGCGGCCTGCGCCGCCGTCGTCGCGGTCGTCGCGGTCGTCGTAACGATCGTGGCGATCATCCGATCAGGCGGACGGGGACAGTCGGGACGACTCAACATGATCTGGGCGGCACTCCGGGCCGTCTTCAACACGACGTACCTCGCCACCCTGGGCATCACCGGCGCGCTCGGCGACGGGTTCGGCTGGGTGTTCGAGCAAGCAGCCAAGGGCGTCATGTGGCTGGCGCTCTACCTGATCGAGGTCGGCGGCAACCTGACAGGTACCCCGGACGAGGAGATGGGTCCGCTACGCGAGGAGCGCAACAACCTCTTCGACTGATCCCGTCGCATCCCGCTCGGCCCGTCCGGCTCGACAGGCAACGATAGCGGCTCGACCTCGCCGAGTTCGCCCAGATCAGTTGACAGTCCGCGGGACATCCGCGCCAGGGCGAATCGTCCTCTCCGGCAGGCCGTCGAACTCCACAAGGATCCGCGCATGTGGCACTTGCCCTTCCCTGGTGCGCACATGATTCGGACCTTGGAGGCACCCGATCCCGGAGCGCCTACCCTGTCACGTTTCTGACCCCCCTGAGGTGGTTCTGGGATAACGGTCGGAATGAGTCCGTCCGGTTAGGTCGAGCATTAGGAGGCCCCGATTCGATAGGGTCAGGCATGCCGTCTGACGAAGCGGGCTCCTTCGCCGAACGGGTCGAGACGATGCGCCGGATCGAACGCGGCGAGCAGCGGTACGCCGACGGCAGCCCAGCGCTCCAGGCCACCGCGTACTATCTCGACCACCTGCTCGCCGACGCGGTCGTCCGGGCCAGGGCCGCCAGCGACCTGCCCCGGCGCAAGGTCGAGGTGCTGATCAGCCTCTGCGGCTTCGCGGCCACCCCGACGGTGCTCACCTACGAGTTGCTCCGACCGAGCCGGCTCGTCGTGATCACCTCCCGGGACGCACCGGACAGTGTGGACCTGATCGGCCAGCGGCTGGTCGGCCCGGACAAGCTGCGGCACCAGGACTTCCGGCACGTACCGGTGGACGCCAGCGACCCGCTCGACATGTACCAGCAGATCGCCCGCGAGCTGGCCGGACGGGACGGGCGACACGCCGTCATCGACATCACCGGCGGTCGTAAGGTGATGAGTGCCGCCGCGGCGCTGGCCGCCTGGCAGCTCAACCTCGGGCTGACCTACATCGAGAACCAGTTCGACCCGGTGACCCGGCAGCTCCGGCACGGCGAGGTCCGGCTCATCTCCCTGGACAATCCGACCGCGCTCTTCGGCGAGCAGGAACTCGCCCGGGCCCTGGAGATGTTCCGGTCCGGCGCGTTCGAGGCGGCACGCCGCCGCTACGACGAGATCGCCGAACGGATCGCGGTACCCGGCCGGGCCCGGCTGATGCGTGCCCTCGCCGAGCTGTACCGGACCTGGTGCGATCTCGACCTGGCCGCGCTGCCGGCGGCGGTCGCCGGGGTGGAGCAGAGCCTGCGGCAGGGCCGCCGGCACCTCCGGCCCGACACCTCGGCGACGATCGACCGGCAGCTCTCCTTCGCCCGCCGGCTGGCGGACGGCGACGCCACCGCCTTCGTGGTCTGCTTCTACGTGCTCGGGCTGCACTACCAGCAGCTCGGCCGGCACGACTTCGCGGCGCTGCTGTTCTACCGGACCGTCGAGGCCTGCCTGACCACCCGGCTGCGGCACCGCGCCCCGGGATTCGACCCGGACGACTGCGACTGGTCCCGGCTCGGCGATCCTGCCGCCGTCCGGGCCGGATTCGCCGAGGTGTCCCGCTCGCTCACCCCGCCCGCCTCCTCCGGGCCGCCCAACAAGCTGACCCTGTTCGCCGCCGCCATCCTGCTCGCCTCGCTCGACGACGAGCTGGCCCGGCGTACCGGGCTGGTCGACCCGGAACGGCTGCGCGAGCTGCGTGACCGGACCTGGGCCCGGAACAAGTCGGTGCTGGCCCACGGCACCGAGCCGATCGCGGCCGAGCACACCGAGTCGCTCCGGGCGGAGGCGTCCGGGCTGCTGACGGCGTACTGGGCGTTGCACGGTGACGGGAACGACGTCGACGAACTCTGCGTGGGACTCCGGTTCCTTCGCGACGACCGGTGACGGCGGCCAGGATGGAGTGGCTACGCGTTCCCGGGTCGTGGGCCGACGAGTACTGCCGGGCGACCGAACCCGAGCTGTTCGCGCCGAGCGAGGCGGAGCGGACCGAGGTGTGCCTGTCGTACGCGCAACGGGCCCGCTGGCTCGCCGAGCACGACCTCGAAGAGGTCCGGGCGGATCTCGCCGGGGGTCTGCTGGTCGAGGAGCTGACCGGGAGGGACGGCCCTTACTACCGGCTGACCGGTACCCGGTTCGAGGTCTACGCCCAGTCGCGCGGCGCGCGGGACAGCGGGGTGCCGCAGGCGTATGTCACCTCGGTGAAACCGGCGCGCGGGCTGGGTCGCACCGAGACGGTCCGTCCCGGACAGATCCGCCTGGTGCCGGTCTGGGACGAGGAGTACTGCTACCTCCCGGGGCTGCTGGAGACGTTCGCCGAAGGGCTGCGGATCGTCCAACGACGACGGTCGCTACGTGACTCGGCAGGACGCGAGCTGCACCGGAGCACGATGCCGTCCCGGCCCCGGGGCGACCTGCACGCCCGGGTCCGCCGCCGCTACCAGCCGCTGCTCCAGATGCTGGAGCTGCTGGAGCAGCGGAGCACCCAGGAGGGGACGGTACGCGGCAGCGCGACCGTGGTCGGCGAGGGTCGGCTGGCGGAGCAGCCGGTGCTCTGGCTCCGGCTCGACGCGCCGGCCACCTTCGCCGAGGGGCGTACGGTGACGGTGCAAGCCCCGGAGACGAAGGCGGAGCTGCGGCTGCTCTCGGTCGACCTGGACGGCGACGACCGGATGCTCGCCCTGGCCGCACCCGGTACGCCGATCGCGCCGGAGACGCCGGTGCGGTTGGAGCAGCAGGGCCGCTTCGCGCTCGGCAGGCACAGCGCGGCGCTGGGCCGGTTCCTCGACGAGCAGGTCGAGGGCGACTGGGAACAGCTCGCGCTGCTGCTCTGCGCCCCGGGGCGGCTGCCGGCGGTGGAGTTGCCGGCACTGCCGGCATACTTCGACGACCGGCTCAACCCGGAACAGCGGGCCGCGGTGAGCGGCGCCGTCCACGCCCCGCACGCGTACCACGTGCAGGGGCCGCCCGGCACCGGCAAGACCACGGTGATCACCGAAGTGGTGCGCCAGCTCGTCCATCGGGGCGAACGGGTGCTGCTGCTCGCCCCGATGCACGTGGCCGTCGACGAGGTGCTGCGCCGGCTCGCCGACCAGCCGGGAATCCTGGCGCTGCGGATCTCCTGGGACGAGTCCCGGGTCGCGAAGGAACTCCGCCGGTACCTGCCGAAGGAGGTCAGCCGGACGTACCTGCGGCAGGCCCGCCGGCCGGCGACCTCGCAGGCCGGGCGTTGGCGGGCCGAGGCCGACCGGCTGCGGGACCGGCGCGACGCGGTGGACGCCTTCCTGGCCGCCGACGCCCGGCGTCGGGCGACGGCGGAGAAACTGCGGTCGGCGGAGCACGATCGCCGCGCCTGGCGGGAACGACTCTCGGCCGACCTGGCCGGCAGCCGGGCCGGGGAGGTCGAGGCGGCCGGGGCGCTGGACTGGCTCGCGGCGGCGCTGCCCCCGGTGGCGGCCCGGACCGAGGCGCTGCACGCGCAACTCGCGGCGGTGCCGCTGAGCCGGCGGTTCTGGTCCCGGATCCTGGTCTTCTTCGAGTCGCCGGACGACGTGGCGCGACTGGGCGACGCCTACCGGGCGAGCGAGGCGGAGCGTCGCCGGCTCGACCACGACCGGCGGGCCTGGTCCGAGCGCCGGGAGGCGGCCCGGACCCGCGCCGCCGCCCTGGAGGCGGCGCGGGTCGTCGGGGAGCGGCGGCACGGCGCCGAGGTGCAGCGCCGGCAGGCCGAGACCGAGGCGGCCCGTGCCGAGGCCGAGCGCACCGGAGACCGGGTACGGATGCTGACCGACCAGGACCCGGTCGGCCGGCCCGAACCGGAGGTACGGCGGTGGCGGGACCGGTTCGACGCCGAGCTGACCCGACGCGAGCAGCGGATCCACCTGGAGCAGCGCTGGTTCGCGCTCTCCGGGCTGGTCGGCGGCTCCCCGGAGTCGCTGGCCGAACAGGTCGACGCCGACCTGCGCCGGTCGGCGAACCTGATCTGCTGCACGACCACCGGGGTGAACCGGGATCTCGGCGACGCCGACTTCGACACGTTGATCGTGGACGAGGCGAGCCGGGTGGTGGACAGCGAGTTCCTGATCGGGGCGGTCCGGGCCCGCCGCTGGGTACTGGTCGGCGACGAGCACCAGCTCCCGCCGTACGTGGAGCCGACCGACGAGCACCACCTGCACGCGCTCGCCGCGTTGCACATGGTCGGCCGGGGCGCCGCCGCCGACCTGCCGGCCGCGATCGGCCAGCTGGCCGCGATCTGGACCGAGGACGAGGAACTGCACCAGTTCCGCACCGACACCGTACTGGCGACCGCAGAGCGGCTGCGGGAGTCGGGCACCTGGCAGAAGGTGTACCGGCGCACCTTCGAGGCTGCTTGGCGCCGGCTGGGCTCCGACGGCGCGGACGCCGAACGTACCCTGCTGAGGGCGATGCGCGACCACCTGGTGCGCAGCCTCTTCGAGGTCTCGGGCGCCGGTGTGCCGGCGGCGTTGCGGCAACGGCTGCGCGTGCAGCGCCGGATGATCGAGCCGATCGCGTCGCTGGTCTCCGTCCCGGTGTACGGCGGTGACTACCTGACACCCGACCGGCCCGACGTGACACCGCTGCGGTACGGCGGCACCAACACCCCGGTGGTACTGGTGGACACCTCGGTCTACGGCGGCCGGGCGAAGGAGCGCACCGTCGGCAACGGCTTCGTCAACGAACTCGAGGCGGACCTGGTGGTCCGGATGTGCCGCTCCTGGGAGGCGCGGCTGCGACGGTCGGGCGGCGACCGGGTGACGGTCAGCGTGCTGACCTTCTACCGGCGGCAGGCCGCCGAGATCAGGGCTCGGCTCGGCGGGCCGGCGTTCGACGACTTCCGGGCCCTCGACTTCCAGGTGGTCGACGCGATCGACAAGATCCAGGGTCAGGAGAGCGACCTCGTCTTCCTGTCGTTCTGCCGGGCCTTCGTCGGCCGGGGGACCCCGTCGACCCGGTACGGCCGGTGGTTGCAGGACATCCGCCGGCTCAACGTCGCCTGCACCCGGGCCCGCCGGGGACTGGTGCTGGTCGGGCACGCCCCGACGCTGCGCGGGCTGAACGGCGTACCGGAGGCGGAGGAGTTCTACCGCAACCTGTTCGAGTTGCTCGAGAAGCGGCCCGACATGGAGATCGCGAAGGGCGTCGGGTGACCGTGCAGGGTGTCGCATGATCGAATTCGTCCCGACCGACCCGCCCGCCGAGCCGGCGCCCGGGACAGTCGCCGTACTGCCCGAGGTGCTGGTGCCGATCCGCTGGTGGCGCGGGGTCTCCTTCGAACGCGCCGCGCCGGTGCGGATGACGCCGCTGGAGCGGTTCGTGCTGGAACTGGCGATGACCACCGGCCGGGCCGACGCGGACGAGTTCTTCGAGATCACCAACCTGCCCGGGGCGACGCTGCTGCCGGTGGCGGCGCGCCGGCTGGTGGCCGCCGGGGCACTGGCCGGGGACGGCGACGGATACCGGCCACTGTCGCCCGGCGCCGAGCGGGCCGCCCGGACCCAGACGGTCTACCGGAAGCGACAGGTCAGCCTGGACGTCGTACTGCTGCCGCGCACCGGCGACCTGCTCGCGCTCGACCCGCGCTCCTCCGGACTGCGCGAGGTCGATCGGCTCCGCCCCCGGTCGGCCGGGAACGCCCCGATGCCGCCCCGGCTGGCCGGCACGACACTCGCCGACGAACTGCGCGCCCGGCTGGCCGCCGGGACGGTCGCCGGGGTGGACGAGGAGACCACCGAGGTGGCCGAGTCCGCCGCCGAGTCGCCGCTGATCGGCCGGAACGGTTGGTGTCCGGTGTACCGGTGCCGGGGCGAGCTGCGGGTCGACGGCGACCGCTACCGACCGGTCCTCACCCTGCCCGGGGACGGCAAGCGGGATCCGGTGAGCCTCGACCTGCCCGGCGCTGTCGGGCTCGCCGAACACTGGCTCGGGCTGGTCGACGCATTGCAGGACCCGGCGACCCGGGCCCGGGCCTGGGACGGACTGCTCGGTTGGACGCAGCGGGTGGCGCCCCGGACCGAGCGGACCGGACCGGGCCGGTGGCGCTGCTCGATCTCCGGGGCGATCGCCCGGCGCCTCGCCGACCAGGGCCGGAATCTCGCGCTGCCGCTCGGATTGGCCGCTCGGAGCGAGGACGCCGTGGTCGAGGTGGCGATCGACCTGGTCGGCGTCGACCGGACGGCCGAGACGCTGATCGAGGTGGATCGCCGGATCACCGCCGCCGCCGAACCGGGTGCCGACGTCACGGCCCTGCCCAGTAGCCCGGAGTTGCGCGACCGCGCCTGGCGGCTGGGATTCCCCGGTCTGGTGTACGCGCTACGCGAGGCGGAGGACTTCCGTTATGCCTGACGGTGATGTGCTGCGGGAAGAGCTGGATCTGGGCGCGGTCACCGCACCGGAGGGATATTTCCTGCTCCGGGACGCACCCGGGCAGCCGTTCCTCGACGCTCCCGACGCCGACCGGGCGTACCGGCACCGGTTCACCTACCGGGGATCCGTCACCTCGATCCGCCGGGCGGCGATCGAGTTGATCCAGGGCGCCCGGCACAAGATTTTCCTGGCCAGTTTCCGGATCGGCGACCGGGAGCTGCTGGACGCGCTCTTCGCCGCCGTGGACCGGCTGCACGGCGGGGTGTACGTCGTCACCTCCTGGACGGAGCAGTCACTCAAGCGCGACCTGTCCAGTCTGGAGGATATCGACGAGGTCGACGTGCAGGCTCAGAAGAAGCGGTTCGACGAGCTGACCCGGCGAGGGATCGCGCTGCGTGGGCACGAGGGCTGTCACGCCAAGTTCCTGGTCGTCGACGACAGCGTGGCGCTGGTCTCCAGCGCCAACCTGGAGACCAGCGCCCTGGTCGACACCGAGCGGAAGCGGGCGACCGGGGAGAACGGGGTGCTGGTCGGTGACCCGGCCGAGGTCGACCGGCTGGCCAGGTTCTTCACCCGGCTCTGGTTCGCCGGCTGCACCTGGGCGGCGCTGCCCGGTGCCGAGTACGCGCTGCACCGGCGTACTCCGGCACCGAGCCCGGTCACCGTGCCGCCGCCGGCCGGCGGGACGGGCGTGATCTGGACGTACGACGGTGAGGACGGCGACGGGCCGCACCGGGAGCGGGGCATCCTCGATGCCGTGCACGACGTGATCGGTCGGGCCCGGCGGGAGCTGCTGCTCGCCACCTTCAGCCTGGTCGGCATCCGGGACCGGCCCGAGCTGCTGCTCGATCCGCTGCGCCGGGCGATGGCCGCGCACGAACTCGACGTGAGGCTGCTGGTCCGGGGTCGCAACAACGTTCCGGAGCACCGGGCCGACGCGGCGGCACTGGCCGAACTGGGTGTGACGATCCACGGCGACTCGGACACCCACGCCAAGGGTGTGATCGCCGACGGCCGGCACGGGGCGCTCTTCTCGGCGAACTTCGACGCCGTACACGGAATGTTCTCCGGTGTCGAGGTCGGCACCCGGCTCGACGGCCGGCCGGCACTGGCCGAGGCCCGGCGATACTTCCGGCACGCCATGGAGCACGCCGACCTGGCCTTCGTGCCGGCGCCGACGCAGCGCGAGCTGGACGAGGGGCTCGGCGCCCGGTGGCGGCGCCGCTGGCCGCAGGGCGAACGGCTCACCGTGTCGGCGACGGACGCCGACTGGCGGCGGCTGGTCGAGGCGACGGCGACCGGCCCGGTGCTCTGGGAGGAGGACAAAGAACTCCGGCTGTACGTCGGCGACGTCGTCGCCACCCTCCGGCCGACGCCACCGGCCCGGTTCCGGCTCAGCGTGGCGGAGAGCCGACCCGACGCCGCCACCCGGATGCGCAACTGGTACGCCGAGCGCCCCGGCGCCGGCACCGCCCGACCAAAGCGGGGTTGCTGCCCGGCGCTGCTTACCCGGCTCCGCTGACCGGCCTCCGCTCGGCGTACCCCGATCGCCCGCTCCCCGTCAGTGGTCCGGGGCCGTCTCGTGGGCGCCGGTGAGGGTGTGCGCGAACGCGACCGCCGCGAGCATCACGGTGAGGCTCAGCAGCCGTGGGCTGATCGTCGGCGTCTCGCCGAAGGCCAGCCACCGTCGAGAAGGTGGTCAACCTTGTCCGGCAGCATGCTCCCGGCGCGACCATCGCCTTCGACAGCAGTCCCGAGGACACCGCCGATGCCGCACTGCGGTGGCTGCGGTAGGCCGGCACGGCGCAGCGTCCGGCCCGCGCCATCGGTACTGGATCACGCCATACAGGTCAGGGGCTCGGCCGATGATCTTCGACCAAGCCCCTGACCTGCAGTTCCATAGGGTGGAGCCGAGGGGACTCGAACCCCTGACCCCACACCGCCAGTCTGGTAACGATTCTGCCACGCCGTACCACGGATGCCGACAGGTGCTTTGAGCAGGGAAAATCCCCCACGGCAAATCACACTCCCTGTCGCTGCATGTCGCGCAATGATGGATATTGATCTTGAGCTGTGACCACCAACGTGACCACGCTCAGTGTGGGAGGCTTCGCGCCACCCCGTCCGGCCACCACTGCCCGCACCAGATCGACTAACCGCAGTGACGCGGTTCGGGAAACAGATTGTCTTCGCGATGCTCGCACCAGCGAAGCCGTTCACTACGCCCGGAGGCCCCAGACCCGAGCCACCGGAGAATTGACAGAGGGCGGCCTTGGGCAGGTTAGGCCGAGCTGTCACTGTTTCCCTTGGACGTCTTCAACCCGTTGCCCCTGACCGACTCCGGTGTTCGTGACTCCGGGAACAACCGAGCGCTGTGAAGTGAGATCGATCGTCGCATGCGAGGCGACGATGCCGGTGGGGATGTCGCTGTCGGCGGCGATGATCTGAATTTTCCTGCCGTCGGGTACGGGATCAGGGCTGGAGCGTGAGTGGCATCCCGAACGCGGCGATGTGGTCCGCTCCGACAAAGGCGTTGATCTTGGAGATCTTCCCGTCGATGATGTGGAGCACGTCGACCACTAGCGCGTCGTGGTGCGGGCGGCCTGGTCGGCGGAGGTAGCCGGCCAGCGCGGGCCGTCCGTTGGCTGAGACTGGGACGGAACGCCAGTCCAGCGGTCGGGTGAGGAACTCGGCCGCAGCGTCGATTCCCACCACCGCCGGCTCGGGTGGCATGGTGATCCTGACGTCTTCGGTGAGCAGTCCCCGCATCGTGTCGGGACTGTTGGCCGTGGCGTAGCGGCGCAGGATCTCCCTGTCCTCGGCGGTGAGTTTCGGGCGGCGCCAAGACTGTGGGTCGTCCGGGACATGGCGGCGTACCGTATCGCGGGCGCGCTGCAGCAGGCTGTTGGCCGTAGACACCGCGACGTTCAGGATTTGTGCGATCTCGGCCGGTGTCCAGCCGTGGATGTCGCGCAGGATGAACGCGGCTCGTTGCCGGGGCGGCAGGTGCATGAGCGCGGCGATCAGCGCCAGCTCCACGAGTTCCGCGGCGGCGAGGTCGGCCACGGGCTCGCCGCCCAGCAGCGCGTCGGGGTAGGGGCCGATCCGCGTGTCCCACTCGAAGATGTCACCACCGGGCACCGCGCGCCGCTCTGCGGCCTTGCGGCTGTCGAGGAATACGTTGGTGGCTATGCGGTAGAGCCAGGTCCGCGCCGAGGCACGTTCCTGGAAGGCGTCCCGTGCCCGCCAGGCCCGAAGGAACGTCTCCTGCGTCAGGTCGTCGGCGTCGGCCACATTGCCGGCAAGGCGGTAACAGTGAGCATGCAGCTCGCGCCGGTGCGTCTCGTACGCGGCCCGCAGCCAATCGTCCTTGTCGGTAGTGGCCGAGGGGTGCTGGGTCATCGTCGGCCGCTCCTGGTTGTCCAATCATGGCAGCCTAACGAATCCCGGGCCGCTTGTCGGGGGGACCGCCCCCAAACTCGACCGATGACGATCCCGGGCTGGCTCGTCGGTACCACCGACACAGTTCATCATCCGAAGGGACAACTCAGATGCCCGCGATGCCAGCGATCGTCGACTACGACACCTGGAGCCGCGAACGCGCGGCCCTGCTCGTCCGGGAGAAGGCCCACACTCGCGAGGGCTCCGCGATCGCCGCGGCCCGCCGCCGGCTGCCGATGACCGAGGTCAACGCTGGCCTCCAACTCGTCGGCGCCAATGGCCCCACCACCCTGCTGGACACGTTCGAAGGACGCGATCAGCTCTTCGTCTTCCAGCACATGTGGCACCGCGACGAGCCGTTCGAGGGCCAGTGCCGCGGCTGCACCGCCACGATCTGGAACTTCCAGGACGCCACCTACCTGCACGCCCGGGGAGTCTCGTTCGCCGTCTGGTGCGAAGGACCCTACGAGCAGTTCGCTCCGTTTCGGGAGTTCATGGGCTACACACACCCCTGGTACTCCACTGACGGGGTCGACGACCCGACCCTTCCTCAGGAAGCCATAGCGGTTTTCCTCCGCGACGGCGACCGGGTCTTCCTCACGTACCAGACCGACGGCCGCGGTTGCGAGGCGATGATGCCGGCCCTGCAACTGCTGGATATGACGGTCTACGGGCGTCAGGAGACCTGGGAGGACTCGCCCGAGGGCTGGCCCCAGGATCCGGCGCAGAGCTGGTTCCGCCGCGACGGCCGGCCCATCCCCCAGTGGACCCGCCCGGGGGCGACCCCGGTCGGCCAGGTGCAGGCCTGATGCTCAACACCGCCGAATGGGTCATGCTCGGCTCGGCCGCCGCCTCAGCTGATGCTGCCTCGCCCCGCGCGCTCAGACGTCCGCCCGCGCGCAAGCCAACATGACCGTGGCGAATGGATGACCGGCAGCCGAGCCCTCGGCCTGCCCTTCCGGCGTCACCCGGAACCTGGCGAACACGACCACACCCCACAACGATCACCGCCACCCCACCAGGAGGCGGCACCTCAACACGCCCTCGTCCGACGTCAACACCGAACCAACCAGCCCACCCCGGCTTGACCGGCCCCGCTCCTTGATGGATGACACAGAGGTGTCCCTATGACGCTGGTCGCTCCCCGCGGATGGTGCGCCCGGACTGGCGGGTCACCGGCGCGAGACCGGCGTAGGCGGCCAGATGCGCGGGGCTGCGAAACGCGGTGCCGTCGCCCAGGGTGAGTAGCAACGCCACTGCGGTTCTCGCCCCGACTCCGGGCATCGAGGTCAGTACGCCAGCGAGCGGATGCTGCTCCAAAAGGGCGTCCAGATCCTGAGCGATGCGGACCCGCTCGTCCAGCACCATGAGCAGCTGGGCCGCGACCCCGCTGATCACTCGCCCGTACTGGGCTGTTGCCGGGATGACGACGCTCTGTTCGCCCAGCGCGGTGAGGACCTGCCCGGGCAGGGTCACCGCGAGACGTGGCGATCGCGGCGCCAAGGCCCGCCGCAGCGCGGTCTCGTCGAGAGCACAAAGCTGCTGCGGCGTCCCAGCCGTCGACAGCAGTTCGAGGACGCCGCGGCGGCGCAGATGGCGACCTAGCATCTTGCCGGCGCTGGGTGGACGTGCAGTAATGCGTCATGCAGTCGGTTGGTCAATCGGGTCGCCTCGTTCGCCAGGTCGGCGTCGTATCCGGCGAGAACTCCCAGCGCGGCCACGGCCTGCTCATCGGGCCGACCCGACGCAGCGTGTGCGGCAATGTGCGGGCGGCGTCGGCGATGACGAACGCGTCTCGTGCGTCGGTCCTGCCCTCGCCGGGATACAGATCGGCGATGCGGCGCATCGCCAGCCCGGGAAGATAGCCGACTTCGATTCCCATGTCGCGCGACGGCGATGGCCAGGGCCCCGATCGACGCGGGCTGGTCGACCACCACCAAGACCTGCCCATGCACGGTGAGCTCGCTGAACGAGGTGCGCAAGGCGGCCTCGTTGTTGGGTAGCGGACGGTCGACCAGCCGCCGGCCCCCGTGATCCAGCGCGACCGCGTGGTGCGTCGCCCGGGCGACGTCGACGCCGCAGAACACCTCGAACCCCTGACGCTCGCCGGGCTGTGCGATGGACAACGATCGCTCTCCTTGCTGTGAGAGCAGGCCAGTCTTGGACGACGCGCCGGCAGCCACGCGACAAAGGCCTCCGTATGCACGGGCCAGATCCCTATCAGCGGTCACGAACGCCCTGCGGTCCCGGTGATACCACCTCTGAGGTCATCAACGACAGGAGCCATGAGTCATGCCGGGACCGCCGGCCTGCACCCCTCCATGAGAGGCACGAAGAAAGTAGCGGGAGCCAGATCCGGAAGCGATCGGCTCGCGGCACTCGGGAACACTCGTGTTACGGACGGTTATTCTCGGGGATTCTCGACAGATCCGAAGTTTGGCGAGGTGTCCAATCGCTGGGGACGGGCTGACCCGGTGCAGGGTCTGCACTTCGAGCCGTACTTGGCCTTGTCCTTCTGCCGGTACCCCGACACCGATTCTCGCCCGGCGAGAGCACCGGGCGCAGGAAATCAACGCAGACGGCGCTGTTGTCGGCGGCTGCTGGGGCCCCGACCACGGGCTGTGACCACAAGATCACAAGGAATTGGCACCAGTCGATGACTGATGCCAATTCACCTGCACAAACACAAGGTGGAGCCGAGGGGACTCGAACCCCTGACCCCCACACTGCCAGTGTGGTGCGCTACCAGCTGCGCCACGGCCCCTTGCTGCACTGCCTGCCCGGTCTCCCGGGCACCCGCGCAATAGTACACACCCTCGCGGCCCGGGTCATCCGAGGGGGCATCGTGCCGTCCGGGGTCAGTTGAGCAGTACGTCCGGCGGGAAGTGCGCGACCGCCGCCATGATCCCGCCCTGCCGGCGGAGCACCATCGGCCACAGGTCGTCGGGGCGCTCCATGAACGCGTCGCCGGGCAGGGCGTCCAGGACGAACCAGGAGCCCCGGGCGACCTCCTCCTCGACCTGCCCCGGAGACCAGCCGGAGTAGCCGGCGAAGACGCGGATCCCGGTGACAGCGTCCCGAAGCCGGTCCGGGTCGACCGAGAGGTCCACCGTGCCGACCGCCCCGGTCACCTGGTGGATGCCCTTCACCCGCTGGGTCGGGGTACGCATCCGGGCCAGGCAGATCGCCGACTCCGGCTGTACCGGGCCGCCCTCGAAGAGCACCGCCGGGTCCCGGGCCAGCCCGCCCCAGGCGCCGAGCACCTCGGAGACCGGCACCTCGGTCGCCCGGTTGAGCACCACCCCGAGTGCGCCGCCCGCCTCGTGCGCGACCAACAGCACCACGGTCCGGTCGAAGTTCGGGTCCTTCAGCGCAGGGGTCGCGACCAGCAACTGCCCGGTCATCGACTCCATTGACCGCCCCCCGATCGCCTGCCCCTCGCCGTACACGCCAGCCACCGTTACTCGGCCGGCCCGAGGATCAGGAACCACTCCCCGGGCCGCCGCCGCGTCTTGTCGTCGGTCACCACGGCCCGGCCCTTCACCGGCCTCGCCGGATCGACAGGATCGATGGTGATCCTGCGCGCAGTAAACGCCATGCCACGCACCATAGCTTGCGGCACTGGCCCTGGTTAAGGTCTGTAGGGCTAGTCCACAGAGCGCTTTGACGACAATCGGCAGCCCGGACGAGCGTTGAGCAGGAGAGGCGGGGGCATGGGTCCGCAGGCGGAACTCGCGGTGATCGGCGGATCCGGGCTCTACGCCCTACTGGAGGACGCCACCGAGCACCGGGTCGAGACGCCGTACGGGCCGCCGTCCGA
Source organism: Plantactinospora veratri (assembly GCF_036421995.1). NCBI lineage: Bacteria > Bacillati > Actinomycetota > Actinomycetes > Micromonosporales > Micromonosporaceae > Plantactinospora > Plantactinospora veratri. Next base: position 267,109 of record NZ_JAZGQL010000017.1, read on the forward strand.
TCCGATCACGGTGGCGCAGGTGGCGGGGCGGGCGGTCGCCTTCCTGCCCCGGCACGGGCGCGATCACCGGTTCCCGCCGCACCTGATCCCGTACCGGGCGAACCTGTGGGCGTTGCGGTCGCTGGGCGTACGCCAGATCCTCGCCCCCTGTGCCGTCGGCGGGCTGCGCCCGGAACTCGGCCCGGGAACGTTCGTGGTTCCGGACCAGCTCGTCGACCGGACGAGTGGCCGGGCACAGACCTACTACGACCGGGGCGCCGTGCACGTCTCCTTCGCCGACCCGTACTGCCCCCGGGGCCGTGGCACCGTACTGGCCGCCACGGCCGCACACGGGATCGAGGCGCAGGACGGTGGCACGATGGTGGTGGTGGAAGGACCGAGATTCTCCACCCGGGCCGAGTCGCGCTGGTACTCCGCGATGGGTGGGGCGATCATCAACATGACCGGGCATCCGGAGGCCGTACTCGCCCGCGAACTCGCGCTCTGCTACACCGCCGTGGCGCTGGTCACGGATCTCGACGCCGGTGTGGAAGGTGGACACGCGGTGACCCAGGAGGAGGTGTTCCGGGTCTTCGGCGAGAACACCGCGCGGCTGCGGGAGGTGTTGCTCGACGCGGTCGGGCGGCTCTCCACCGACCGCGACTGCCCGTGCCCGCACAGCCTCGACGGCATCAGGCTGCCGATCGACCTGCCCTGACCCCGCGCGGCGCCGGCCGGACGGATCGGTTCAGGTCTCCCCGCCGATGTCCGTCTGGTACGCCTCGTAGACCAGGTCTGCGCCGCGCTGCCGGTGCCGGGAGAGCTCCCGGAGCAGGTCGGTCGCCCAGTTCCGGAGTTCGGTGACGCCGATCTCCGGCAGGTCGACCCGACGTTGCAGGGCGGACATCGTGTCGACCACCGCCGCGTGTTCCCGGATCAGCACGTGTACGCCCCGAGCCAGTCGCGGCGCGTGGTCCAGCAGTTCGGCGTAGAGCCCGTCCGGTCCCTCGGTGCTCACCATGTGCTCGGCGAAGGCGCACCGCAGTCCCCCGAGGCTGCTGCGGACCCGGGGTCGCCAGCCGGGGTCCCGGGCCGGTGCGGCGAGCGCCTGCTCCAAGAGGTGGATCTCGCCCAGCAGTGCGGCCCGGCGGCGTCGGACCATCCGCAACGTGGCCGACCCGGTCGGCGTCCCCGGTGTGGGTGACTCGGAGGGCACGGAGATCGACAGTTGGTGCTGGTTCGAATCGGTCGGCATGACCACCTCCCGCGGAGCGGCACCTACCGGATGTAATCCCGATGGTGCGGCTCAGCGCGTACCGCTGTCGACCCTTGCGAACCGGCTCATCTGTCCCGTAAGTCCCATTGGCCCCGGCCGCCCCAGCAGCCCCGGCTGACGGGGCGGCGACGGGCTGCGGGGGGGCGGTGGGATCGGGCAGACGCGGTGACGGCTGCGCCCCGGTCCCTGCGGACCGGGGCGCAGCCGTTGTCGTGGAGGTGCCGGGAATCGAACCCGGGTCCTTCGTCGCCTTGCCAGGGCTTCTCCGAGCGCAGCTCGCTGTGCCTCTACTCGGCCCCTCCGATCACGCGAGCGAGTCGGTGTGACGGGCCCAGTCGCTGATTAATCTCGCCGCACGGACCCCGCGACCGGGTCCGATTGGCCAGCCTCCTAGCTGATGCCGGCTAACTGGGTCGAAGGCACTCCCAGGCCGACAGACTCGCTACTCGCCTCAGGCGGCGAGAGCGAAGTCAGCGCGATTCTGCTTGGCGCTTATTGGTTTCCGACGAACGATTCTCGAGACGACGTCGGCTTCCTCGGCTCGCTTCCCCTGCCGTAACGTACGAAGTCGAAACCAGTCACCCCCTGTGTCCGACCGGCCCGGGTGGGCCGGTGGAGTTTCCGCACCGCCTCTCGGCGGTCTCCCCAAGCCTAACGCCTCGCCCCGCCGACTTCATTCCGGATACCGGCCCGCCACACCGACCGAACCGGACATCCGGACCGTAACGTCCGTCACAGCCGTCCCAGCGCTCCCAAACCGCAGGCAGCGGACACGGCGCTGGACGAGTCGGCTCAGGTCAGCCCATGCCCTTGCCGCGTCGACCGGCAACCTTGGCGATCTCCCGGTCGGCGTCCCGCTTGGCCAGATCCTGCCGCTTGTCGTACGACTTCTTGCCCTTGGCCAGGCCGATCTCGACCTTGGCCCAGCCGTCCGAGAAGTAGACCGAGAGCGGCACCAGGGTCAGCCCGCTCTCCTTCAGCTTGCCGATGAGCCGGCTGATCTCCTGGCGGTTCAGCAGCAGTTTGCGGGTACGCCGGGGTTCGTGGTTGGTCCACGTCCCCTGGGCGTACTCCGGGATGTGCATGCCGTGCAGGTAGATCTCGCCGTCCCGCTCCTGGGCGAAGGCGTCGACCAGGGACGCCCGGCCGGCACGCAGCGACTTGACCTCGGTGCCGGTCAACGCCATGCCCGCCTCGTAGGTGTCGAGGATGGCGTAGTCGTGCCGCGCCTTGCGGTTGGAGGCGACGACCTTCCGCCCCTTCTCCCGTGGCATCGGCGCCACACCCCTTCCTCGTCGTGCTCGTGCGTGTTCCTCGTCGTACCCGTGAACAACCGCGCAATGCTACCTCGCGGCACAGGGCCCCTGGCTCGCGCTTTTTGCGCTGTGCCAGGGGCCCTGCGGTTGATCGACGGCCGCCACGGCGGCGGAGGGCTAGACCCTCAGGTAGAACCGGAGCGTCACCCAGGCGGTGACGGCACTGACCAGACCACCGACCCCGGCCATGAACGGGAACATCAGCAGCACCGTGCTCCACTCGATCGGTGTGAGCAGGTCGGTCAGGTCCCGCAGCGAGCCGTCGAGCAGGAAGATCTTGCCCAGTACGAGCGCGCCGAACCCGATGATCGCGCCGAGCAGGCCGGCCACCACGGCCTCCAGCACGAACGGCGCCTGGATGAACCAGTTGGAGGCACCGACCAACTTCATCACCGCGACCTCACGGCGCTTGCTGTAGGCGGCCACCTGGATCGTGTTCGCGACCAGCAGCAGCGCGGCGATCGCCATCACCGAGGCGGAGACCAGGGCCATGTTCTGGATCGCGTTGAGGATGTTGAAGATCTGTTCGAGCAGCCGACGTTGGTCGATGATGTCGTCGATCCCCTCGCGGTCCTTGTAGTTGTCGAGGATCTGCTCGTACTGCTCCGGGTTGACCAGGTTGACCCGGAACGACTCGGGAAGCTTCTCCGCCTGCACCGCCTCGACCAGGTCGGGCGAGTCCGCGAACAGCTTCCTGAACCGCTCGTAGGCCTCCTGCTTGGACTCGTACTTGACCTCCCGGACGAGCGGGTCGCCCTCCAGCGCGGTCTGCAACTCGGTGCGCTGCTGCTCGGTCACCCCGGCATCGAGGAAGATCGACACCTCGATGTCCTTGTAGTACGCGTCTTTCATGGCGTCGACCTGGAGGTACATCAGGCCACTCGCGCCGAGCATGGTGAGTGAGACCGCCATCGTGATGATCATCGCGATGGTCATGGTCACGTTGCGCCACAGCCCGACCAACACCTCGGACAGGACGTATTTCAAGCGCATCGGGGGTTCCTTCCGGATCTCCGCAGGGGTCGTTCATCGTCGATTCGGGGCCGGTGCCGGGCAGGACGGGGGCTGGCCACGCCCGGGCGGCGGGGCACGGTCAGCCGTAGACGCCCCGGGCCTGGTCACGCACGATGCGACCACTCTCGATCTCGATGACGCGACGGCGCATCTGGTTGACGATGTTGGAGTCGTGGGTGACCATCACGACCGTGGTACCGGTGCGGTTGATCCGGTCCAGCAGGCGCATGATCTCGATCGAGGTGTCCGGGTCGAGGTTTCCGGTGGGCTCGTCGGCCAGCAGGATCAGCGGCCGGTTGACGAAGGCCCGCGCCACCGCGACACGCTGCTGCTCACCGCCGGAGAGCTCGTGCGGGTACCGGTGCTCCTTGCCACCGAGCCCGACCAGCTCCAGCACCTCGGGCACGACGCGGCGGGCGACCGCCTTGGTCTTGCCGATGACCTCGAGGGCGAACGCGACGTTCTCGTACGCCGTGCGGTTGGGCAGCAGCCGGAAGTCCTGGAAGACGCAGCCGATCGAGCGCCGGAAGTTCGGGATCTTCCAGGAGCGCATCGAGGTGACGTCCTTGTTGTTGACCATCACCCGACCCTTGTTCGGGGTCACCTCGTGCAGCAGCAGCTTGATGATTGTCGACTTGCCGGAACCGGAGGGACCGATGAAGAAGACGAACTCACCCTTCTCGATCGAGACCGACACGCTGTCGAGCGACGGCCGGGACGCCTTCGGGTACGTCTTCGTCACTTGCTCAAGCTGAATCACGGGTGGTGAGTCTACGCGTCGTAACGAAAAGGCCAAGCCCGGAGGCCGGCCTGTCCGCGCCACATTTATCGTGAAACTGCACTGCGTCCGGCGTTCCTCACGCCCTGCACATGGAAACGATCACCGATGTCGACACACCGCAGCGACGTGGACGCGAGCCGTGTTCACGCGGCGTCACCGGCGAGCTGACGCTGCTTGCGCCAACGGATGCCAGCCTCGATAAATCCGTCCAAATCACCGTCGAACACCGACGCCGGGTTGCCCGTCTCCTGCTCGGTACGCAGATCCTTCACCATCTGATACGGGTGCAGGACGTACGAGCGCATCTGGTCGCCCCACGACCCGGCGGCGTCGGTCTTCAGGCCCTCCAGTTTGGCCTGCTCCTCCTGGCGCTTGCGCTCCAGCAGCCGGGACTGGAGCACGCGCAGCGCGGACGCCTTGTTCTGGAGCTGGGACTTCTCGTTCTGGCAGGTGACCACGATCCCGGTCGGGATGTGCGTGATCCGCACCGCCGAGTCGGTGGTGTTCACGCTCTGCCCACCGGGACCTGACGACCGGTAGACATCGACCCGCAGCTCGTTTTCCGGAATGTCGATATGGTCGGTCTGTTCGGTGACCGGCAGCACCTCGACCCCGGCGAAGCTGGTCTGCCGGCGCCCCTGGTTGTCGAAGGGGCTGATCCGGACCAGCCGGTGCGTGCCGGCCTCGACGCTGAGCGTCCCGTACGCGTACGGGACCTTGACCGCGAAGGTGGCCGACTTCAGCCCCGCCTCCTCTGCGTACGACGTCTCGTAGACCTCGGTCGGATAGCCGTGCCGCTCGGCCCAGCGCAGGTACATCCGGAGCAGCATCTCCGCGAAGTCGGCCGCGTCCACCCCGCCCGCGCCCGCCCGGATCGCGACCAGCGCCTCCCGGGAGTCGTACTCCCCGGACAGCAGGGTACGAACCTCCATCTCCTGGATGGCCTTGGTCAGCCCGCCGATCTCCGTCTCGACCTCGCCGAGCACGCCCGCGTCAGCCTCCGCCTCGGCGAGTTCCAGCAGCACCCGGGCATCGTCGAGCCGGGCGCGCAGGCTCTCCAGCTTGTCGATCTCTCCGTTGACGTACGAAAGCCTGGAGGTCACCTCCTGCGCCCGGGCCTGGTCGTCCCACAGGTCCGGCGCGGAGGCCGCCTCCTCCAGCTCCGCCTTGGCCTGACGCAGGCGATCAACATCGAGGACGGCCTCGATGTTGCGGAGCGTAGCGTCAAGATCCTTGAGTTGGTCGGCGTAATCGGCAGCGGTCACGACAGTCAAGAGTACTGGTCGTCCGCGGGACCGGGTCGCCGCCGGCAACGAAGCGCTCCGGCGCGTCCGTCGGGTGCCGCCCGAACCGGCCGGCCGGGCCGGGGCCGGGTCAGACCGGTGCGCTCTTCAGCCAGGACAGGGCCGCCTTGTGGTACGCGACCGCGAACTCCAGGGCGGCGGCACCGTACGAGTCACCGGCCTTCTTGGCGTCCCGGGCCTGCTCCCGGGCTGCCGCGAGCGCCTCGGTGTGGTATTCGTTGGCGCTGGTCATCAGGTTGCGCAACTGGGTGGCCGAGTGCTGCGGGCCGAAGGCGACCCGCAGCGCGGTCGGGTTACGCACCGTGTCCCGCCCCGGCGTCTCGGTGAGCCAGCGGGAGAAGGTGCGTTTTCCGGCCGCCGTGATCGCGTACGGCTGACTGGACCGGGGACCCGGCTTGCCGAGCCGGACGAGTCCCTGCTCGGCCAGGGCCGGCAACTCCCGGTAGACCTGGCTCCGGGTCATCGACCAGTACGGCGCCAGGCGCCGCTCGGCGGCGGCCATCAACTGGCCGCCTGTCATCGGTCCTTCGTGGAGCAGCCCGAGCAGGGCTGCCGCGGTGGGATTGATTGCAACATCCGCCATGGCCTCCACGCTGCCACTTTGCCGGCGCCGCGTCCAGGATTTGGCACTATCCGCTGGTCTTTGTCTCCACTGTGCACTGTTCTGGGGCGACAGTCGGATGAGGACGATCGATGGATCGGGGTCGCCGGGGCACGGCGGAGCCGACCACCGGACGGGCGCGTGCCGCCCCGGCGGACACCTCCACGCGCCTCTGCCGCGAGCCGCACCGCGCCACCCGCCGTAGGCACCCGGCCGACCGCCGAGCCGCCCGGTGAACCGTACCGAGCCGCCCGGTGAACCGTACCGAGCCGCCCGGTGGACCGCTTCGGTGGTCCCGGCGGCGCGCACAGGCGGTCACGGGCAAGTGTCAATTGGGGAGGTTAGTCAACTTTCATCGCTTATGTGGGTTTTTGCCGGAAGGCCACCACCGGTCCGCCCCGCCGGTCCGCCCCGCCGGTCCGAGGCCGGTCCGAGGCGCCGGCAGGGCGGACGGGCTCACCGAACGACGCGGGGCGGGCAGAGGGACCCGGCGGCAGGCGTCGGTACCGTGGCCAGCGGCGTCGCGGCGACGAGCGCACCGGCACCCGCCAGGGCGGCCGCCGTGGGAGGCCGGCCCCGGCGGTCACCGAACCGCGGCACCGCCGACGGGGTGGGCCGCAGGACGGTACCGGCCGAGCCGGCCGAGCCCCGCCCGGCGGATCCGGAGCCGCCCGGACCACTGACCGGCACGGTCGGCGGCCGCTCCGGTCGGCGGCCGACCGGAGCCCTCCCGGTGACCGGTCCGGCGATCCGGGGCCACCAGGTGACCTGGTCGGCGGCGGGCCTGGGCAGCGCGGTCAGTCCGTCCAGCGCCGGCTCCATGCCCCGCAGCCGGGCGGCGGCCCGCACCGCGTCGGGCCGGTCGGTCGGATCAGCCGCCAGGCAGTCCTCGACGAACTGCCAGACCACCGGAGGCAGCCCGGGCGGCGGCACCGGGCGGCAGGTGCGGTGCCGGTCGAGTACCTCGGCCGGCGGCCCGCCCCGGTACGGGCTGCGGCCGCTGACCAGTTCGAAAAGCAGGACGCCGAGCGCGTAGACGTCGCTGGCCGGGGTGGGCGGGCCGCCGCCGACCACCTCCGGGGCCACGTACTCGGGAGTGGCCTGGGTGTCCGGCCAGGCCGGTCCGGCGCCCACCCGGCGAGCCGCGCCGAAGTCGACCAGCCGGACCAGGCCGCCGTCGGCCGGCACCACCAGGTTGCCCGGCTTCACGTCGCCGTGCACGATCTGCCGGACGTGCAGGTAGGCCAGCGCACCGGCGAGTTGTGCCGACACCTCGGCCGCGATCGCCGGTGGGACCGGCCCGGTGCGGTGCAGCCGCCACCGCAGGTCCTCCCCCTCGACCAGTTCCATCACCAGCGCCCGCTCCGGCCCCTGCCCGAGTACGTCCCGCGGCCGCACCAGGCAGGGGTGGTCGAGGCCGGCGACCAGCTCCGTCTCGGCGACGAACGCGGCCACCAGGTCCGGCCGGCCGGCGGCACGCGGCCGCAGCGTCTTGACCGCCACCGGTTCGCCGCAGCACAGGTCCACGGCTCGCCAGACGACCCCGGTCGCCCCCGAGGCGACCTCTCGGATGATTCGGTAGCGGCCGCCAAGCACGCGATTGATCACGTGTCCTCCCCTGACCCGGGTAGCCGTCCGCCCCACCGCCACTGGTCGGCAGACGATCACTTTCCGCTGTCTGGGAGTGACGCTAGGTCGATCGGATCGGACGGCGAACCGGGCGCGGCCGGGCTGGCACGAACCGGGGAGGCCGGGCGGGCACCAGCCCGGCTGCCGGAGAGGAATCAGCCCATGTGCGGGTAGCGGTGGTCGGTCGGCGGGGCGAAGGTCTCCTTCACGGTGCGCGGCGACATCCACCGGGCCAGGTTGTGCCAGGAGCCGGCCTTGTCGTTGGTACCGCTCGCCCGGGCACCGCCGAACGGCTGCTGCCCGACCACCGCACCGGTCGGCTTGTCGTTGATGTAGAAGTTGCCGGCCGCGTACCGCAGGGTCTCGGTGGCCCAGTCGACCACCCGGCGATCGGTGGCGAAGATCGAACCGGTCAGGGCGTACGGAGCGACGGACTCGGCCTGCCGTACGGTCTCCTCGAAGCGGGCGTCCTCGTAGACGTGCACGCCGAGGATCGGCCCGAAGTATTCGGTGGTGAACGACTTGTGCCCGGGGTCGTCGCACTCGAAGAGGGTCGGCCGGACGAACCAGCCGACCGAGTCGTCGGCGGTGCCGCCGGCCACGACCCGGCAGGCGGAGTCGCTTCCGATCAGGTCCAGCGCGTCGGTGTGCCGGGCGAACGCCTTGGCGTCGATCACCGCACCGCCGAAGTTGGTGAAGTCGGCGACGTCGCCGTACGCCAGCCCGTCGGCGGTGGCGGCCAGCCGGTCCCGCAGGCCGCCCTCCCAGAGCGAGCGGGGCACGTACGCCCGGGACGCGGCCGAGCACTTCTGCCCCTGGTACTCGTACGCCCCCCGGATCAGCGCGGTGTGCAGCGCGTCGACGTCGGCGCTCGGGTGCGCGACCACGAAGTCCTTGCCGCCGGTCTCGCCGACCAGCCGGGGGTAGCCCCGGTAGTTCGCGATGTTCTCGCCGACGCCCTGCCACAGCTTCTGGAACACCTTGGTCGAACCGGTGAAGTGGATGCCGGCCAGGTCGGGGTCGGCGAGGGTGACCTCGGAGACCGCGATGCCGTCCCCGGTGACCATGTTGATCACGCCGGGCGGCAGGCCGGCCGCCTCGAACAGCCGCATCGTGTAGTGCGCGGCGAGCTGCTGGGTCGGTGCCGGCTTCCAGACCACCGTGTTGCCGACCAGCGCGGGTGCGGCAGGCAGGTTTCCGGCGATCGCGGTGAAGTTGAACGGCGTGACGGCGTAGACGAAGCCCTCCAGCGGCCGGTGGTCGAACCGGTTCCACACCCCGCTCGACGAGAGCGGCTGCTCGGCGAGGAGCTTGCGGGCGAAGGCGACGTTGAACCTCAGGAAGTCGATCAGCTCACAGGCGGAGTCGATCTCGGCCTGGATCGCCGTCTTGGACTGGCCGAGCATCGTCGCCGCGTTCAGGGTGTCCCGCCAGGGGCCGGCGAGCAGGTCGGCGGCCCGGAGGAAAACGGCAGCCCGGTCTGCAAAGGACAAATCCCGCCACATCGGGGCAGCTTGCTTCGCGGCCGTCACCGCCGCCTGCGCATCCGCGTTGGTTGCGTTGTGGGTGACCCCCAGCACATGCTGGTGCCGGTGCGGCGCTACGACGTCGATCGCGGCACCCGCGCCCATCCGTTGCGTACCGCCGATGGTCATCGGCAGTTCGAGCCGTTCGGCGGCCAGCTCGGCGAGCCGGCGTTGCAGGCTGGCCCGCTCCGCACTGCCGGGGGCGTAGTCGCGGACCGGCTCGTTGTGCGGCTCGGGTACGGAGAGAACGGCGTCCATGGGATTCTCCTGGGCGATCTCGACAGCGACGGCGAAACCGGACCCGCTGGTGCCGACCGGTCGGCCGGACACCTCGCCCCGTGCCCCGGAAGATGCCGGGGGTGCGGGGGCGGGACCTGCGCCAATCCTTACATGGTTGCCGCTGCCGGCCGGCCTGGCGGGGCGCGCCGGTGGAGGCGGCCGCAGTCGATCGCCACCCGGCGGGTACCCCCCGGTCACCGGGGTGGCCAGTACCGGCCGGCCGGTCGGCGCCACCCGCCGCGAAGATTCGGTGCGGCCCGTCCGTACCGGCACCGGGCCAGCGCCCCGACCGCCCCCGCGTACGCTGAGGAACCGGCGGCCGGTCCGGACCACCGCAGATCCCGTCGCCGCCCCGCCGCCACGCCGGCCATCCGCTGAAGGGGAGATGATGACGAAAGAGTCCGGCACGACCGCGACCCCGGCTCCCGAGGCTCCCGACCGACCGGTGGAGCCGGAGGCGCCGGTGACGGCCGCCCCGTCCCCGGTGTCGGCGCCCGGCGCACTCGTCCTCGCGGTACTCGCCCTGGGCTGGCTGGCCGCGATGCTCTGGTCGGCCAAGTCGGAGATCTCCTCGGCCGGGCTCAGTTCGATGGCGATCACCCTGGCCGCGTACGCGCTGCCCGGGCTGATCTCGGCGAGCCTGCTCGGCGGGGCCGCGGTCAGCCTTCTCCTGGGCAATCTGATGACCCGGGTCGGCATCTGGCGCAGTACCCCCCGGTTCGCCGTGTCGCTGGCCGTCGGCCTCTCCGTCGGGTTCCTCGCCGCGCTGGTGGTCACCCTCAGCTACGGCGAGGGTTCGGCGATCATGGTCCTCGCCGGCACCGTCGCGGCGGCCGCCACGGTCGGTGCCATCGTCGGTGGGCTGCGCAACACGCTGGTGGTGGCCGCCATCGTCGCCGCCGGGCTCGCCGTCTTCGCGGTCGGCTTCGTGCTGAACTACTTCAAGGACCCGTTGCTCGACCTGTACGGATTCGGCGACACCGAGGCGTCGCAGATCAACGCGTCCCACTGGTTCGCCCGGACCGTCTCGCTGGCCAGCGGTCTGGCTGCCGGACTGCTGGTGTTCGGTTACCTCCGGGCGGCCGGACGGCGGGCCGTCGAGCGGGCCACCGCCGCCCTGCCGCCGCCGCGCTGGCCGGCGTACCTGATCGCGGGTGCCGGGCCAGGGCTGCTGCTGCTCACCACCGAGATCCTCACCCGGACCGCCGGGGCGGAGGTGATCCGGCTGGCCGGTGCGATCAGCGATGCCGACCAGATCGTGCAGGCCGACCTCGGCCGTTCCCGGATAAACCACCTGATGCTGGTGCTCTTCGTCGGCTCGCTCACCGCGATGATCGCCTTTGGCCGTACGCTCCGGCCGGCCGAGGAGTCGGCCGGGACGCCGTCCGGCCCGGACGACTCCGATCGGGGCGGTGCCGAGGGCGCCGGGCCGACGGACAAGGTCGACGACCCGATTGAGGATCCGACCGTCGAGGATCAGGCCGCTGAGGATCGCGCCGCTGAGGATCAGGCCGCCGGGCATCAGGCCGGGGCCGCCGAGCCGGCCGGCGGGGACGGGGAGGACCCTCGGAGCGGCGGGGACGACGACCGGCCGGCGGACCGCCCCGAACCGGTCGCCAAGGCCGGTCGCTGAGCGTCTCCGGCACTCCGGTACGCGCCGCTCGCGTCTGCCGGGTCCAGGCCCGCCCGGTCCGGCGCCTTCACGTCGTACCCGACCAGCAGCGTCGAGGCGGGCTGCTCCCGGAGGGTCGCGGGCTGCCGAGCAGCTAGCATCCACTGTGCAGCCACCGGACATCGGGCGGATTCGATCAGAAACATGGCTTGACAACTGCCGGTCAGCCATAGACTGGTGTCGTGGTCAACATCCTCAGAACTGCCGCCGCCACTCTCGCCGCGACCGGACTCGCGCTCGCCCTGGCCGGCTGTGCGGACAGCGGACCCGACCGGGACGACGTGGTGGCGAAGGTCCGCACCGACCCGCGCATGGCGGGTAGCCCCGACAAGGCGATCAACTGCCTGGCCGACTGGTACATGGAGAACGCGACGGTAGAGCAGCGCGAGGCGTTCGTGGCGGGCGAGACGAGTACGAACCCGGACGAGATCGCAGCGGTCGACGGCGCCGTGCTCAACTGCCTCAAGATGGCGGCCGGCACGCCCTGAACCGGCGCCCCGGCCGACGGCTCCGGATCGGGTGTCCGGGTCAGCCGGTGGCGCCGGAGAGCCCGTCCAGCTCCGAGGGGTCGTACCACTCCAGTTCGTGGTCCTCGGCGCCGTCCACGGTGAACTGCGCGTCCGGGTCGCCGGCCAGGGCCTGTTCGACCACCTCGACCGCCGCCTTCACGTCGTCCGCCGCGTCGGCACCGTCCACGTGGATGGCGGCGACCGAGCCGATCCCGATCCGCCCGCCCAGCCGTACGGTGCTGGAGCCGAGTTCGGGATCGGGCCGAGTGACGGACCCCGGGGGGAGATCGACGGCGACGACGACCCGACGCCGGGGCGCCTGCGGATCGGCCCGGAGCAGCCGCAATGCCTCCTGTGCGGCCCGGGTGAAGGCGACGTACTCCAGCTCCTCCTCGTCGCCCTCGGCGTACCACTCGCGCAGTTCGGGAGTGACCGCGTGCCCCTGGACGGCCGTGATCCAGCCCTCCTGGCGCAACTCGGCGAGCATCGGCAGGGTGGCCGGGACATACGCCCGGACGAGTTGGTCTGTCACCGTAGGTCTCCCCCGTTCGACGCCGAACCGCGACGGTGCCCGGTCCGGGCCACGGCGTCGCACCACTCACCCGCGACGGTAGTACACCCGCGGCGTGCCGACCGGCAGCGGACCCGGGACCGGGCCGGGGCACACCGCCGCCATCCGCAGCGGAGGCGGTCAGCGGGACATCGCCGCCGGCCGCGGCGGGGCGGTCAGCGGATCGACCGCCCGGGTCACCAGGCCGGCCCCGGCGACCCGGATCGGGAAGCCCTCCCGGATCCAGTACTCGATGCCGCCGATCATCTCCTTGACCCGGTAGCCCCGGCTGCTCAGCGCGAGAGCCGCCTTCGTCGCGCCGTCACAGCCGGGCCCCCAGCAGTAGGTGACCAGCGGGACGTCCGGGTCGAGCAGCCGAGCGGCGCGCATCGGGATCATCCGGGAGGGTAGGTGGATCGCGCCGGGAATGTGCCCCTGCCGCCAGGCGGCCAGTTCCCGGGTGTCCAGCAGGACGAAGCCGGGGTCGCCGGTGTCGAGCGCGGCGTGCACGTCGGAGACGTCCGTCTGCACCGCGAGCTTGGCGGCGAACCAGGCGCCGGCCTGGTCGGGCGCGGCCGGCGGCACCGCCAGCACCGGGTTCGAGGTCGTGGTCATGCCGAAACGGTACGGCCGCAGCGTCTCCACCAGAAGGCAGATTCCCCGGCGCTGGCCTGGGAACGGCATTGGAACAGCGGTATTCTCCGCTCGTGACCGGTGATTCCCCGAGACTCGACTCGACCGACTGGCGGATTCTCGCGGAACTCCAACGGGACGGCCGAGCCAGCTTCGCCGAACTGGCCCGGCTGGTCGCGATGTCGCCGAGCGCGGTCACCGAGCGGGTACGCCGACTCGAGGAGGCCGGGGTGGTCGCCGGCTACCGGGCCGTGGTGGTGCCGGAGCGGATCGGCCTGCACATCCTCGCCTTCGTCCGGCTCCGCTATCCGACCGGCAACTACCGCCCCTTCCACGCGCTGCTCGACAGCACTCCGGAGATCGTGGAGGCGCACCACGTGACCGGGGAGGACTGCTTCGTACTCAAGGTCGTCGCCCGGTCCATGGGCCACCTGGAGCAGGTGGCGGGCCGGATTGCCGGGCTCGGCGCGGTCACCACCAGCGTGGTCTACTCCAGTCCGCTGCCGGGGCGGGACCTGACGGCGGAGGCGACGAGGCCGCAGTCGATGGCAAACTAAGGCAGCCACCGACTACCGGGAGTTCTTCTGTGGAACCCAGGTTCCTGCTCTTGTCCGACGTCGCCGCCGAGCTGAACGTCTCGGACTCGCAGGTCTACCACATGGTGCGCAGCGGCGAGCTTCCAGCGATCAAGATCGGCGGCCGGGGCCAGTGGCGGGTGGAGCGCGCCCGCCTGGAGGAGTACATCGCGCGCAAGTACGCCGAGACCGCCGAGTGGGTGGCCGGCAACCCACTGGTGGAGCGTCTGCCCGAGTAGGCCCCGGAACACGTCGCCGGGCGCTGTCGGACCGTCCGGGTACCGTCCACTTCGGCTCGACCACCAGTTCCTGCCACCCCACCCCGTGCCCAGGCGGCGTCCTGCGAACCCGGAAGCACGTGCGTGGCGGAGCTCTGTCCAAGGGGCGGCGGGATCGCCTCCGGATCCGGTCAAGGGCTCATCCGGAGACGCGCCGATCGGATTCGAGTCATTGACGACGGCGAGTGGATCGGCTAGAAATTAGCCGGTCGGAGGCAAACGAAAGCAAACACAAGATCAAGGAAGGAGTGAAATGCCCGTCGCCCGCACCCGGCCGCCGGTCCGGCCCACCGTGCGCCTGCGCCCCGTACCGCCCCTTGATCCGCCCTTCGACGACGAACGTGTCCCGGAGACCTGGGTCAACCTGACACCGCCGCCCCGAGCCGTCCCGCCGGCGGTCGAACGGTTCCGGCCGGCGGCGGTAGCCGAGAGTCGGCGCCCGGGCCGGATCGGCCGCCCGCTCGCCGTGCCGACAGCCTCGTCCCGACCCACCGCCCCGGCGAACACGCCGGTTCCGCACCCCCACTCGGGCGGCTTACGGGCGGCCGCTCCGCCGAACCAGGGCGGCGCCGGCAGGGCTGGACCGGTCCCGGACCCCGCCCGGGCAGCCGCCTACCCGGATTCAGGTGCCACCCGGACGACCGCCCCGGCACCAGTCCCGGAGGCCGTGGCCGGCGCGACGCCCGAGGCGAAACGGGCGGCCAAGCGGTTCCTGGACACCTGCCTGGAGATCGTCAACGGCTACCGGCCGGCCGGGCACGTCCGCGCGCTGGCCAGCCCCTCCGACGCGGCCGGCATGGTCGCGCAACTCGCCTCCGCAACGAGCCGGGTCTCCGGCCGGCGCCGACCCGGCCAACCGGTCCGCACCGTGCGGCTGCGCCGACTGAGGGTCTGCGAACCCCGGCCCGGAGTCGTCGAGGCGGCCGCCGCGGTCGGGGTCGCCGGGCGTACCTGGGCGATGGCGTTCCGGATCGAGCGGCGCCGGGGAAGCTGGGTCGGTACCTCGGTGGCCCTGCTCTGACCGGCCGGTGCCGCCGCTCTCGGTCGGGGCGCACCGGTACCGGAGACAGCGGTGCCCCCGACCGCCGAGCGGCGGTCGGGGGCACCGGGACGATCAGGCGTCCCGACGATCAGGCGCCGCCGGGCGCTCCGTGGCAGCGCTTGTACTTCCGGCCCGAGCCACAGGGGCAGGGGGCGTTCCGGGACGGGGCGTTGGCGCCGACCGTCTGGCCCTGAGCGGGTCGGCGCGACGTCGCGGGCGGGGGCGGGCCGCCCACACCGAGCGCCGGTGCCTGCGGACGCTCGACCGCCACCCCGCCGGTCGCCGGAGCCTCACCGTCGATGGTCGGTGCGGAGTACTGGAGACCCTGGGTCCGGGGGGCCCGGCCCAGTCCCTTGGCCCGGATCTCCACTGGTGAGTCCGTCGGCACCTGCATCGGGGCCGGCCCGGCGTCTGCCTCGGCCGGAGCGGGCTTCGCCTCCTCGACCTGGACCTCAAGGTTGTAGAGGAAGCCGACCGTCTCCTCCTTGATCCCGTCCATCATCGTGGCGAACATGTCGAAGCCCTCGCGCTGGTATTCCACCACCGGGTCACGCTGGGCGTAGGCGCGCAGGCTGATGCCCTCCTGGAGGTAGTCCATCTCGTAGAGGTGCTCGCGCCACTTGCGGTCGATGACCTGGAGCAGCACCATCCGCTCCAACTGCCGCATCGCCTCGCTGCCGAGCTCCTCCTCGCGCCGCCGGTACGCCGCGAAGGCGTCCTGCTTGAGCTGTTCGAGCAGGAAGTCGGCGTCCAGGCTGGTCCGCTCGCCGCCGGACTCCTCGACGACGTCGTCGATGGTGACGCCGATCGGGTAGAGCTGCTTGAGGCTGGCCCAGAGCTGGTCGAGATCCCAGTCCTCGGCGTAGCCGTCCGAGGTCGCGCCGGTGACGTACGCCGTCACCACGTCCTCGATCATGTGCTGGACCTGGTCGTTCAGGTCCTCGCCGTCGAGCACCCGCTTGCGCTCGGCGTAGACCACCTGGCGCTGCTTGTTCATCACCTCGTCGTACTTGAGGACGTTCTTGCGGATCTCGGCGTTCTGGCCCTCGATCTGGGCCTGGGCGCTCTTGATCTGCCGGGTCACCATCTTGGACTCGATGGGGACGTCCTCGGGGATGTTGAAGCGCTCCATCACGGCCTCGACGGCGCCGGCCCGGAACCGCTTCATCAGCTCGTCCTGGAGGGAGAGGTAGAACCGCGACTCGCCGGGGTCACCCTGTCGACCGGACCGGCCACGGAGCTGGTTGTCGATCCGGCGGGACTCGTGCCGCTCGGTGCCGAGCACATAGAGACCGCCGACCGAGGAGACCTCCTCGGCCTCGGCGTCGCACGCCTCCTTCCAGCGCGGAAGGATCTCTTCGAGCGCCTTGGCGTAGTCGTCGCCGTGCTCGACCGGGTCCAGGCCGCGCTGCCGCAGCTCGGTGTTGGCCAGGTACTCCGGGTTGCCGCCGAGCAGGATGTCGGTACCCCGGCCGGCCATGTTGGTGGCCACCGTGACCCCGCCCTTGCGCCCGGCCTGGGCGATGATCTCCGCCTCCTTGGCGTGGAACTTCGCGTTGAGGACGGCGTGCGGGATGCCCCGGCGGCGCAGGAGCTGGGAGAGCACCTCGGAGTTCTCCACCGAGACCGTGCCGACCAGCACCGGCTGGCCGAGGGCGTGCCGCTCGGCGATGTCCTCGACGACCGCGTTGAACTTGGCCCGCTCGGTCTTGTAGATCACGTCTGGCCGGTCGATCCGGACCATCGGGCGGTGCGTCGGGATGGTGACCACGCCGACCTTGTAGACCTTGTTGAACTCGCCGGCCTCGGTCTGGGCGGTACCGGTCATGCCGGAGAGCTTGTTGTAGAGCCGGAAGTAGTTCTGCAGGGTGATCGTGGCAAGAGTCTGGTTCTCCTGCTTGATCTCCACGCCTTCCTTGGCCTCGATCGCCTGGTGCATGCCCTCGTTGTAGCGGCGGCCGTGCAGGATCCGGCCGGTGAACTCGTCGACGATCAGGACCTCGCCCTCGTTGACGATGTAGTCCTTGTCGCGCTTGTAGAGCTCCTTGGCCTTGATCGCGTTGTTCAGGTAGCCGACCAGCGGGGTGTTCACCGACTCGTAGAGGTTGTCGATGCCGAGCCGGTCCTCCACCTTGGCGACGCCGCGCTCGGTCACCGCGATGGTCCGCTTGGCGTAGTCGACCTCGTAGTCGCCCTCGCCGTCCTTGCCGGGCTGGAGCCGGGCCACCACCCCGGCGAACTCCGAGTACCACCGGGCGGAGTGCTCGGCCGGACCGGAGATGATCAGCGGGGTCCGGGCCTCGTCGATCAGGATCGAGTCGACCTCGTCGACGATGGCGAAGTTGTGCCCGCGCTGGACGAGGTCCTCCTTGCTCCAAGCCATGTTGTCCCGGAGGTAGTCGAACCCGAACTCGTTGTTGGTGCCGTAGGTGATGTCGGCCTCGTACGCGGCCCGGTGCTCGGCGGACGGCCGGTTCGGCAGGATCACCCCGACGGTCAGGCCGAGGAACTCGTGCACCCGCCCCATCCAGGCCGCGTCCCGCTCGGCGAGGTAGTCGTTCACCGTGACGATGTGCACGCCCTTGCCGGAGAGCGCGTTGAGATAGGCCGGCAGCACCGAGGTCAGGGTCTTGCCCTCACCGGTCTTCATCTCGGCGATGTTGCCGAAGTGCAGCGCCGCGCCGCCCATGATCTGCACGTCGTAGTGCCGCTGGCCGAGCACCCGCGACGCCGCCTCGCGCACCGTGGCGAACGCCTCGGGCAGCAGGTCGTCGAGGGTCTCGCCGTCGGCCAGCCGTTCCCGGAACTGGTCGGTGAGCGCCCGCAGCTCCTCGTCGGTGAGGTTGACGTAGTCGTCCTCGATCGAGTTGACGGCGTTGGCGATCGCCTTGAGGCGGCGCACCATGCGCCCCTCGCCCGCGCGTAGGACCTTTTCCAGAATCGACACGGATCAACGCTCCCCTAGACAGTCTGCCGAACCATCGTAGGCGCATCACCGGCCCGATCGTCAGTCGCGCCGCCCCTCCCGTTCAGCGAACCGGACATTCTGTCCGATAGTAGCCCCGAGGGCCGGTAAATCCGGTTACGCCCAGGGCGAATGCTCCGGCACGATGACCCGATGGACCAGAAGAGCGGGCCGGACGGGGTCGAGATCGTCGAGGCGGGGCTGTTGCTCCGGCCCTGGCGGGCCGAGGACGTAGAGGACGTACACCGGGCGTGCCAGGATCCGGCCATCCAGCGCTGGACCGCCGTACCCAGCCCGTACCGGCTGGAGGACGCGATCGACTTCGTCACCAAGCGGGCTCCGCAGGCCTGGTCTACCGGGTCCGGAGCGCCCTTCGTGGTCCGCGACGCGGCCACCGGCGAGTTGCTCGGCTCCTGCGGGCTGGTCACCATCGACCCGGTGCTCCGCTCCGGAGAGGTCGGCTACTGGACCGCCCCCTGGGCGCGGGGCCGGGCGGTGGCCGTCCGGGCCACCCGGGCGGTGAGCCGGTGGGCCTTCGCGGAGTTGGGGCTGCGCCGGATCATCTGGCAGGCCGAGGTCGGCAACCACGCCTCCCGGCTGGTCGCGCTCCGGGCCGGCTTCCAGGTCGACGGGCGGCTCCGGCTCGCCGACCCGCACCCGCACGGCACCCGGGACGGCTGGGTCGGCTCGCTGCTGCCGGAGGACCTGGCCGCCGCCGACCCGGACGGCCCGGACGCCACGGGACCGACCGACGGGCCGGCCGGCAAGGGTTCGCTCCAGGCCCGCCGGGCCGCCGTCTTCGCCGCGCCGCAACCGGTGCTCTTCGCCCGGCCCGCCGGCGGTACGGAGTTGCGGCTCCGCCCCCTGCACGAGCCCGACCTGGACCCGATCGTGCAGACCTGCCGCGACCCGGAGAGCATCCGCTGGACCACCGTGCCCGACCCGTACCAGCGCTCGGACGCGGAGTTCTTCGTGCACGAGCACGGCCCGACGGTGTGGCGGCGGGGCACCGGCGCGGTCTTCGCGATCGCCGACGATTCCGACCGGTACGCCGGGGTGGTGGAACTGCGGATCTCCCCGAGCGATCCGCTCGTCGCCGACCTGGGTTTCGCCGTCTCGCCGTGGGCACGCGGCCGTGGCTACTGCCCGGCGGCGGTCGCGGCCGTCTGCGCCTGGGGATTCACCGCCCTGAACCTGGCCCGGATCGAGTGGCGGGCCAACACCGGCAACACCGCCTCGCGCCGGGTCGCGGAGAAGGCCGGCTTCACCTTCGAGGGCACCGCGCGACACGCCCTCAACCACCGGGGCAACCGGGTCGACGCCTGGGTCGGCGCCCTGCTTCCCGGCGATCTCGGGCTTCCGGCGGACCCGGGCCCGGTCGGAGCCGGCGGCTGACCTGCCCTGGGACCAGCCCTGCGGCGACCTCGGCTGACCGCCCGATGCCAGCCCTGCGGCGACCTCGGCTGACCGCCCGATGCCAGCCCTGCGGCGACATCGCCTGCCCGCTCGGACAGGGCGGCACCCGGCGAGCGGTCCTGGGTGCGCCACCGGCCCCGGGTAGCTGCCCCGGGGCCGGTGGAACACGGTGGAATCAGGTGGCCAGGGCGATGATGCCGTAGTCGTAGCCCTTGCGCCGGTAGACGACGCTGGGGCGGCCGGACTCCTTGTCCAGGAACAGGTAGAAGTCGTGGCCGACGAGTTCCATCTGGAACAGCGCGTCGTCGACCGTCATCGGCTCGGCCGGGTGCACCTTCTCCCGGGCGATGTGCCAGGGCTGCGCGTCGTCGTACTCGTCGAACTCCGGCTCGGAGACCGCACGGCCGTTGCCGTTCGACTTCGCCGGTGCGGGGGCGGTGAGGGTGGCCAGCGCCGAGTCGCTGGCATCGACGACCGGCAGCCGGGCGGTGGCGGCGGCGACGGAGACCGGGGCGTGCCGGCCACGGTGTACGCGACGCCGGTCGGCGGCCCGACGCAGTCTCGTGTCAAGTTTCGAGATCGCCGCGTCGAGGGCACTGTAGAAGTCCTTCGCGCACGCCTCCGCACGGACCACGGGTCCGCGGGAGATACAGGTAATCTCTATTCGCTGGCAGTGATCGGACTGTCGCGGATTGCGTTCGTGAAAGAGTTCCACATCGATCCGAATAAGCTTGTGATCGTAGCGCTCGATCTTGGCGAGCTTCTCGGCTACGTGCACTCGGTAATGATCCGGCACCTCGACGTTTCGACCCTTGACCACGAGATCCATGCGTGACCTCCCTGCGCCATCGGAGAGTCTGCGGAAACAAAAATCCCGGTCAGCCCGCCCCTGGAGTCTCCATTCGGCTTGACCGGATCGGGAACAACGGCGATGCCTCCCTCCAGGTGCGTCTGCGGGGCGTTGAACACCCGTCATACCCCCGGTAAATAAGACGCTAACCCCAATCGACCCGGCAGTCACCCCGGACGCCAAGACCAATTCGAGAAGATTTGCAGGAACCGCACGACAGGGTGAATCTGGCAACACGCAGAGTGAGCATTTCTCATCGCGATCGACGCGGCGAGCACCCGCCGGCATGGACGGACCACGCCCTGCGGTCAGCCGCGCCCGCGTCGGACGGTCGCGGCCAGCACCGCCGCCGCGTACACCGGGATGCCGGCGCTCTCCAGCCGCCGGGCCACCGCCGCCAGGGTGACCCCGGTGGTCACGACGTCGTCCAGTAGCACCACCACCCGGCCGGCGGCGAGCCGGCGGACGGTGCCCGACCGCCCACTCCGGAGCCGGAACGCGTCCCGGGCCGCCGCCGCCCGGCCGGCACTGCCCAGCGTGGCCGAGTCGGGCCGGGGCACCGCGCGCAGCGGATGGGCCACCGCCACCGACCAGCCGGCGGCCCGCAACCGGCCGGCGGAGTGCCGGGCCAGCCGGCGCAGATGATCACCGTGCCGGGCTCGCACCGCCCGCGCGGTCGCCGGCACCGGCACCAGCAGCACCGGCCGCCGCCCACCCGCGGCCTCCGCCACCACCTCCGCGAGCAGCCTGCCCAACGGCCGGGCCAGACCGTGCCGACCCCGTTCCTTGTACGACAGCAGCGCCTCCCGCAACGCACCCCGGTAACTGCCGAGCGCCACGCAGTCCGGCAGGCCCGGCGGCGCCGGGGTGGGGCGTACCGGAGTCGGGCGCAGCGCCGCCAGACCGGCGGAACAGGTTGCGCAGACGCCCTGACGCAGCGGCAGCCGCTCGGCCCGGCAGCCCGCGCACTCGGCCGGCAGCACCAGATCGGTCAGCTCGGCCCAGACCCCCGCCAACACCACGCCTCCGCTCAGTAGAGGTAGAAGGAGGCGGTGGCCGAACTCACGTCGGGCGGCGGCGCGCCCCACCCGGGGGCGATCTGGCCCGGGGTGATGACGGTGGATTCGGAGACGAACGCGACCTCGTTCGCCTCGTACGTCAACGGCAGCGGCTGCGTCGCCAGGAAGGTGGGGTCCGCGGCCAGCGCCTCGACGGGAGCCCGGCTGACGTACCTGATCTCCTGCCGCTCCAGCGAGCCGTCGACGTTGATCCGGTTGATCACCTTGGCGTTCTCGCCATCCACGCCCGCGACCACGAGCGAGTTCTCGCTGAACCAGTCCACCGCGCTCAGCGAGTGCGGCGAGATGGCCAGCTGACGGGGTGACTCGACGTTCAGCCCACCGTCGTCCGGGCGTACCCCGGCGACGTAGAGCCGGCCGCCGGAGACGAAGGCGATCCGGTTGCCGTCCATCGACGCCGCCACCGCCGTCACGCCGGGGGACGCACCGGGGAAGGAGACCGGGGTCAGCTCCGGATTCCCCGCGCTGAAGGTCCAGAGCTTGCCCTCGGCCACGACCAGCCCGACCGGCCCGCCGAGACCCGCCTCCTTCAACCAGACCGGCCGGCTCATGTCGGCGTACGGCCGCTGACCGGTCAGCAGGGAGCTCGCCGCACCCGGCCCGGTACCGGTACGCAGCCGGAAGGACTGGCCGTCCCGAACGACCAGCGCCACCGCGACGTCGTCGCCGTTGCGGCTCACCCCGGCGGTGACGATGTCGTGGTTCTCGCCGGCGGGGATCGGCACCGCGTTCGGTTCGCCCGGCTTGGTCAACGGATAGATCCGGCCGGCGAACACGCCGAACCGGGCGGCGCCACCCTTGAGCTGGTAGAGCGGGTGGTCCCGCCGGTAGTCGTCGGCGACCCCGATCATCCTGGACTGGTTCTGGATCTTCAGTTCCAGCTCGTTGTCGAGCAACTGGTTGTTCCGCAGCGACCAGACGATCTGGGTGAAGAGCCGTTCCAGGTCGAGCTTGGTCTCGAAGGCGCCGGCCTTGACGGCGAGGTTGATCTCGAGCCGCCCTCCCTGCTCCGGCGCCGGCACGTTACCCACCGGGGTGGTGCCCTCGGGCAGCGCGACGGCCGACTTGAGCCATTCCGCCGGGCCACCGGTCAGCCAGTCGAGCACGGCGGTGGCGTGTTGCGGCACCGGCACGGTGCGCGGCAGGTAGCGCAGGTCCGGCACCAGCGAGGTGCCGTTGGCGTTCCAGAAGTAGATGGTGTGTTCCTCGTAGTAGTCCCGCAGTGCGTCGTCGGTCATCAGCAGCACCGCCGGGTGCTTGAGCACCCACAGCCCGCCGCCCGTGCCCGGGTCGCGCGGCGCGGCACCGACGACGAAGTCGTACACCGTCTCCTGGCGCACCGGCTCGCCGATCGAGCCGTTGGCCCGGAGTACCCCGATCTGCTGGACCGTGACGATCACCTTGCTGGTGCCGTCCTTGTTCTGGGTGACCTCGATCCCGCCGCCGTCGAGGTCGACCCGGACGACGTTGATGTCACCCTTGTCGTCCGGCTTCGGCTTGAACCGCTCACTGTCTTCGATGTACTCGTTGAACCGCTTGTACGCCTCGCCCGCCTCGCCGGCCGCGGCGGTGAGGAAGTTCCTGGCGAATGCCTCCGGGTCGCTGCCGCTCGCGGTGCGGTCGGGCGGCCGGGCAGCCGGCCGGTCCGCCGGAGCGGCGTTCGCGACCGGTCCCCGCCCGTCGACCCGGACGTCGCTCTCACCCGGGATACCGCAGCCGACCAGCCCGGAGAGAAGCACCACCACGGCCCCGAGCGCGATGCCGCGCCGGTTCATCTGGTCACCTCGCTCCGCTCGGCGTCGGCCGGGGTCCTCGGACCGGCCAGCCCACCCGGTACCGGATCGACGGCCTCGTCCGGGACAGCCGCGCCGGCCGGCCCGTCGGCAGGGCCCGGCACGCCGTCGGCAGAGTCCGGCACGCCGTCGGCAGGGCCCGGCACACCGTCGACGGGGGTCGGTATGGTCCAGCCGAGGTCGTCCGTGACCGCCAGCGGCGCGTCGGCCGGCACCAGGCGCAACGGCGACGAGGTCAGCCGGTCACCGGCCCGGGCCGGCAGGGTCAGCCGGAACTGGGCGCCCTCCCCCGGTGCGCCCCACGCCTCCAGCCAGCCGCCGTGCAGCCGGGCGTCCTCCAGGCTGATGGAGAGGCCGAGCCCGGTGCCACCGGTCTGCCGGGCCCGCGACGGGTCGGCCCGCCAGAACCGGTTGAAGACCAACTTCTCCTCGCCGGGCTTCAGCCCCACACCGTGGTCCCGGACCGTGATCGCGACCGCCGTCTCGTCCGCCGCCAGCACCACCGCCACCGGTTTGCCGGCACCGTGCTCCACCGCGTTGCCGACCAGGTTGCGCAGGATCCGCTCCACCCGGCGCGGGTCGACCTCGGCGATCACCGGAGTCTCCGGCACCGTCACCCGCAACGGGGTGCCGCAGCGGCTGGCGAGCGACTCCAGCCGGTCGACCACCCGGTGCACCACCGGCACCAGGTCGGTGGGCTCGGCGTCCAGCATGGCGAACCCGGCGTCGAACCGGCTGATCTCCAGCAGGTCGGTGAGCAGGTCCTCGAAGCGGTCCAGTTCGGCGTGCAGCAACTCGGCGGTAC
Organism: Plantactinospora veratri; assembly: GCF_036421995.1. Taxonomy (NCBI): domain Bacteria; kingdom Bacillati; phylum Actinomycetota; class Actinomycetes; order Micromonosporales; family Micromonosporaceae; genus Plantactinospora; species Plantactinospora veratri. Next base: position 290,981 of record NZ_JAZGQL010000017.1, read on the forward strand.
GGGTGACCGCCGGGTCGAACTCGTCCCGCTCCGCGTAGATCAGGTCCGCCGCCATCCGTACGGTGGTGAGCGGGGTACGCAACTCGTGCGAGACGTCCGAGGTGAACCTCCGTTGCAGCCGGGACATCTCCTCCAGCCGGACGATCTGGCGTTGCAGGTTCGTCGCCATCTGGTTGAACGACGAGGCGAGCATCGCCAGGTCGTCCTCGCCGTTGACCACCATCCGCTGGTCGAGCAGCCCCGCCGAGAGCCGCTGGGCGGTGCGGGCGGCGACCCGTACCGGATTGACCACCAGCCGGGTGACCAGCCCGGAGAGCAGCCCGAGGAGGACGACCAGGGCGAACCCGGTGGCCAGTACGGTGGCCCGGGAGCCGTCCGCGATCTGGTCCCACCTGGTCAGCGGGACGAAGTAGTAGAGCTCGACCTGACCGAGCCGGGTCGGCACCGGCGAGCCGTAGACCAGGTATTTCGTCGGCCCCTTGTCGAAGAGGTCGCCGGTGCGGAACTGGTGCGCGATGTCGCCGCCCTTGACCGCGTTCTCCAGCCCGGGGGTCAGGATGCCGCTGACGTCCACCTGCGGGGAGGTGGCCGGGGCGACGCCGGTGACCCGCAACGTCACCACCACGCCGCCGAGCTGGGCCGGATCTCCGCCGGCCAGGTAGTTGACGGTGTTCTCCAGGGTGGTACGCAGCCGCTGCTCCGCGACCGTCGTGTGGTTGCTGAGCTGCTCGGAGGCGTACTCCTGGCCGTCCTCGAGCCGGCTCTTGACGTCGCTGGTGGCGTTGTCCAGGACGATCTCGGTGATGTTGTCGGCGACCAGATAGGCGAACCCGCCGACCAGCAGGCTCGACGCCACCAGGGTGATCGTGACGACCCGCACCTGGAGCGAGCGCCGCCAGGTGCGGTGCAGGCCGGTGGCCGCCCTCGCCAACCGGACCGAACTGACGCGCCGCAACCGCCGCCCGGTCGCGGCGACACGGCCGAGCAGGGCGGACGACGAGGTCAGGGTACGGGCCACAGTGCGCCCCAGGCTATCCGGTGCCCGCCTTGTAGCCGACTCCCCGCACCGTCAGGATCACCTCGGGTCGCTCCGGATCCGGCTCGATCTTGGCGCGGAGCCGCTGGACGTGCACGTTGACCAGGCGGGTGTCGGCGGCGTGCCGATAGCCCCAGACCTGCTCCAGCAGGACCTCCCGGGTGAAGACCTGACGCGGCTTGCGGGCCAGCGCCACCAGCAGGTCGAACTCCAGCGGGGTCAGCTTGACCTCCTCGCCGTCCCGGCTGACCGTGTGCGCCGGCACGTCGATGTTGATCTGGTTGCCGGGCGGACCGATGGTCAGCAGCTCCGGCGCGGCGTCCTCGCCCCGGCGCAGCCGGGCCCGCATCCGGGCGACCAGCTCCTTGGGCTTGAACGGCTTGACCACGTAGTCGTCCGCGCCCGACTCCAGCCCGAGCACCACGTCCACGGTGTCGCTCTTGGCCGTCAACATCACGATCGGGATGCCCGACTCTGACCGGATCGCCCGGGCCACGTCGATGCCGCTCATCCCCGGCAACATCAGGTCGAGCAGGACGATGTCGGGACGGTTCTCCCGGAACGCGGCCAGCGCCCGCTCCCCGTCGGCGACGAACGAGGGCAGGAAACCCTCGCTGCGCAGCACGATTCCGAGCATCTCGGCCAGCGCGGGGTCATCGTCGACGACCAGTACCCGGGCTCTCATGACACTAATATTCCACCCTCTTTTCCACGGCGTGGCCCCCGCACCTCCCGGCGCGGCGCACCGCCTGGCCTTCCCTGGGCGCGAGGCGCAGTAGCTTACCCTGGTCAACCACCCCGCACCAGGGATGATCACCGCCGATCGGCCGCCGCCGACGCACATCGAACCGTGACGCGGGGACCGGCCGAGCGGCTCCGGCCGGGAGGACCGGGCGTGACACCATGACTGCTGCGGCGCGTACCCCCCGCACCCTCGATGCCCGCCAGGAGTTCGTTTGCCCGACGCCGGCCCGACCGCCGTACTGCCGCTGCGGCCGCTCACCGTCGGTGAGCTGATCGACTCGGCGGTGCTGCTGTTCCGCGACCACGCCCGGGTGCTGGTACCGGTCGCGCTGGTGCTGGCCGCGCTGGAACAACTCCTGCTGCACCCGCTGCGGCTGGTCGCCGAGGTCACCCCGCCGGCCTACCTGCCGAGGATCGACGAACTGCCGGCGTACTGGTTCCTGCTGGCCGTCGGCGCCGCCTGCGAGGCGGTGATCGTCGCACTGCTCGGCAACCTGACCGCCCGGGCGGCCGGTACGGTCCTGCTCGATCCCGGCACCCGGGTCCGCCGGCTGCTCCACCCGCGCGGCGCCCGGCTCCCGGCGACGGTCCTGGTCGCCCTGCTGGCCGGTGCCGTGATGTTCGTGGCGTCCCTGGTCATGCCGCTCTGGGTGATCGGGTTCGCGCTACTCGGCTCCGTGGCGCCGGCGATCGTGCTGGACCGGCTGGGCCCGTTCCGGGCGCTGTGGCGCTCCGCCACCCTCGCCCTGCGCACCGGCGGCCGGGCGGCGGCGGTACGGGTGCTCGGCTACCTCGTCTGGTGGCTGTTGCGGATCGGGCTCGCCGTCGGTGCCGTCACCGGCCTGAACTCGCTCGGACTGCTCGCGGAGCAGTGGCAACTGCCGGTCGGGCTGGCGGTCTGGGCCCTGGTCAACAGCGTCGCCTATCCCGCGCTCGCCTGCCTCGACGCGGTGGTCTACCTGGAGGGGCGGATCCGCACCGAGGGGCTGGACATCGTCGTCGACCGGGCCCGGCGGACCGGATCGCCGATCCTCACCCCGCTGGCGGGCCGACGGTGAACTTCAGCCGCTGGTGGACGGAGACGACGGCCGCGCTCGGCGACCGGATACCGCTCCCCCTCGTCGCCCTGCTCCTGGTGCTCGCGGCCGTACTGGTCGCGCTCGGCTGGTTCCACTACCCCGCCTGGGTGCCCCGCCGGCTGCCGCGCTGGCGGCTGTCCCGGTGGCGGCGACGGCGGCCGCCCCGTCCGACACCGGCCGCCGAGCCCGAGGCGGCGGCGGAGCAGGATCCGGAGCTGCCGGACGTACCGGCGGAGCGGCTGGTCGCCCTCGCCGACCGGTTGGCCGCCGAGGGCCGGTACGCCGAGGCGGTCCGCGAGCGGTTTCGGGGAATGGTCCGGGAACTGGTCGACCGTGGAGTACTGGAGCACCGGCCCGGGCTCACCGTCACCGAACTCGCCACGGCGGCCGCCCGGAACCGGCCCGAGGTGGACCCTCCGCTCGCCGAGGCCGGCCGGCTCTTCTCCGACCTCTGGTACGCCCAGCGCCCGGGCCGGCGCGAGCACGACGACCGGATGCGCACGCTCGGCACCGACCTGGACCAAATCCTCGACGGCCCGCCCGGCACCGCCGACGGGGTGGACCGGGAGCTGAGCCAGCAGATCGCCCAGCACGGAAAGGCCCCGGAGACGACCCAGGACGGGATGGCCCGGAGATGACCCCTGCCCCGGAGACGCCCGTTCCGGACGCCCGCGCCTCGGACACCCACGCCCCGAGCGGGAACCGGCCCGGTCGCGCCGAGCCACCCGGACCGGACCGGTCGGGGATGCCGGCAGCGGCGGGCCGCCGACGGCGCCGCTGGCACCGGGTCGCGATCCCGCTCGGCGCCGTCGCCGTGTTGCTCGCGGTCACCGGGATCACCCGGGCGATCGACCAGCCGGACCCCGGCTCCGTCGGCTTCCTCTCGCCGGTCAACGTCGACGACGAGGGCGGGAGCCGGCTCGCCGACCGGCTGCGCAACGAGGGCGTCACCGTCGAACGGTTCACCAGTACCCGCCGGGCACTGATCGAGGCGACCAGCCGGGGATTCACCCTCTTCGTCCCCTCCCCCGGGCTGGTCCACCCGCTCTACCTTCCGTACCTCGCCGAGCCGGCCGTCCGCGCCCGGGTGGTGCTGGTCGACCCGCCGCAGCGGGTACTGGACGACGCCGGACTGCCGCTGGCCGTCGCCGGCCGGCGCTGGGCCGCCGGTGCGGTCGAGGCCGACGCCGACGGCCGCCCCTGCCCGCTGCCCGAGGCGGCGAGAGCCGGCCGGGCCGCCGTACTGCTACAGCGGTACGCCAGCCCGCCCGGCCTGGGCGACGGTACCGACCACTGCTACGCGAGCGGGCTGGTCCGGACGGAGCAGCGCGGCAGCGAGGTCGTGGTGATCGGCGCCAGCGACCCGTTCCGGAACGACCGGATAGCCGAGCAGGGAAACAGCGCGCTCGCCACCGGACTGCTCGGTACCCACGACCGGGTCGTCTGGCTCGACCTCGCCGGGCCGGAACCACCGCCGCCGTACCACCGCGACGGCGAACTGGAGCCGTGGACGTCGATGCCGGACGGCTCCGGCACCGGCTCCGACGGCGAGCGCGAGGGGGGCGACGGCGACCGGGAGTACGAGGGCCGCCCCCAGCCACAACCCGGGCAGGACGACCAGGGCGCCCCGCCGGACCGGCGCAATCCGCTCTGGGACGCCTTCCCGCCCTGGTTCTGGGCCCTGCTGGCACAGCTCGCCCTGGCCCTGCTGCTGGTGGTGCTCTGGCGGGCCCGCCGGCTCGGGCCACCGGTCGCCGAGCCGTTGCCGGTGACCGTCCCGTCCGCCGAGACGGTGCTGGGTCGCGGCCGGCTCTACCAGCGGGCCCGGGCGTACGGGCCGGCGGCGGAGACGCTGCGGGCGGCCGCCCTGCACCGGCTGACGCAGTCCCGGGCCGTACCGCAGGACGCCGGTCCGGACGAGCTGGCCACCGCCGTGGCGGCGCGTACCGGCCGGGGCGCCGCCGAGGTGCACGACCTGCTGCACGGCCCGGCCCCGGAGACCAACCAGCAGCTGCTCGACCTGGCCCGGGCGCTCGACGACCTGGCCGCCTCCCCCGGCACCGCCCCGTCCGACCAGCCCCGGCACGACCGCCCCATCGAAGGAGAAGCCCGGTGACCCGACCCGCCGGAACGACCGACCCGCGCTACGCCGCCGCGCCGTACCCGGTTCCGGCCCAGGCCGGCGCCCCGGCGGAGGCCGACGAGGCCCGCGCCGCCCTGCACCGGCTGCGGGCCGAGGTCGCCAAGGCGGTCGTCGGGCAGGACGCCGTGGTCACCGGGATGGTGATCGCGCTGCTCTGCCGGGGGCACGTGCTGCTGGAGGGCGTACCGGGGGTGGCCAAGACGCTGCTGGTGCGGACCATCGCGGCCGCCCTGGACCTGGAGTCCAAGCGGCTCCAGTTCACCCCGGACCTGATGCCCGGCGACGTCACCGGGTCGCTCATCTTCGACCCGCGCACCGCCGCCTTCACCTTCCGGGAGGGTCCGGTCTTCACCAACCTGCTGCTCGCCGACGAGATCAACCGGACGCCGCCGAAGACCCAGGCCGCGCTGCTGGAGGTGATGGAGGAGCGGCAGGTCTCGGTGGAGGGGAACCGCCGGCCGCTGCCGGACCCGTTCATCGTGGCCGCCACCCAGAACCCGGTGGAGTACGAGGGCACCTACCCGCTGCCCGAGGCCCAACTCGACCGGTTCCTGCTGCACCTGACGATGCCGCTGCCGAACCGGGACGAGGAGCTGGGCGTCCTCCGGGCGCACCACGCCGGCTTCGACCCGCGCGAGCTGACCGCCGCCGGGGTACGCCCGGTGGCCACCCCCGCCGACCTGGCGCTGGCCCGGGCGGGAGTCAGCCGGGTCGCCGTGGTGGAGAGCGTGCTCGGCTACATCGTGGACCTGTGCCGGGCCACCCGGGTCGCGCCCGCGCTGGAACTCGGCGCCTCGCCCCGGGGCGCCATCGCGCTGCTGGTCACCGCGAAGGCCTGGGCCTGGCTGGCCGGGCGCGACCACGTCACCCCGGACGACGTCAAGGCGATCGCCCGGCCGACGCTGCGGCACCGGTTGCGGCTGCGGCCGGAGGCCGAACTGGAGGGCGTCACCACCCGGTCGGTACTGGACGCGGTGCTCGGCACCGTGCCGACGCCACGATGACGGGACGGGCGGCGATCCTGCTCGGTGCGGGCGCGCTGACCCTGCCGCTCTGGCCCGCCCCGTGGCTCGGCGTGCTGGTGATGTCCGGGCTGGTGCTGGCGCTGACCGTGTTGGACTGGCGGCTGGCCGCCCCACCGGGCGCGATCGAGGCAAGCCGGGACGGCGACCGGGCGGTCCGGCTCGGCGACACCGCCACGGTCTCGGTGCGGCTGCACAACACCTCGGACCGGCCGCTGCGCGGACTGGTCCGGGACGCCTGGGTGCCGTCCGCCGGGGCACGGTTCGACTTCCCCGGCGCCCCGACGGTACGCGTCGAGCCCGGTGCCCGGGTGGAGCTGCCCAGCCGGCTGACCCCGACCCGGCGCGGCGACCGGGCGGCGCTGCGGCTGACGCTGCGCTCGTACGGGCCGCTGGGGCTGGCGTTCCGGCAGCGCGCGGAGCGGCCGGCGACACCGCCGTGGACCCTGCGGGTGCTGCTCCGGTTCGAGTCCCGCCGGCACCTGCCGGAGAAGCTGGCCCGGCTGCGGATCATCGACGGCACGGAGGTGGCCCGGGGGCGGGGCCAGGGCACCGAGTTCGACACCCTGCGCGAGTACGTGGTCGGTGACGACGTGCGCTCGGTCGACTGGCGGGCCAGTGCCCGCCGGGCCGACGTACTGGTCCGGACCTGGCGGCCGGAGCGTGACCGGCGGGTGGTCTGCGTACTCGACACCGGGCGGACCTCGGCGGTGCGGGTCGGCGACGAGCCCCGCCTCGACGCCGCCATCGACGCCAGCCTGCTGCTGGCGGCGCTGGCGGCCCGGGCCGGTGACCGGGTCGACCTGCTGGCCGTGGACGCTGCTGTCCGGCTCGCGCTGACCGGGGGCGCCCAGTCGACGCTGCTGGCCCGGATGGTCGACGCGCTCGCCCCGCTCCAGCCGGCCCTGGTGGAGACCGATTTCGAGCTGGTCGCCGGGGAGATCCTCCGGCGGCAGCGCCGGCGCTCTCTGGTGGTGCTCTTCACCGCCCTGGAACCGGGTGCGCTCGGCGAGGGGCTGCTGCCGGTGCTGCCCCGGCTGGCGACCCGGCACCGGGTGATCGTGGCGTCGGTGCACGACCCGGTGCTGACCGACCTCACCACCCGCCCGCCGGAGACCGTGCAGGATGCCTACGCGGCGGCCGCGGCCTGGCGGGCGCTCGGCGACCGGGACCGGGTACGCGCGGCGCTGGCCCGGCACGGGGTGACGGTGGTGGACTCCCCGGCCGACCGGCTGGCGCCGACGGTCACCGACACGTACCTCCGGCTCAAGGCCCTCGGCCAGCTCTGAGCCTCGGCCAGCCCTGAGCCTCGGCCAGCCCTGAGCCTCGGCCGGCTCTGAGCCGCGCCCGCGGGCAGCTCAGGCCCGCCCCGGCTCCTCGGCCGCCGGACCCGGTTCCGCTGCGGCGGCGCGCCGGCCGAACCAGCAGACATAGCCGAGGAAGCCGAGCCAGCCGAGTACACCGATCCCGACCCGGATCCCGGTGGGTACCGCCGCCGGGGTGACGAAGGCCTCGATGAGACCGGCGACCGCGAAGAGCCCCACCAGGCCGACCGCGACCAGGACGCCGGAGCGGCCGGCCCGGGCCACCGCCTGGCCCCGGGTCAGGTCGCGCGGCGGCGCGATCCAGGCCCAGCCGATCCGCAGGCCGACACCGGCCGCCACGAAGATCCCGGTCAGCTCCAGCAGGCCGTGCGGCGTGATCATGCTGAAGAAGACGTCGGTACGGTCGTAGGCGGCCAGCACCCCGCCGGTCACGCCGATGTTGAGGGCGTTGTGCCAGAGCAGGTAGAAGACCGGCAGGATCAGGATCCCGGAGGCGAGGCAGCGGGCGGCGACCCAGGCGTTGTGGGTCCACAGCTGGAACGCGAAGCTCGGTGCCGAGTATTCGCTGTAGTACCCGACGAACCGGGCCTCGAACGCCTCGGCCGCGGCGTCCTCGCCGATCAGGGCCGCGGCGTTCTCCGGGTGCCCGGCGATCCAGTACATCAGGAAGCCCGCGACCAGGACGAACCCGACGCCGACGCCGGTCCACCACGGCCAGGCCCGGTAGACGGCCAGTGGGAAGCCGGCGGAGAGGAACCGGCGGACGGCCGCCCAGGAGAAGCCGGACCGGCCGGCGAGCCGGGCGCGGGCCGCCAGCACCAACTGGGAGAGCTGGGCGACGAGTACCGGGTCGGGCGAGCGGCTGCGGACCACCGACAGGTGCGTCGCCACCCGCTGGTAGAGCGCGACCAGCTCGTCGGCCTCGTCCGCGCCGAGCCGCCGCCGCCCGGTCAGCTCGGCCAGCCGCCGCCATTCCCGGTCGTGCTCGGCCGTGTACGCGTCGAGATCCAACTCAGCTCCCCAGGGTTCGCGACCATAGTGTTCACTGTGCTGGTGACAGCGCAACCACCGAGGTCCGCTCCGGCCCGGCCGGCGCCCCCCGCCGGGTACGGCGCGGACGCCGGACTGGTCAGCGGCGAGGCGGTCGAGTTGGACGTCCGGGCCGCTCGGCTCGGCTCCCGGGTGCTGGCGCTGCTGATCGACATCCTGACCCAGATCACCCTGGCGGTGGTCCTGGTGATGTGCGCGGGGATCCTGCTCACCTCGCTCGTCGGCCCGGGCGCCTTCGACGGGGCGACCCTGCGCGGCCTGCAGACCGTCGGCGTGGTGCTGGTCCTGGTCGGCTACCCGGTGGCCTGCGAGACCCTCAACTCCGGCCGTACGGTCGGCAAGCTCGCCGTCGGGCTGCGGGTGGTACGCGCCGACGGCGGTCGGGTCGGCTTCCGGCAGGCGCTGACCCGCAGCCTGGTCGGCGTGGCGGTGGAGTGGCCGGGTCTGGTGCTGCCGCTGCTGACCTGGGCGGTGGGGGTGACCGTGATGCTCACCGATCCCCGCGGGCGGCGACTCGGTGACCTGGCCGCCGGCACGCTGGTGATCCACGACCGGAGTCCCACCGGCACCGGGTACGTCCCGACCATGGTTCCGCCGCTGGCCGGCTGGGCGGCGACCCTGGACCTGACCCGGCTGGACGACGGCCTGGCGCTGGCCGTACGCCAACTGCTCAGCCGGACCTCGACGTTGACCCGGGAGGCGCGGCGTGGGCTGACCCGGTCGCTCTGGGCGGAGGTGGCGGCGGTGACCTCGCCACCGCCCCCGCCGGGCCTGCCCGAGTGGGCGTACCTGGCCGCCGTACTGGCCGAGCGGCACATGCGGGCCCGGCAGCGGCTGGCGCGTACCCGATCGGTGACCTCGACGCTCTGGCCGGAACTCGCCCCGCCGGCCGCCGAGCCCGCACCACTGCGGCCGGCGGTGCCGGCGCTGGCTCAGCCGGCGGTGCCGCAACCCGCGATGGCCCGGCCCGTGGCGGCCGGGTCCGGGACGCCGAACGGGTCGGCCCGGTGAAGGCGTTCCTGCCCTGGCTGCTGGTCCTGGCGGTGGTGATCGCGCTGAACGCGCTGCGACTCCGGCCGCTCGCCACCGCGGTCGCGATCGCCTGGCTCGGCTACTGCCTCTGGACCTGGTTCCGGCCGCGTCCGCGATGACCCGCCCCGGCACCTGACGAGCGAGCCCGGGACGGCAGGGCTGCCGTCCCGGGCTCGTCGGTCGATGCTCAGTAGCGGTAGTGCTCGGGCTTGTACGGCCCCTCGACCGGGATGCCGAGGTAGCTGGCCTGCTCCTTGGTCAGCTCGGTCAGCTTGGCGCCGAGCGCGTCCAGGTGCAGCCGGGCGACCTTCTCGTCCAGGTGCTTCGGCAGGGTGTAGACGCCGACCGGGTACTCCTCACGCTTGGTGAAGAGCTCGATCTGCGCGATCGTCTGGTTGGCGAACGAGTTCGACATCACGAAGCTCGGGTGTCCGGTGGCGTTGCCCAGGTTGAGCAGCCGCCCCTCGGAGAGCACGATGATCGAGTGGCCGTCGTCGAACTGCCAGACGTCCACCTGCGGCTTGATGTTGATCCGCTGCACGTCGGAGCGCTTGGCCAGCCCGGCCATGTCGATCTCGTTGTCGAAGTGGCCGATGTTGCCGACGATCGCCTGGTGCTTCATCCGGGCCATGTGGTCGTTGCGGATGACGTCGAAGCAGCCGGTCGCGGTGATGAAGATGTCGGCGGTCTCCACCACGTCGTCCAGGGTGGAGACCTGGTAGCCGTCCATCGCGGCCTGGAGCGCGCAGATCGGGTCGACCTCGGTGACGATGACCCGGGCTCCCTGGCCACGCAGCGACTCGGCGCAGCCCTTGCCGACGTCGCCGTAGCCGAGCACCACTGCGGTCTTGCCGCCGATCAGCACGTCGGTGGCCCGGTTGATGCCGTCGATCAACGAGTGGCGGCAGCCGTACTTGTTGTCGAACTTGCTCTTCGTCACCGAGTCGTTGACGTTGATCGCCGGGAAGAGCAGCGTGCCGTTCTGCTGCATCTCGTAGAGCCGGTGCACACCGGTGGTGGTCTCCTCGGTCACGCCCTTGATGCCGGCGGCGACCCGGGTCCAGCGCTGGCCGTCCACGCCGAGCGAGCGGTGCAGCAGGCCGAGGATGACGGCGTACTCCTCGGAGTCGGCGCTCTCCACCGGCGGTACCGCGCCGGCCTTCTCGAACTGGGCGCCCCGGTGTACCAGCAGGGTGGCGTCGCCGCCGTCGTCGAGGATCATGTTCGGCCCCTGGCCGTCCGGCCAGAGCAGCACCTGCTCGGTGCACCACCAGTACTCTTCGAGCGTCTCGCCCTTCCAGGCGTAGACCGGGACTCCGGACGGGGCGTCGGGGGTGCCGTCCGGCCCGACCACGATGGCGGCGGCGGCGTGGTCCTGGGTGGAGAAGATGTTGCACGAGGCCCAGCGGACCTGGGCGCCGAGCGCCACCAGGGTCTCGATGAGCACTGCGGTCTGGATCGTCATGTGCAGCGAGCCGGTGATCCGGGCACCGCGCAGCGGCTGCTCGGCGGCGTACTCGCGACGGATCGACATCAGGCCGGGCATCTCGTGCTCGGCGAGTCGGATCTCCTTGCGCCCGAACTCGGCGAGGGAGAGGTCCGCCACCTTGTAGTCGCCCTCGGCGACAGTGCCGGGCCGGGGCGCGGCGGACGAACCACCCGCGGGTGCCGGGAGAGTGCTGGTCATGAAGGCTCCTGTCGTACGGTCTGCGGCGCGACCCTCCACGTTACGCCCCGGGGCTACCGTGACGGATTCCGGCCGGGTCGCAATCCGGACAGTACGGGTCGGGGCGGGGATGGCCCGAACCGGGCGGTACGTCGCCGGGCGGACGCCGGACAGCGCGCGGGGCGGTCGGTCCCGGGCGGATTTCCACCCAGTCTCCGGCCGCCCCGCGCATCCCCCCGGTTTGGTTCCCCGCGCGTGTCTCGGACCTAGTCTCGATAACGCTGCGTACTCACAGCGTCACACTGGGCAAAGATGATGTCAAGCCGATCCGCAAATTTCCGTTTCATACCGACTCGCGTCTCGGCGGCAGACCGGGCAGAACGCCACGGTCGGACGGCTCAGGCGAGTCCGACCGAGGCGACGTAGAGTTCGCCGTCGCCACTGACGGTCAGCGGCCCGCCGTCGGCCCGGCCGATCGCCGCCGCACCAGGGCCGAGCCGCGCCGACCCGGCGCCGTCCGCCACGGTGACCTCGCCGGCCAGGCAGAGCGCGATCCGGGGGCCCCGCAGCTCCAGCCGGGCCGATCCGACCCGCCCGTCGAGGCGTACCCCGTGCAGGGCGAAGTCGTCCACCGGCACCGGCCAGGTGACCACCCCGGGGCTCACCGGCACCGGGCTGAGCACCGGATCGGCCAGCACCTCGAAGCGGAGCACCCGGAGCAGCTCCCGCACGTCCACGTGCTTCGGGGTCAACCCGCCCCGCAGCACGTTGTCGCTGGCCGCAAGGATCTCCACCCCGGCGCCGTACAGGTAGGCGTGCAGGTTGCCGGCCGGCATCCAGATCGCCTCGCCGGGAGCCAGGTTGACGTGGTTGAGCAGCAGCGCCACCAGTACGCCCGGATCCGCCGGATAGCGTCCGGCCAGCTCACGGGCCAGCTCGGCCGAGGCGGCGAACTGCCCGCCGACCTCCGCCGCGACCACCGCCGCGACCAGCTCGGCCCGCTCCGCCGACGGCCAGGTGAGCAGGGTACGCACCGCCTCCGGCAACCCGTCGGTGCCGGCCCGCAGCGCGGCGACCACCGGATCGAGCGCGGCCAGCCCGAACGCGTCGAGCAGCTCCGCCGAGTGCTTGGGGTCGCGGAACCCGCACAGGGCCCGGAACGGCGAGACCGCGACCAGCATCTCCGGCTTGTGGTAGGGGTCCACGTAGTTGCGGTGGGTCAGCTCGGGGTCGGTCGTCTCCGCCGCGTAGCCGGCCCGGGCCTGCTCGGCGTCCGGATGCGCCTGCAACGACAGCGGCGCCTCCGGCGCCAGCACCTTGAGCAGGAACGGCAGCCGCTGACCGAACCGGTCGATCACGTCGGCACCGAGCCAGCGCCCCGGATCCTCGGCGAACGCGTCGACCAGGCTCAGCGGCACCCCACCCCGGTGCAGCATGCTCGGGTCACCGGGATGGGCACCCAGCCACAGCTCCGCCTCCGGGCCCTCGCTCGGCACGGGACGGCCCTGCAACTGCGCGAGGACGGTCCGCGACCCCCACGCGTAGTCGCGGATCCGGCCGTGCAGCGGTTCCACCGCTCAAGCCCCCTTCAGTTCCGGTACCCCGTCCGCGGGCTGCTCCGCGTTGCGGTAGATGTCCGGCTCCAGATAAATCACCCGGGCGATCGGTACGGAGTTGCGGATCCGCGCCTCCACCGAGTTGATCCCCTCGGCCAGCTCGGCCGCCGTCTCGTACGGCCGCACCGCGACCTTCGCCGCGACCAGCAGCTCCTCCGGACCCAGGTGCAGGGTCTTCATGTGGATGATCCGCTCGACCTCGGAACCCGAGGTGATCGCCTCCTCGATCCGCCGGACGTCCTCCGGATCGGCCCCCTCGCCGAGCAGCAGACTCTTGGTCTCCAGCGCCAGGATCACCGCGATCGCCACCAGCAGGATGCCGATCGCCGCGGTGCCGGCCGCGTCCCAGTAGCCGTTGTCGGTGATCAGGGTCATCGAGACGCCGATCAGGGCGAAGACCAGACCGAGCAGCGCGCCGAGGTCCTCCAGCAGCACCACCGGCAGCTCCGGTGCCTTGGCCCGGCGGACGAACTCCTTCCAGGAGGCCTTGCCCCGGACCGCGTTCGACTCGACGATCGCGGTCCGGAACGAGAACGACTCCAGGATGATCGCGACCACCAGTACGACGACCGGCAGCCACTGCCAGCTCTCGATACCGTGCGGCCCGTGCTCCCGCTGCTCGTGCCACTTGTGGTACGCCTCGTAGAGCGCGAACAGGCCACCGACGCTGAACAGCACGATGGAGACGATGAACGCGTAGATGTAGCGCTCCCGGCCGTACCCGAAGGGGTGTTGCGGGGTCGCCCGGCGCCGCGCCCGGCGCCCGCCGAGCAGCAGCAGCGCCTGGTTGCCGGAGTCGGCCACCGAGTGGATCGACTCGGCGAGCATCGACGACGAACCGCTCAGCCCGAACGCGACGAACTTGGTGACCGCGATGCCCAGGTTGGCCAGCAGGGCCGCGACGATCGCCTTGGTACCGCCACCCGCACTCACGACCGGTCCTCCGCCGCGTCGGCCGGGATCCGGGCCACGGCGGCCCCGCCCCGGATGATCTGCTCGGTCACTGGTTGGAAAGCTCCTTCATCTCGGTGATCGCCGGTACGGCCATCGGGTCGAGTCCGTGCGCCAGCGCCAGATAGATCGAGGCGAAGTCGGGCACCGCGACCAGCGAGGCGAGCCGTTCCAGCGCCGATCCGCCCTCGGCGGTCACCACGTCGCAGCGCACCCCGCGCCGCTCGGCGAGGGTCTGCACGGCGTCGGCCCGGCGCTCCTCCACCACCAGCGGCTCGTCGGTGTCGTCGTCGGCGTTCAGGCCGCCGTCCCGGAGCAGCACCAGCCGCAGCCGGGTACCGGTCGCCTCGTCCTCCGGGTCGGCGAAGATGTCCCGGCCGGACTCGCCGAGACCGCCGAAGACGCCGTCGAGCAGGCCGACCCGGCCCCGCCCCGCCTCGCCCAGGGCACCTGCCACCACCGGGTAGCGGGCGTTCGCCGAGAGGGTGTCGCCGAACCGCCGGGCCGCCACGGTGGCCAGCGGCGACGAACCCCAGACGATCGGCACCGAGCCGGCCAGGCCCAGCGCCAGCGACTTGGCCGGGTTGACGAAGGACTCGGCGGACGGGCGGCACCGGTCGGCGTCCGCGTCCAGCCGGGCCGCCGTCTCGGCCAGGTCCGCCTCGTTCACCTTGACCAGGCCGAGCGCGCGGGCCGCGAGCAGCACCGGCACGGTCAGCGCCCAGAGGCTGGCCCGGGCCGGCGCCCGCCGGGGCACCGGGACGAACGGCGCCCGGACCCCCTCGGCCACCGACTGGAGCTGCGAGTCCGGCGCACCGACCGCGACCAGCCGGGCCCCGCGCCGGGCGGCGGCCTCGGCCGCGCCGAGCGCCTCGGGGCTGCGTCCGGAGGCGCTGACCGCGATGACCACGTCCGCCGCACCCACCCAGCCGGGCACCCCGGCGCTGCGGTGCTGGATCACCGGGACGGGGCAGCGCGGGCCGGCGACGGTGGCCAGCACCTCACCGGTACGCGCGGCGGTGCCGATGCCGGCGATCACGACCGCCCGGGGGCGGCCCTCGTCGGCCAGCATGCCGAGGTTGGCCTCGGCGGCCAGCGCGGCGGTCTCCCGGACCTGGGCGCCGGCCGCGGCGGTGTGCCGGAGCATCCCACCGGGGTCGTTCTCACTCATCGCCGCGACGTCGTCGAGCAGCCCCTCGTCGGGGACCGGGCGACCGCGCAGACCGGCCGTACCGTCCATCACCGCTGGTCCGGGTTGCCGCCGGCGGTGGCGTCCGGACCGGCCGCCGGTCCGCCGCGCGCCTCGTCCAGCAGCAGGACCGGCACGTCGTCACGTACCTCGAAGATCCGCGCGCACTCGGTGCAGGTCAGGGTCTGCGCCGCCGGGTCGTAGTCCAGCGGTGCGTGATGGGTGTCCGGGCAGGCCAGGATCTCCAGCAACTGCGGGTCGAGGGCCACCGTGCGGCTCCTTCCACTCCTCGTGCGGTAGGTCGGGTACGGCGGGTCTCCGACCGGCGCGATGGATCTTATCGGCGAACCAGTCCGAGTACCTCGTCGCGGAGCGCCACCATCCGTTCCGGGGTGGGCGCCTCGACGTTGAGCCGGAGCAGCGGCTCGGTGTTGGACGGGCGCAGGTTGACCCAGGCGCCGTCCGGGAAGCGCAGGGTCAGCCCGTCCAGCTCGTCGGTCTCGGCGTCCGGGTAGCCGGCCCGGACCTCGGCCAGCTTGGCCCGCTGGTCCGGTACTGTCGAGTTGATCTCGCCGGAGGAGGCGTACCGCTCGTACGCCCGGCCGAGTTCCGACAGCGGGCCGTCCTGCTCGCCGAGCGCCGCCAGCAGGTGCATCGCGGCGAGCATCCCGGTGTCGGCGAACCAGAAGTCCCGGAAGTAGTAGTGCGCCGAGTGCTCGCCGCCGAAGGCCGCGTTGGTGCGGGCCATCTCGGCCTTGATGAAGGAGTGGCCGACCCGGCTGCGCACCGGCTCGCCGCCGTGCTCACGGACGATCTCCGACACCGCGCTCGACGTGATCAGGTTGTGGATGATCGTCGCGCCGGGGTGCTTGGCCAGCTCGCGTACCGCCACCAGGGCGGTGATCGCCGACGGCGAGACCGGCTCGCCCCGCTCGTCGATCACGAAGCAGCGGTCGGCGTCGCCGTCGAAGGCGAGCCCGAGGTCGGCGCGGTGCTCGCGTACGGCCGCCTGGAGGTCGACCAGGTTCGCCGGGTCCAGCGGGTTCGCCTCGTGGTTGGGGAACGAGCCGTCGAGTTCGAAATAGAGCGGCACGATCTCCAGCGGCAGCGCCGGCAGGACGGCGTCGCCGAGCACGGCCGGTACGGTGTGCCCGCCCATGCCGTTGCCCGCGTCGATCACCACCTTGAGCGGGCGGATCCCGGTCAGGTCGACCAGGGTGCGCAGGTGTGCGGCGTACGCGGGCAGCAGGTCCCGGTGTTCCAGCGGCGGCAGCGGCTCGTCCACCGGCCGGGTCTCGCCCTTGTCCAGCAGCGCCTGCGCCCGGTCACGCAGCTCGGTCAGCCCGGTGTCCTGGCCGATCGGCCGCGCCCCGCCACGGCACATCTTGATCCCGTTGTAGGCGGCCGGGTTGTGGCTGGCGGTGAACATCGCACCCGGCAGGTCGAGGCTGCCGGAGGCGTAGTAGAGCAGGTCGGTGCTGCCGAGGCCGAGATGGAGCACGCCGAGCCCCTCGGAGCGGACCCCGGCGGCGAAGGCGGCGGCGAGACCGGGCGACGACTCCCGCATGTCGTGGGCGACGGCTACGGTCCCGGCCGGCTCCCCCGAGGTACGGAGCAGCTGCGCGAAGGCCGCGCCCAACGCCTCGGCGGCCCGCTCGTCCCACTGCTCCGGAACGGTGCCCCGGACGTCGTACGCCTTGACGATAGCGGACAAATCAGACAAGATCTCGCCCCTCAGAAGGACACTCGGTCAACGGCCTGAGCGTATCGGAGCCGGACCCCACGCCCCGCCCCAAGGCGATCCGCCGGTGGCGAACACCCGCCGTCCGCCCTGCCCGGCCGGGCGTACCGACCCCGACACGCCCGGCCGGCAGAGCAAGCCGGACTACTGCTGGGGACGCCGGGCCGGCGGCAGGATCAGGGTCGCGTCGGGCCCGCCGGCCGAGGGCTGCTCCGGAGGTACGGACGCCTCCGGCCGGGGCGGCACAGCCTCCGGCCGGGCCGGCACCTCGCCTGCGGACACCGCGCCGCTCCGCGCCGGCGGTACCACCTGCGGCGGGACCGGCCCCGGCTGCCGGGGCGGCGTCGATCCGGCCGGCCGCGGCAGAACCGCGCCGGAGGCGGGCAGGATCAGGGTCTGGTCACCGACCGCCGCCGCGCCACCCGGCGCCGCGCCGGCCCCGCCGACCGGCCCGACCCGGTCCACCGGCTGCGTGCCGGGCAGGGGTCCGGCCGCGCCGACCGGCCCGGCACCGTCACCGGGGGCACGGCCGGCACCGGCGCCGCTGCGGAAGACCGGACCCACCGGCGCGATCCGGGCCGTCGGGTCCGCCGGGGGAATCCGGGTGGTCCGCTCCGCACCGAGCAGGACGATCCGGGCGGTCTTCTCCGCCTCGTCCCCCGACGCCGCGGCCGCCCGGCCACGCTCCGCCCGGCTCCGCCGGATCAGGAGCACCATCAGGGCGATCCCGATCCCGACCATCACGATGCCGACCACCATCACCATGCCGCCCAGCCCGAGCGACCCGCCGGACTCGTCCTCGGCGGCGACCGGCTGCGCCGGCAGGGCCGCCGCCACCTCCTCGGTGGCCGGCGCGGCCGGCTCCTCGGTGGCCTGCGGGGTCGCCGACGGGATCACCAGTTCGGGGGTACGCTCCGGCGCCGCCGGGACGTCTCCGGTCCGGCCGGTCACCCGGGCCGAATCGGTGTCCCGGCCGAGCAGCCGGCCACCCGCACCGTACGCCTCGGCCAGCAACGTCACCCGGCCGCCGGGCGCACCCTCGGCCAGACTCACCCGGTACCGGCTGGAGACGCTCTTCCGCGCGCAGAGTTCGGGCTTCTGCGGCGCGGTGCGCTCCCCGACGACCAGCCCGTTCCCGGCCTCCGAGACCGGCACCCGGCGCCAGCCACCGTCGGCGGCGACCCGCACCTCGACCCGGTCGGCGGTCAACCCGGGCAGGTGCACCCCGAGCACGGTGCGGACGTTGACACAGGCACCACCGCGCATCGAGACGTTCACCGTCACCGAGCCGGGCGAGCCACCCGCGCTGATCGAACTCGGCGCGCGGACGCGTACCGATTCGCCCTCGGCCACGGCCGGGGCGGCGGCGAGTGACACCGTCGTACCGACCAGCAGGCCGACGGTTCCCAGCCAGGTCGCGCCACGCCGTACCGACATGATCACCTCGCTCGTCGCAGTGCAGATCCGGGCACAGGCTACCGGTGCAGCGGCAACCGCCCTCTCTCATGCCCGCCCGGCGCCGCGCCGAATCCTCCGGCCGGCCGGCCGGACCCGACCCACCGCCGCCGAAGCGGGTGGACGGCCCTCCCGCCGTCACACCCCGGCGAACCGGCGCAGTTCGGCCCGGCAGAGCCGGTCCGCCTGCCGGGTGGTCTCCGGCAACCGGTACGACGGGGTGAGCCGGAGCACCTGGGCGCAGGCGTTGTCCAGGTCCATCCGGTGCCCCACCGAGACGAAGACCGGCCGTACGTCGTCCCGGGTCCGCAACACCCGGCCGACCTGCTCCGCACCGTCGACCAGCGGCGCCCAGGACCCGCGCCGCCGGTCCGGCCCGGCCCACGTCCCGACCAGCGGCGTCTTGCCGACACCGATCGCCGGACGGTCGGTGAGTACGCCCAGGTGACAGGCGAGCCCGAACCGGCGCGGGTGGGCGAGCCCGTGCCCGTCGCAGACCAGCAGCTCCGGCTCGACGGTCAGCCGGGCGAGCGCGGTCAGCAGCGCGGGCAGCTCCCGAAAGGCGAAGAGCCCGGGTACGTAGTCGAAGGCGGCCCGGCCGGTGGCCACCGCCGTGTCCAACACCTCCAGGGTGGCCGGGTCCAGCACGGTCACCGCGGCGGCGAGCCGGTCGCCGTCCTCGGCGTACGCCACGTCGAGCCCGGCCACCGTGCGGGGTGCGGCCGGCCCCGGCCCGGTCAGGTCGACCAGCGGGCGCAGCCGGTCCTGCACCGCCTCCGCCTCGGCGACCGTGCCCGGGATCCCGATCGCGGCGCAGACGGTGGAGAACTCCGGCGGCCGGGCTACCACTCGATCCCGCTCAGCACCATCACCCGGGACTCGGTGTAGTCCTCCATCGCGCTGCGCACCCCCTCCCGGCCGACACCGCTGCCCTTCACCCCGCCGTACGGCATCTGGTCGGCCCGGTACGACGGCACGTCGCCGACGATCACGCCGCCGACCCGGAGCGTCCGGTACGCGGCGAACGCGGTTCGCAGGTCGTGCGTGAAGACCCCGGCCTGCAACCCGTACGCCGAGTCGTTGACGGCGGCGAACGCGGCCGCGTCGTCCGGCACCGGCGCCACCACCAGGACGGGCCCGAAGACCTCTTCGGTGTTGACCCGGCACTGCGGCGGCACCCCGGTCAAGACCGTCGGCGCGTAGTGCGGGCCTTCCCGGCGACCGCCCAACTCGACGGTGGCACCGGCCGCCACCGCCTCGTCGACCCAGCTCTCGACGCGCCGGGCGGCGGCCTCGTCGATCAGCGGCCCGACCTCGGTCGCCTCGTCGGCCGGATCCCCGGTACGCAGCGCGGCGACCGCCGCGACCAGCCGGGGCAGGAAGCCGTCGAGCAGCCACTCGTGCACGAAGACCCGCTGCACCGCGATGCAGCTCTGCCCGGCCTGGTAGTTGCCGAAGGTGGCGATCCGCCGCGCGGCCTGGTCGAAGTCGTCGGCGCTGGCCCAGTCCGCGCAGACCACCGCCGCGGCGTTGCCGCCGAGTTCCAGCGTGACGTGCTTGTCCGGCACCGACCGCCGGATCGCCGCACCGACCGGCCCGGAACCGGTGAACGACACCACCGGCAGCCGGGGGTCCCGGACCAGGTCGCCGGCCCGGTCGTTCGGCAGCGGCAGCACCGAGCACATCCCGGCCGGCAGGCCGGTCCCCGGCCCGTCCGGCTCGGTCACCTCGGCCAGCAGTTCGCCGAGGAGCAGCGCGGTCAGCGGCGTCGCCGGGGCCGGCTTGACCACGATCGGCGCCCCCACCGCGAGCGCGGGGGCGACCTTGTGCGCGACCAGGTTCAGCGGAAAGTTGAACGGCGTGATGCCGAGCACCGGCCCCCGGGGCAGCCGGCGGACCAGGGCGACCCGGCCCTCCCCGGCCGGCTCGGTGTCCAACCGCTGCACCTCGCCGGACCAGCGCCGGGCCTCCTCGGCACCCCACCGGAAGGTGGCGACCGCGCGGGCCACCTCGACCCTCGCCCACCTGACCGGCTTGCCGCTCTCGGCGGTGATCAGCCGGGCGATCTCCTCGGCCCGCTCGGCGAGCCGGCGCGACACGTGTGCCAAGGCGCCGGCCCGGACGTGCGCCGGCAGGGCGGCTGCCCGGTCCGCCACCTCGGCGGCGGCGGCGACCGCCGCCTCGACCTGCTCCGGGTCGGCGTGGCTGGTCCGGCCGACCTCGCGACCGTCGGGATGCCGGACCACGAACGGATCGCCGCCCCGGGCCGGCCGGCCGGCGAGGAGGAACGGCACGGATTCCACGTCCGGCAGCCTAACCCCCCGGGTACCGGCCGACGGATCGCCGCTCGCCTTTCTCTGGCCCGGGCACGCTGCTCAGGCGGCTGGCTTGTCACTCCTCGCCGGGTGTGGTGCTCAGGTAGTCGTGCAGCCGGCTCGACCCCTCCAGCATCGCGGTGGCCCGTTCGGTCAGCTCCAGCCTGCGGCGCTCCACCGCGGCCCGCAGCGCCGCCGTACTGCCGGTGCGGCGCAGACCGTCGAGGATGGGCCGGATCTGCGGCAGCAGGTAGCGGCTCCGCCGGAGCATGCTGATCATCTGGGCGTCCCGGATCTCGGCCGGGCCGAACCGGCGGTACCCGGTCCCCGGTTCCCGCTCCGGAATGAGCAGGCCGGCGGCCTCCCAGACCCGCAACGCCGACGTACGCACACCCAGCCGGGCCGCCAGCTCGCCGATCCGCAACGTCAGCCGGGACACCGTCGCAGGCTCGGTCTCCTGCTCGGCGACCGCTTCCAGGGCGGTAGCGGCCTCGGCGAGCGCACGACGCTCCTCGTGCAGCCCGGCGTGACTGGCGTCGACCAGCGCGAGCGCGGACGGCAGGTCCCCGGCGTGCACCGCATGCATGATCGACCGAGCTGTCTCCCAGCCGTACCCCCTGGCCAGCGCCCGGTACGTCAGCAGCGCCAGGCGGTGCCGCTCGTCGAACTGGCGGTATCCGGAGGCGCTCCGGGGCGCCGGGGGCAGCACCCCGGCGTCGAGATAGTTGCGGACCTGCTGGGTGGAGATGCCGGCCAGCCGGGCGAGGTCGACGGGACGCAGCCTCCGCTCCGCCCGGCTCACCGCGCCGCCCCGCCGCCCGGAGCCGGGTCCGCCGGGTTGAGGGTTGTCAGACGCATCCGCCCAGGGTAAGCCCCCAGGCTGCCACAACCCTCAAGGCGTTTCGGAGCAGTGCTGAAAGGCCGGCCGGCTACTCGCCGACCGTACCGTCGAGCAGTTCCCGGGCGATGTCGAGCTGGCCGCCGTGCCGGGCGTACTCCTGGAAGAGGTGGAAGAGGATCCGGCCGAGCGTCGGCGCCGGATCGTCGAGATAGCGCAGCAGCAGTTCACGCGGATCGGAGACGTCGACCGGCGGGTCGTCAAGGGTCGCCGGCATGCGTTCGGGCGACGCGGACATGCCGACGAGGCTAGCCCGCAAACCCCGCCGCAGACCGCCCCGCCCACCAGCACCGGCAGGCGGCCGACCCGGATATCCCGCGCACCGACGCCGATGTTCCGGTTATCCTGCCCTCGTGGCCAGTGCTGCCGCTGCGGCGTACCCCGACCTCTCGGGTCGGACCGCGCCCCGGTCCGGGTCCTCCCCGGCCCTGCACCGACGGCGCCCGGTGGCTCGTACCCGAGCCCGCCGAGGCCGCCTGCGCTGACCAGCCCTGATCACGACCGGCGGACCGATCCGCCGGTACCCCGTACGTCGATCAGTCCGCTCCCCATTGGTCCGGCAACGGACCGGAGCGAGAGGCGTACCCGGAATGGATCTCGAAACCCTGCTCACCGACCGGCTGGCGCGGTCGTTCTCGGCGCTGGCCGGCGAACCGGTGGACCCGGTGGTCCGGCGCTCCCGGCACGCCGACTTTCAGGCCGAGGCGGCACTGTCGCTGGCCCGCCGGCTCGGCCGGACCCCCCGGGAGATCGCCACCGAGGTGGTCGCGCACGCGGCGCTCGTCGACCTCTGCTCGTCGGTGACGGTCTCCGGTCCCGGATTCGTCAACCTCACGGTCGCGGACGACCTGCTCGGCACACTGCTGTCGAGGATGGCCGCCGACCCCCGGCTCGGCGTGCCGGCCGTGACCAGCCCGGAGACGGTGGTGGTGGACTACTCGGCGCCGAACGTGGCCAAGGAGATGCACGTCGGACACCTCCGGTCGACCATCATCGGCGACGCCGTCGCCCGGCTGCTGGAGTGGCTCGGGCACCGGGTCGTCCGGGCCAACCACCTCGGTGACTGGGGTACCCCGTTCGGGATGCTGATCGAGCACCTGGTCGACCTCGGCGAGTCCACCGCCGTCGCCGAGTTGTCGATCGGCGATCTGGACTCGTTCTACAAGGGAGCCCGGGCCAAGTTCGACGCCGACGAGGCGTTCCGGCAGCGGGCCCGCCAGCGGGTGGTGGCGCTCCAGGCCGGGGACGAGGCGACGCTGCGGCTGTGGCGGCTGCTGGTCACCGAGTCGGAGTCGTACTTCCTGGCCGTCTACGACCGGCTCGACGTCCTGCTGGCCCGGGCGGACTTCGTCGGCGAGAGCCACTACAACGCGATGCTCGACCCGATCACCGACGAACTGCACCGGCTCGGCCTGCTCGTCGAGAGCGGCGACGCGGCCTGCGTCTTCCCGCCCGGCTTCCCCGGCCGGGACGGCGAGCCGGTACCGCTCATCGTGCGCAAGCGGGACGGCGGGTACGGCTACGCCGCCACCGACCTCGCCGCGCTGCGGCACCGGATCCGGGAACTCGGCGCCACCCGGCTGCTCTACGTCGTCGGGCTCCCACAGCGGCAGCACTTCGAGATGGTGTTCGCGGTCGCCCGGGCGGCGGGCTGGCTGCGGCCACCGGCCCGGGCCGAACACGTCGGCTTCGGGCTGGTCCTCGGCCCGGACGGCCGCAAGCTCGCCAGTCGGGCCGGCGACTCGGTGAAGCTGGTCGACCTGCTCGCCGAGGCGGTGGACCGGGCGGCGACACTGGCCCGGCAGAAGAACCCGGACCTGGACCAGGCCGAGATCGCCGAGCTGGCCCGGGCGATCGGCATCGGCGCGGTCAAGTACGCGGACCTGGCCAGCGACCGGACCCGGGACTACGTCTTCGACTGGGACCGGATGCTCGGGTTGTCCGGCAACACCGCCCCCTACCTCCAGTACGCGCACGCGCGGATCCGGTCCATCTTCCGGCGGACGGGCGGCGGGGTGCCGCAGGGCGTACCGATCTCGGTCGTCGAGCCGGCCGAACGGGCGCTCGCGCTGGAACTGCTCGGCTTCGGCGCGGTCGTCGACACCGTGGGCCGGACCCTGGAATTCCACCGCCTCGCCGCCCACCTGCACGCGGTCGCGGTCGCCTTCAGCGCCTTCTTCGAGCAGTGCCCGGTACTCCGCGCCGAGCCGCCCGTCCGGGAGAGCCGGCTCGTCCTCTGCGACCTCACCGCCCGGGTACTCCGGCAGGGCCTGCACCTGCTCGGCATCGCCACCCCGGTCCGGCTGTGAGCAGACGGTGCGGCTGATTGGCCGGCGCCTGCCATAGGCGAAGGCCCGCCCCGGTTCGCCGGCCGCCTGGCGGGCCTTCGTCGGCGACGTCACCCACCGTCGTCCCTAGCACTGCCGAGACGGACACGACGAACGCCCTACCCCCGGGAACGCACCAGGCGGTGGGGCGTCGCCGTCTGCACACCCAGCTGAGACGGTACGCGTACGCGGTCAGGAGAGTTCGGCGAGGATGCCCTCGCAGCTACGGACGACGGTGCGGGCGGCGCGGCGCTGGTCGACGCCGCGCAGCGGATCCTCGGCCAGCTCCTGCCAGCGGCGTACCGCCGCCGAGCCGCGCGCCCACAGCTCGTCCCCGGTGACGTCGTGCTCGACGCCGAGCCGGGCCGCCAGGCTCGCCCCGTCCCCGCCGATCAGCCGGTTGGCCTCGGCGGCCAACTCCGGGTCGAACCGGAGCTGGCCGCCGAGCAGCGCCGCCGAGAGCCGCAGCTCACGGAACTCGTGCGCGCCGGCCAACACCTGCTCCAGCCGGGCGAGCAGCTCCGTCGCGCCCGGCCGGGGCTCGGCCCGGAGCAGCGACTCCAGCGCCATCAGCACCGCCCGGGCCTTGAGCACCGGGGCCCGGTCGACGAAATACCGGGTCATCGACTCGCGCAGCTCGGTCAGGCCACTGCGCCGGACCAGCTCGGCGGCGAGCCGGGCCCGGCTGTCGGAACCGGTCCGGACCAGCGTGGTGGAGAGGCGTACCCCGAAGATGCCGAGCCGGTCGAGCAGCCGACGTCGGGTCTCCAGGTCGAGCGGGACCGGGAATTCGGCGGCCAGGAACCGGTCGGTGGAGAGCAGCAGCCGGTCCGTCTCCGCCCGGGGCAGCCCGGCCAGCGCGGCCAGCGCGGCGTACTCCGACTCGCTCAGCATCCGGCCGGCGAGCGCGACGAGCCCGCCGAGCGCGACCACGCTCAGGCAGTACGCGTTGACCCTCGGGTCGCGGCGGTGCCGGCGGGCGAGCTGCCGGGCGGTGAGCAGCGCGTCGACCCGACCGCCGCCGAGTTCGTCCACCCTGGACAGCACCAGGAGTACGTTCACCGGCGCGGCCCGGGCCACCGAGCCCGGCTGCGCCGCCTGGAACGGCCGCAGGTCGTCCCCGCTGCCGTCCCGGCTCAGATAGAGCACGGCATCGGCCTCGTGCACGATCCGCTGCACCGTTGCCGCGCCGCCACCGGCACCGCCGACCAGTTCGGCGTCCCCACCGGCGGTCGGCCCGGCCGCGAGCGCCAGCCGTCCCCGCCCGGCCCCGGCATCCTCGCCAGCCGTCCGATCGTCGGGTCGGTGGCTGACCGCCGGAGTGTCGATCAGTACGGCGTGCCGCAGCGCCCGGGTCGGCCACTGCACCACGATGTCGTCGACCTGGTCCCACCGCCCGCCGCCGAGGTCCACCCGCATCCCGCTGGCGGTACGGGTCACCGCGAGGTCCCGGGGCGCGCCCCCGGCCGGGTACGCGGTGACCCGTGGTTCCGGCCCGTCCTCGTACCAGGTGAAGACCTGGCGGCCGTCGGCCACCTCGACCGGTGCGACCGCCTCGCCCATCACAGCGTTGACCAGCGTCGACTTGCCGGACCGCCACGGGCCGGCGACGGCGATCCGCAGCGGCTCCTCGAACCGGGCGAACTGCCGGTGCAACTGCTCCACCGCCCGGGGGTCGTTGCCGTAGACCTCCAGCGCCTCGTGCACCAGCCCCCAGGCCGCCTCGTCCAGCCGGCCCACCCGGCTCACCCGAGCCCACTCTCGTTCGCGACCCCGGGGCTCGCAAGCTCACTCCTCGCGCTCACGGGCCGGGCTCCAACCCGGTGCTCCCGGTGCGGCCGGTGCCGAGGGACTGCGCGCCGGCCAGCGCCTGTGCCTTCTCGTAGAGGTCCGCGAGCCGTTTCATCTCCAGGGCGAGTCGGCGCTGCCGCTGGTCACGCTCGGCCGCGTCCGCCTCGGCGGCCTGCTTGGCGGTCCGGAACGACCGCACGATGCCCTCCTGCAACTCCTCGGTCAGCCCGGTGAAGTGGTCCCGGAGCATCCGCTGCACCTGCCGGGCGGTGTCCTTGCAGTCCTTGCTCAGCCGGAGGAAGAAGTCGTCGACGTGCCGCTGGGTCGCCGTCTTGACCGCCGCCTGCCGGCGTTTGAGCAGCGACTTCCCCTCGTCGCGGACGCTCTTGCCGCCGAAGAGCGCGCCGGCGCCGAGCGAGATCGGGTTGATCAGCGGCATCCCGGCCAGCGTGGTGGCCAGGCCGAACATCAGCACGCCGCCGTACGAGCCGCGCAGCCCGGTGACCAGCTTCTGGGTCCGGGTGAACTTCTCCACCGTCGGCTGCTCCATGATCTGGATCCGGTCGCTGAGGTTCTCCGGTACCCGTACCGACCAGCTCGGCAGCGCGTCGAAGCCGTACCGGTCGAACTGGCTGGCGACCCGGTTGGCGATCCAGCCGCAGCGCTCGGCCAGCCAGGCGTAGTTCGCCTCGGCCGCGTCGGTGAGGTTCTCGGTCAGCCACTCCTGGAAGGTGTCCCAGCCGGTGAGCGGGTCGGCCTTGTCGAACGCCTCGTCCACCTTGCGCAGGATCTGCCGGGTACGGTCGCGCAGGTCGTACTCGACGTCGGAGATCAGGTCCGCCATCTCGTCGTTCAGGGTGTTCTGCCAGCGCACCGAGCAGCGGCGCAGCTCGTCCACCTCGCGCTGGGCCGCGTGCAGTTTCGAGATCGGGCCGGACTGCTCGACGGCAGCCTCCTTCGCCACCGCGAGTTCGGCGCGGAGCGGCGCCGCGAGCTGTTCGAGGACCGTCCGGGCGCTGTGCGCCACCGCCGCCCGGGCGAGCGCGTCGGCCTTGCCGGCCTGGTCGCGCTTGATCCGGTTGAGCAGTTCCGGGAAGTGCGACTCGGCGTTGAGCTGCTTGTCGTTGCTCCGGGCCGCCTGTAGGCGCAGCGTCGCGGAGACCGGGATCAGCGCCGCCGGTACGCCCGCGTCGGCCAGGTGCTGCCGGTTGCGCTCGACCACCGTACGCCAGTGCGGCACCAGGTCGATCTTGCTCTGCACCACGGCCAGGTTGGCGTGCGACCGCGCGATGTGCAGCAGCAGGTTCAGCTCGGCAACCGAGAGTTCCCGGGTCACGTCCGAGACCAGCAGCACCAGGTCGGCCTGGTTCGGGGTGGCGGCCGGGCTGATCGCCCGACCCGGGTCGGTGCCGTCCACCCCCGGCGTGTCGACGAGGACGAGTCCGGAGGCGAGCAGCGCCCGGGGGATGCCGATCTCGGCGTGCTCCAGTCCACCGCCCGGACGCCGCCGTACCGCCCCGCCGCCGCCGACCGTGCGTCCGCCGCCGTCCGCCGAGCCGGCCGGTACGTCGCCGATCCCGCCACTGCGGCCGCTGATCCGGGCCACGATCTGCTCGATCGGTACGGCTATCCGCTGCGCCGGGCCGGGCACCGCCGTACCGGGGCGCGCACCGGGCAGGGGCTGGCCGGTCGGACCGGTCCGCACCGGTGACCCCGGTGGGATGTCACGTCGCCGGCCGGGCGGGGCCTGCGGATCGTGGCCGTCCACCGGCCGTCCCCGTCCGGCCTGCTCCGGTGCCCGCGGAGGGCTCCAGACCAGCGCGGCGGTCGGCGCCTCGGCGTGCCCGACCACGGTCGGGATGGTGGTGCTGATCCCGTCTCCCACCGGGCAGACCGAGGCGTTGAGCAAGGCGTTGACGAGCTGACTCTTGCCCTGTTTGGGTTCGCCCACGATCAGTACCCGCAGTCTCGGGTCCAACAACTGGGCCCGGCGATGGCGAAGCCAGGAGATCAGGTCGCCCCGACCGTGCGCGTGGGAAACCCGCACGATCTCGTCTAGTACGTCAAGCCAACTGGGCGCCATCACCGCACCAAGTGTGCCGGTTGCGCCGGAATTATCAAGAGGACCGAAGGCCGGACCGTGGGACCACGGTCCGGCCTTCGGTGGGCCTCACGGACTTCCCGCGCTCAGAGAAGGTCGTCCGTGATTCCCAGGAGGCCGCCG
This sequence comes from Plantactinospora veratri, assembly GCF_036421995.1. Lineage (NCBI taxonomy): Bacteria > Bacillati > Actinomycetota > Actinomycetes > Micromonosporales > Micromonosporaceae > Plantactinospora > Plantactinospora veratri. The sequence continues at coordinate 318,585 of NZ_JAZGQL010000017.1, forward strand.
GAGGTGGAGGCGTCTACTTCTCCGGCGGTGCCGCTGTCACCGATGACACCGGAGGTGGTGTCACTGAGCGTGTTGCCAAGGCTGCCGGTGAGGTCGGACACCGTCGAGGTGGTGTCGTCGAGCACCGGCGTGCCGGTGGAGCCGAGTGGTTCGAGGTCCAGCGCGTCACCGACCCCGGTGACGGTGTCGGTCACGCCACCGACGGTGTCCGTCACGCCGCCCACCGTGCCGGTGACGCCGAGCGAGTCGACGAGTCCGGTGACGTCGTCCAGAGTGCCCCGCACGGTGTCACCGGCGAAGTCGACCAGGCCGATCTGGCCGCCGTCCACCGCGTTCCCGACCAGGCCGTCCGGGGTGCCGACCCCGCCGGTGGTGTCGGTGAGCACCGGTTCCACCACCTCGGAGTCGAGGGTGTCGGCCACGTCCACGCCGGTCGGCACCAGCGGGTCGACCAGACCCAGCGGGTCGGAGAGCGGGTCGGCGCCGAGCCCCGGCAGGACCGCGCCGAGCCCACCCGGCGCGACGCTGATCGCACCGAGGGTCGCCGCGTTGACGTCCGAACCCGTGGAGTGCGTGGAGACACCGAACTGGGTCGCGACGCTCTGCAACTGACCGATGACACCACTCGGGTCGAGCTGGAACTGACCGAGGCCCACGTCCTCGCCGACCGGGGCCAGCGAGGTGAGGCCCTGCACCGGCGCGTAGTCCACCACCAGCGGCACCACGTCCTGGACGTCCGCCACGCTGATGTCCGCCAGTCCGGCGTCGCGCAGCGTCCCCTCCGGGTCGATCTCGAAGGCCGACCGGGCGTCCGGGTTGGTCAACAGGTTCAGCACGAAGTCGTGCAGTGTCTGGGGCGAGCCCATGTGCCGGTCTCCTCGGTGCGGTCGCCGCCCGGCGCGGGTCCGGTGCGGTGTCGTGGCGGCGACGAATCCGCGTCCGGTGGGAGCGGGTCCGTCTGAGGTGGCGCAGGTGGTGCGGGGGTGTTGCCTCCGGCGGCGGCGCGCTGCGTTGCGCCGCCGCCGGATGTCTGAAGCAGACGCTAGACGGAATCGGCCACGCCGGACATCGGGGACGACGCCGGGGTTGCCCGGCCGGTTCGCTAGGGCCGCGCCTTAGATCTGCGTTAGGGGCATAGGGGATGCGTTCCGGCAGAGTTAGGGTCCCGATGGCGGATAGATCTCTGGTACGAAAAGATGACTCCCTAACGGCCCACCGGGCGATCTCAGCCGCCCGGGGTCGTCCCCGGTGAGGCCACGAAACGGTACACGCCGTCCCGGGGTCATGACTCGCGGTGAAGGAATGGTCGGATGCCCTACGTCCTCGGAATCGATATCGGCAGCACCGCCACGGCTGCCGCTGTCGCCCGGCTCCGGGGCAGCAACTGGGATCCCCCCGAACCCGTCCGGCTCGGGCCGGTCGGGCACACCGTGCCGTCCGTCCTGCTGATGTCGACCAACCGGTCGATCACCGTCGCCGACCCCGACGAGTACGACGGTCCCGTCGACAGCGGCTGGATCGCCCGCGACTTCGGCAACCGGATCGGCGACGGCGTACCGCTGCTGGTCGGCGGCGAAGCGTGCTCGGCACAGGCGCTCACCGCCATGCTCGCGATGTGGGTGGTCGAGCGGGTCGTCGACCAGGAGCGGGAACGTCCGGACTGGATCGTGCTCAGCCACCCGGGCGGCTGGGGAGACTACCGACGACACCTGCTCGGCGAGGCGCTCTGGGACGTCGGTCTCGCCGACGTGTCCCTGCTGCCCGCACCGGTCCTCGCCGCCGCCAGCCACGCCGCGCACGGCTTCTCCGGCCGTACCTTCGCCGTCCACACCCTCGGCGGTCACACCTACTCCACCGCCGTCGTCGACCGGGCCCAGCCGCTCGGCTTCGACCTGCGCGGCGGGCTGGCCGACGCCGAGCCGCCCGCCGGAGCCGACTTCGACGAGGCGCTGGTCGAGCACGTCCGCGCCAGCCTGGCCAAGGAACTCGCCGACCCGACCGACCCGCTGGTCCGGCACGCCCTGCTCGGCCTGCGCCGGGAATGCCGCCGGGCCAAGGCCGAACTGACCGTCGCCGACACCGCCGACGTGCTGGTCCGGCTCCCCGACCGGCAGACCCGGGTGCCGGTGAGCCGGAGCGGGTTCGAAGACCTGATCCGACCCGCCGTCACGCTGACCGTGGACGAGCTGACCCGCACGGTCCGGTCCTGCGGCCTGGCACCGCACCAACTCGACGGCGTACTGCTGGCCGGCGGCTCGGCCCGGATCCCGCTGGTGCGGGAACTGCTCGCGGCCCGGTTCCCGGTACCCGTCGAGGTCGAGGCCGACCCGCAGCTCACCGTCGCGGCCGGTGCGGCGGTGGCCGGCTGCCAACTCCTGGACCGGCAGCGGGGCAACCGGCCGCCGCCGCGTCCGCCGGTGATGCGTCCACCCCGACCCGGCGCCCGGCGGGGCGAGCCACCGGCCCGCCGGCAGCGCGGCCGGTCCGGCGAGGGCCGCGAACCCGCCCGGTACGACGAGGAACGGCCCCCGCTGCCGCCCCGGCCACCGATCCGGATCACCCCGCTGGAACTGCCGATGCGAACATTGTCCGGACGGACCGGGTCGGTGAGGACGACGTGATGCTGCGTACCGACACCGAAGCCCCGCTCGTACTCGACGAGCAGACCACCGCCTTCCTCAACCGGGTCGACGCCGACCCGCAGGCACCGCTCTGCACCGCCGTACAGGCCGCCGGCGGACACGGCAAGACGGCCGTACTCGCCCGGCTGCGTCGCGGTTACCGGCAGGCCGGCGTACCCGTGCTGGACTCCTGGCGGGAGCTGACCGGTTCCGGCGACGCCGACTGCGTCGTACTCGTCGACGACGCCCACCTGCTCGACCCGGCCGCCCTGGCCGAGCTGCGCCGGCTGGCCGAGACCGGCCGGGCCCGGCTGGCGGTCGCGTTCCGACCCTGGCCCCGCCCGTCCGGCCTGACCGAGCTGGCCGAGGTACTGCACCGGGGCGGTCCGCCGGTGCTGCTCGGCCCGTTCACCGAGGCGCGCACCGCGGCCTACCTCGGCACGGCGTACGGCTCGACGGTGCCGCCGGGAATCGCCCGGCTGGTGCAGGAACAGACCGGTGGCGTACCCCGGTTCGTCGAGTGGCTGGCCCGGGCGCTGCGCCCGGCCGACCGCCGGCCCGCCCGCGCGGAGCGGTCGCCCGCCGGTGCCGAGCGCCCGATGCCGACGCTGGAGGTGCCCCGCTCGGTGCTGCTCCAGTTCGCGCCCGAGCTGGAGAGCCTCGACATCGAGGTACGCCGACTGCTGCTCGCGATGGCGGCCGGCCCGGCACTCCCCACCGACCTGCTCCGCGCGCTGCTCTCCCGGCAGCCTGACGAGCTGGACGAACTGCTCGCGGCGGCCCGCGCCGCCGGGCTGCTCGGGCCGGACGACCGGCTCGCCCCGATCGTCCGGCGCGCCATCGCCGCGCTGAGCCCGGCGAGCCAGCGGGCGGCGGTCTGGCAGCGGCTGGCGGAGTTGCAGCTACAGCGCGGCGGGCGGGTGCTCCCGCTGGTCCGGTCGATGCTCGACGGCGGCTTCGGCGGCAGTTGCCCGCCCGGCGTCGCGGAGGCCGCCGGTGACGAGGCGCTGGGCGACGATCCGGCGCTGGCGGCCCGGCTCTTCGCGGTCGCCGGAGCGGCCGGCCGGCCGGTGGCGGCCCGCCGGGCGATGGCGGCGGCGCTCTCCGCCGACCTCGACTCCGCGCTGCGGCTGGCCGACCGGCTGATCGCCACGCCGGACTCGCCGGACCGGGCGGACGGGGCGACGGTCGCCGCGACCGCGCTGGTGCACCGGGGGCACACGGATCGCGCGGTCGAGCTGTACCGCTGGTCGGGCACCCCGTCGTCGCTGGCGTTCGCGGCTCTCGGCGCCGCCGGCACCGGCCGGGTCGACCAGCTCGACAGGATCCTCGCCGATCCGCCCGCCGACGGTCCGCCGACGCTGCTCGCCAGCGCGGCCCTGTTGATGGCCCGGGGGCTGAAGGAGACCCTCTCCGGCCCGCCGACCGCCGCGCTCTCCACCCTGGTGCAGGCGTCCGCGCTGCTCGAACCGGCCGGCCGGTCGGTCCTGCTGCCGGAGACCCCGGCGGCGCTGGCCGCCCTGGTGGCCCTGCACTGTGGCGAACTGGACATCGGCGAGCGCGCCCTGGACCGGGCCGTCGCCGCCGGACTCGGCGCGACGTTGACCGTCCGCCGGCACCGGTTGCTCCAGGCGTGGCTGCTGATGGTCCGGGGGCGGGCCGCCGAGGCCGCCGCACAGCTGGCGGCGGTCGCCACCGGCCCGGTACCGCTGGAGTCCCGCGACCTGATCTTCGCCGCCGCGCTGGAACTCGGCACCGCCCGCCGCAACAGCGACCTGCCGGCCCTGCAACGCGGCTGGGAACGCGCCCGCGAGGCGGTGGTACGCCACCCGGTGGACCTGTTCACCCTGCTGCCGCTCGGCGAGTTCGCCATCGCCGCCGCCCGGCTCGGCGAACTCGACCGGCTCGCCCCCTATCTCGGCGAGGCCCGGGACCTGCTGGCCCGGCTGGGCAACCCAGCACTGTGGACGACACCGCTGCACTGGAGCTGTCTGCACGCCGCGATCCTGGCCGACCGGCCGGCGGTGGCGGACGAGCACGTCGCCGCGCTGGCCGCCGCCACCGGCCACACCCGGTACGCCTCCGTGGTGGCCGCCGCCGGGCAGAGCTGGGTCGAGGTGCTGCGCGGCGTCGTCGACCCGGTCCGGGTGGAGGCCGCCGCCCGGGGCCTGCACGGCATCGGCCTCTGTTGGGACGGCGCCCGGCTCGCCGGTCAGGCCGCCATCCGCACCTCCGACCGGAAGGCGATGACCACGCTGCTGGACTGCGCGCGGATGCTCCAGGGCCGACCGGCCGGGGCGAAGGGCGGCACCCGACCCACGAGTACCGGAGCCGCCCAGGTGGCGGACGCGATCACCGTACCGGTGGAGAACCGGCTCAGCGAGCGGGAGCGGGAGGTCGCCGAGCTGGTGCTCAGCGGCCTGACGTACAAGCAGATCGGCGACCGTTTGTTCATCTCGGCGAAGACCGTCGAACATCACGTGGCCCGGATGCGTCAGCGGCTGAACTGCGCCAACCGTGGCGAGTTGCTGGCCCGGCTGCGGACCATCGTCGAGGAGCGCTCCGGCGGCCGACCGGCCGGCTCGCCGTGGCCAGAGCGGACGGCACGGTGAAGGGGGCGGCGCGCCGGGTAGCGGCGCTCGGCTCCGGACTCCGGCGAGGGGGACCGACCCGTACCCCGGCCGACGCCGCGCCGGTGGACGGTCCGGTCGACCGGTCCGGCCCGGCGGGCCAGCGGGCCGACCGGCCACGGCCGGCAGAACAGCATGCTGACCGGCCACGACCACCGGAACAGCCGGCCGGCAGGCCACGACCGGCAGAACAGCCGAGCGGCAGGCCACGACCAGCGCAGCAGCCGGGCGGGCGGCCACGGCCGGCAGAACAGCCCCCTGACCGGCCCCGCCCCACCGAGCAACCGAGCAACCGGCCACGACCACCGGAACAGCCGGCCGGCAGGCCACGACCAGCAGAACAGCCGAGCGGCAGGCCACGACCAGCAGAACAGCCGAGCGGCAGGCCACGACCACCGGAACAGCCGGGCGGGCGGCCACGGCCTCCGGAACAGCCGGGCAACGGGTCGCGGGCGGCGGAACAGCGCGGCAAGCGGCCGCCGGTGGCACGACCGGCCGACCCGACTCGGCCGGGAGAACAGCCGGGCAACAGGGTACGGCCGGTGGAGCACCCGGGTAACCGGCCTCGGCCGGCAGAGCGGCAGGTACCCAACGGCGAGCTCGGCTCCGGCCCGGGGCCGGCACGCGGCGAGGCTGGGGCGCCGAAGCCGCCAGCCGCCGCGCCGCCAACGGCGACACCAACAGCGACACCAACAGTGACACCGGCAGTGACACCGACGCCGACTCGGATCATGGTCAAGGCGGCAGCCCTGCTGGTCGTGCTGACCGTGCTCTGGGGCTACGCCACCTTCCTGACCGCCCGCGACGCGATGGACCTGCTCGCGGTCCGCACCCTCGGCAGCCAGCTCGGTCAGCCGACTGACGCGCTCATCCTCGGCCTCCAGGCGGAACGCCGGCTCAGCATGGTCGAGCTGGCGGCACCGGGGCGGCACCGGACCGCCCTGCTCGAACAGCGCGGCCGCACCGACGCGGCGGTCGGAGCGCTGCGGCGGTTCACCGGAGGGACGGATCTCCGGCTGGTCACCGTCGGCGGGGTCCGGGAGCGGGCGGCGGAACTGGTCCGGCGGCTGGACGACCTCCGGCCGCTCCGCGAGGACGTCGACGGCGGCCGGGTCGACCGGGCCAGCGCCGCCGCGTCGTACGGCAGCATCATCGACGCCGGCTTCGCCGTGTACGGCTCGCAGTGGGCCAGCCGGCGCAGCGACCTGATCGAGGAGACCCGTACCCTCCTCGCGCTCTCCCGCGCCGCCGAGCTGCTCTCCCGGGAGGACGCTCTGGTGGCCGGAGCGCTCGCCTCGCCCCGGTTGACCGAAGCGGAGCACGCCCGACTGGTCGACCTCGTCGCGGTGGCCCGGTTCGTCCGGGCCGAGGCGGGGGCCGGACTGCCCGAGGCGGGGCGGGCCGGCTACGAGCGACTGGTCACCGGTCCGGTCTTCGCGACCCTGCACGCCGCCGAGACGGAACTGCTGGAGGCCGACTGGGACGGCGGAAGCCCGCCGGTCCAACCCGCCCGCTGGCAGGCGACGACCGAACCGGCGCTGGCCGAGCTGCGCACGCTGGTCACCGTCGGGGTCCGGGACAGCGTCGACCGGGCCACCCGGGGCGCGGCCGGGGTGGCCGCCCGGGCCGGTCTGGTCGGGGGCCTCGGCCTGGTGGTACTGGTCGCCGCCGCCGTACTGACCCTGCGCGGCACCCGACGGGTCGTCGCCCGGCTCGACGAGCTGGGCAGCGAGAACGTCGCGCTGGCCGGTGCCCGGGACGACCTGGCGACGGAGCTGGCCGCCCAGCGTGACCGGGCCGCCAAGCTGACCGACCGGGCGGCCGAGCTGACCGCCCAACGCAAGCGGCTCGCCAGCCAGCGGGAACAGCTCGTGGCGCAGACCGGACGTCGGCAGGCGGAGACCGAGCGGGTGGCCGAACGGGCCGCGCAGATCTCGGCCCGGCTCGCCGCGCACCAGCGGGCCAGGGAGGTCAACGTCTGGTTGACCCGGGAGAACCAGAGCCTGCTGCACCGGCAGATCGGCCTGCTCGACGCGATGGAGCGGCGGGAGACCGACACCGACGAGTTGGCCGAGCTGTTCCGGCTCGACCACCTCGCCACCCGGATCCGGCGCAACGTGGAACAGTTGATCAGCCTCTCCGGCGGCACGCCCGGCCGGCGCTGGCGGCGACCGGTGCCGCTGGTCGACGTCGTACGGGGCGCGGTGGCGGAGGTGTCGGACTATCCACGGGTACTCGTGGCTCCGAACTGGTCCGGTTCGGTCGCCGGGCGGGCCCTGCCCGACCTGATCCACCTGCTCGCCGAGGTCATCGAGGCCGCGCTCTCCGGATCGGCCCCGACCACCACGGTAAGGATCGCCGGTGAGGTACGCGGCGACGGTCGGGCGATCATCGTCAGCGACGACGGCGTGGGCCGGGGGCCGGCCGAACTGGACGCCGTCAACGAGTTGATCCGGGACACTCCCAACGCCGGGCCGCTCAACGGCGCCGTCGGGATGTACGTGGTCGGCCGGCTCGCCCGCCGGCACGGCGTCACTGTCGAATTGACGGCCGGGCCCCGGGGCGGGACGGCCGCGATCGTGCTGGTGCCGGCTACTCTGCTGGTCGAGACATCCGAGCCCGAACCGACTCCTGCCCCGGGCACCACCACCGCCTCGGGGCGGCCGACCGACAGCGGCGTCGTCGGACAGTCGGCTGGTGCGCCCCGACCCGGGGCCGCCCCGGCTCTGCCGGTTCGGGTACGCCGTCCGGACCCGGACACCCCGGTCGGCACCCCGAGCCGGGCCACCGGCCCCGCTCCGAACGGCGCGCCCGTACGGCGCGCCGCAACCGACTGGTCGGCGACGATGGAGCTGCCGGTAGCGCTCCCGGCACCCGGCGCCGACCAACCCGAAAGCAGCGAGAGGACGACAGGTGACTCACGCAGTGGTCACGACGGATAACCTGGTCCGGATACTCGACGAATTCGTGGACCGGGTCTCGGCGGCCGAGCATGCCGTGGCGCTCTCCCCCGACGGGCTGCTGCTCGGGGTCTCGCAGGGGGTCGGCGGCGAACTCGCCGACCAGCTCTCCAGTGTGGTCGCCGGCTTGCAGGCGCTGGCCCAGGCCGCCGCCCGGTATTCCGGCCCCGGCGGGGTGCGGCAGGTCATCGTGCAGATGCACCGCGCGTTCCTCTTCGTCGCCGCGACCCGGGGCGGCGCGATCCTGGCCGTCCGGTTCGCCGGGGACGCCGACGTCGACGAGATGGCGTACGAGGTGGCGTTGGCGGCCGGCCGGGCGGACTCGCACCTGCCCACCTTTCCGGTACCGGCCGATGACCTGACCGGGGGGTGACGCGGGGTGCGCACCGGTGCAGGAGGTCGGCACGACGACGCCTGGTACGACCAGGACGCCGGGCCGGTGGTCCGCCCGTACGCGATGACGCGGGGCAGGACGCAGCCGATCCGGGGACAGTTCGATCTGATCTCTCTGGTGGTGGCCCGCTGGCCGGTGCCGCAGCGCGCCGAGCTGACGCCGGAACAGTCGGAGATCCTCGCCAATTGCCGCCGGCCGCTCTCGGTCGCGGAGATCGCCGCCGCGCTCGACCTGCCGGTCGGCACCGTACGGGTGCTGCTCGGCGATCTGCTCGACGCCGGTCTGATCGACACCCACGAGCCACCGGTGCTGGACGCGCCCTCGGAGGATCTGCTGGAGGCTGTGCTCGCCGGGCTGCGGGCGCTCTGACCCGCTCGGCCCAGGTCTGACGGGCGGGGGCGGCACGGCGTCGCCACCCGTGCAGCGAAAGGGAAGTCACGTGCGCAAAGTTCGACAACGTCCGGCGCGTACCCTGCCGGTCGCCGTCCTCGACGTGCTGCTCGCCGGGGTGGCGGCACTGCGCGCCCTGGTCCGCCGGGTGGCCGGGCTGCTGCCGGTGGGCCGGGGTGACCGGGTGACGGTGAGCCTGATCGTCGCCGCGGCGCTGGTCGCGGTCATCGGCACCGGGTTCTTCGTCGTCGCGCTGTTCCGGACGCCGGACCAGTTCGCGCCGCTGGGGGTGGCGCCGCCGCCGTCCGCGGAGATCGAGGTTGATCCGGACGGGACGGACGGCGCCAGCGGCAGCGCGACCCCGCCCGCGTCCTCGCCGCTGCCGCCCTCACCGACTCCGGCCCGGCCCGAGTCCCGGAGCAGACCGGAGCGTTCCGCCGCACCGTCCCCGACGCCCCCGCCGGTGCTGGCCGCCCGCTACGCGACCGAGGACGTCACGCTGCTCAACTACACCGCCTCGGTGACCATCAGCAATCCCGGTCCCGGTCCGGCCAGCGGCTGGCGGCTCGTCATCACCCTGCCCCGGACGACCCAGTCCGTCGGCGCGGTGGACGGCGCCGAGGCCAGCCGCGAGGGTGCGACCTGGACCTTCGTCCCGGACCAGGCGACGAGTCGGGTACCGGCACGCGGCTCGGTGCAGGTGCGTTTCCGGGTCGACGGTGCGCTGATCGACGGCGAGCCGACGGCCTGCACGATCAACAACCGTCCCTGCCAGGCGTAGTACCGCGACCCGACGCCGGGCCGTCCGGATGCGGTCGTCCGGCCCGGTGGCCACAATCCGGGAATGGATCAGACCTCGATCGAGATCGGGCCGGTCTTCTTCGCCGTCCTGGCGGCGCTCGCACTGCTCGGCGCCGGGGTCGTCGGCTGGGCCCGGCTCGGTCCGGGCCGGTCGGTACTGACCGCCTCCGGCCGGGCCGTGATCCAGCTCGCGGCGGTCTCCGCGATCATCGTGCTGGTCCTGCGCTTCTGGTGGTCGACGCTGCTCTTCGTCCTCGTGATGTACGTGGTCGCGGCCGGCACCTCGGCCCGCCGGGTCACCCGTGGACGCACCGGCTGGGTGACCCTGCTCCCCATCGGGCTCGGCGTCGCCCCGGCGTTGACCCTGCTCGTCGGCACCGGTGCGGTACCGCGGACACCGCTGGCCGTACTGCCGACGGCCGGGATCCTGGTCGGGGGCGCGATGACCGCGACGAGTCTGGCCGGCCGGCGTGCCCTGGACGAGTTGCGCACCCGGCACGGCGAGTACGAGGCGGGGCTCGCCCTCGGCTTCACGGACCGGGACGCCGCGCTGGAGGTCTGCCGTACCTCGGCCGGTCAGGCCCTGGTGCCGGCCCTCGACCAGACCCGTACGGTCGGACTCGTCACGCTGCCCGGCGCGTTCGTCGGCGTACTGCTCGGCGGTGCCGGCCCGGTGCAGGCCGGCGCCACCCAACTGCTCATCCTGATCGCACTGCTCGCCGTGCAGGCCGTCGCCATCGCCGGGACCGTCGAACTGGTCGCCCGGCACCGGCTGACCGCCGCAGCGCAGCCGGCCGACTCCGTCCCGACCCGCCCCTGACTGCCCGACCCGTCCTGACTGCCCGACCTGTCCCTGACTGCCCCACGACCCGTCCCAGCCTGCCGTCGGCGGCTATCCGATCGTCCAGTCGAGCCGGCCCTCGGCGTCGACGGTCGGGCGGTAGCGCCCGGCGTACGGCTCGCCGGTCTCCAGCGATCTCGCCACGCCGGCCAGCAGTTCGGCGACCGACGCCGGCCAGGGGTCGAAGCCGGTGCCGTCCTCTGGGTAGAACTCGCCGACCCGGCCGTGCCCGCCCGGCCGCTGGTCGACCAGCAGGCTCCCGCCGTCACCGGCCGACGCGAACGGTACGTAGGACGGGTGCCACCAGTCGTCTTCCATCGGGATGTCGCTGCGGACCTTGCAGTTCACCGCCCAGTCGGCGGCGATCTGGTCGAGCGACAGCGGTCGGTAGAAGGGTGGCAGGTCGAAGTCGTCCGCCCCGTCGTGCCGACGCAGCGAGGCGACGAGGTCGGCGGGGAACGGGACCGACATCCGGGTCTGGAGCGCGGAGATCCGGGCCGGCGCCGCGGGCGGGCGCAGGCTCGCCCGGCTGCGTGGGGCGTGCCGGGCCAGCCAGCGTTCGATGCGTAGCCAGGCGGCGTCGACCCGGTCCGTGGTCGCCGCGTCCGGCACGGTTGCGGCCACCCTGCGGGCGTTGTGCGAGCAGACGCCGATGGACGGCGACCGGGTCGGGGTCGGGGCCGGGGTCTGCACCGGCAGCCGGAGCCGGGCGCTCGGCACCGGGTCGTCCGACACGTCCCGCCGCTCGCTGATCCGGTATTCGTTGACGACCGCCGGGCCGGTCGGTGAGATCAGGGTCAGACCGCAGAGCAGCAGGACCGAGGCCAGGAAGATCAGGAGCAGGGCGATCAGCACCCGCTTGCCGCTGACCGTCCGGCGGGCGGGTCCCCGGACCACCCCGGGCCCGGCCGATCCCGGCACGACGGGGTTCGGCCTCCCCCGCTCCGCCCCGGGAACGGGTGCGCCCCCCGCACCCGCCGAGCCGTCGCCCGCCGACTCGCCCGTCGGCTCGCCCGCTTCGTCGCCCGTCGGCTCTGGCGGGTCGCCGGCCGGCGCGGAGGCTGGTGCGGCCTGCGGTGCCGGCGGGGCGGTGGTCCGGACCGGGCGGCGGGTGGCGTGCAGCAGCGGGTCGAGCCAGCCCGGGGCCGCCGTCCGGAACGCCTCCGGCCGGTCGGCCGCGTCCGCCGGAACCCGGCCGGCCAGCCCGACCGGCAGCCTGGCGAGCTCGTCGCCGTCGCCGACCGCGACGACGGTACCGGTGAGGTCGCGTCCGGCGAGCACGTCGAGGGCCAGCGTGGTGTGGTTGACCGCACCGGGTCCCGGGTCGACGACGAGCACCACCGGAGCGCCGAGCGCCCAGGCCAGGTCCGCGAGGGTCCAGCCCGCACGACCCAACGGTACGACGAGACCGGGCGCCCCGGTCACCAGAACCAACCCGTGGGTACGCGACAGCGCCCGTACGACTCCGACGAGGTCGTCCACCCCGATCGGGTCGGCGGTACCGGCGCGCACCTCGAGAAAGCTGGCGAGGTTGTCCCGCAGCGGTGCCAGCGGGGCAGCGGAAGCGTCGGAAGTGTCGGAAGTGTCGGGAGCACCGGGAACGTCGTGGACGATCCGCAGCACCGCCGGTCGTGCCGTCGACGCCGCGCAGAGGGCGGCCGTGACCACCGCCCAGCTCGGGCTCGACGAGGTCGTGGCGACCACCCAGGGTCCACCGTCCGGCCAGGACATCGACGCCTCCCCAGGTCGCCCGCAGCCTACCGAAACCGCCCGGTACGCGGGGACCGCTCGCGTCGCGCCGTCACCCGGTACCCGGGACCGCTCGCGTCGGCTCGGAACCGCTCGCCGCGTCGCCGCGCCCTGTTTCGGTCGGGACACCGCCGGGCAGTTATAGGTCGGCGAGCTGCGCAGAGCAGCTCGGCGAGGAACTGGAGGACACGATGGGCATGGGAGACAAGATCCGGCACAAGATCGAGGAAGTCGCCGGAGCGGCCAAGGAGAAGACCGGCGAGGCGACCGACAACGAGCGGCTCCAGGCCGAGGGCGCCACCGAGCAGACCGAGGCGAACGTCAAGCAGGCCGGTGACCACGTGGCCGATGCCGCGCGGGACACCCGGGACGCGTTCCGGCCCTGATTTCCACCCGGGTCCGTCGTGTCGCCGGCAGCCCCACTGAGCTGCTGGTTAGGCATGGCTTATCTTACTTAGGTGCACCTAACCCTCCGCGCCCCGGCGGCACCGGGCCAGGCGCCGTCGCGAACACCGCGGAGTACCGCCGGTCGGCGTACCGGGCTGGTGCTGGTGCTGTTCGCCGCGGTCGCGCTGGCCTGCCTGGCGAGCGTGCTGATCGGCGCGAAACACGTACCGCCGGGCGAGGCGTTGCGGGCGTTGGCCGGTGACCGGAGCGGGGACGCGCTGCTCGTCGCGGAACTGCGCTTTCCGCGTACGCTGCTCGGCCTGCTGGTCGGGGTCGCGCTCGGGGTGGCCGGCGCGCTGGCCCAGGAACTCACCCGCAATCCGCTCGGCGATCCCGGGCTGCTCGGCATCTCGGCCGGTGCCGCGCTGGCGGTGGCTACCAGCATCGGCGTCTTCGGCCTGACCTCGCCCTACCAGTACGTCTGGTTCGCCTTCCTCGGCGCCGCCCTGGCCGGCGCCCTCGTCTACGCCATCGGCGGTGCGGCCCGGGCGTCGGCGAGCCGGGGCGGCACCTCCCCGGTCAAGCTCGCCCTCGCCGGTGCGGCGGTCACCGCACTGCTGATGAGCCTCACCAACGCGCTGGTGCTGCTGGACGTGCGCACCCTGGACCAGTACCGGTTCTGGGCGGTCGGCTCGCTCGCCGGCCGGGACGGCGACCTGGCCGGTCAACTGAGCCCGTTCGTCCTGGCCGGGCTGCTGCTGGTCGCGTTCATCACGCCGAGGCTGAACGCGCTCGCCCTCGGCGACGACCTCGCCGGCTCGCTCGGGGTCCGGGTCGGCACCACCCGGCTGCTCGGCGCGGTCGGGGTGATCCTGTTGACCGGTGCCGCGGTGGCCGCCGCCGGCCCGGTCACCTTCGTCGGGCTGGTCGTGCCGCACCTGGTACGCACCTTCACCGGCCCCGACCTGCGTTGGCTGCTCCCCGGATCGGCGCTGGCCGGCGCGGCGCTGCTGCTCGGCGCCGACACCCTCGGCCGGCTCCTGGACCATCCGGGCGAGGTGCAGGCCGGCGTGGTGACCGCGATGATCGGCGCCCCCTTCCTGATCATGCTGGTGAAGCGCGGCAGGTTCCGGGAGCAGACCCGATGAACCTCCGCCTCCCCCGCCGGGGCCGGGTCGGCTGGGAGTTGGCCGGGCTCGGCGGGATCGTCCGTCCCCGGGTGCTCGGGGTGCTGCTGGTGGTGGTGGCGCTCGCCGTCGCCGGGCTGGTCGCCTCGGTCTCGGTCGGCGAGTTCCCGATCCCGGTCGGTGACGTGGTCGCCGCCCTCACCGGTACCGGAGGCGCGGACGCCACGCTGATCGTGCGCGAGCTTCGGCTGCCCAGGGCGTTGACCGCGCTGCTGGTCGGCTGCGCGTTCGGGCTGGCCGGCGCGCTGATGCAGGCCGTCACCCGCAACCCGCTGGCCAGCCCGGACCTGATCGGCGTGACCGCGGGGGCGAGCACCGGCGGGGTGGCCGCGGTGCTGATCGGCGGGGCGACCTCGGCCGGCGCCGGCTCGTACGTCAGCGTCCCGTTCGGCGCGCTGCTCGGTGCGCTGGTCGCGGCGAGCATCAGCTACGGGATGGCGTTCCGGGACGGCACCATCACCGGGCTCCGGTTCGTACTGGTCGGCATCGGCGTGCAGGGGGCGCTCACCGCGCTGACGAGCTGGCTGCTGGCCCGGGCCGACATCGACGAGGCGTCCCGGGCGATGGTGTGGCTGACCGGCTCGCTGAACGGGCGCGGCTTCGAGCACGCCTGGTGGATCGGGCTGGCCCTGCTCGTGGCCGTGCCGGTGGTGCTGGGGCTGATCCGGCCGTACCAGTTGCTCCAGTACGGCGACGACACCGCGCGGACGCTGGGTCTGCCGGTGGACCGGGCCCGGATCGTACTGCTGCTCGCCTCGGTCGTGCTGGCGGCGGTGGCGACGGCGGCGGCCGGCCCGATCGGTTTCGTCGCGCTCGCCTCGCCGCAGATCGCCCGCCGGCTCACCGGCACCGCGAACCTGCCGCTGCTGGCCAGCGGCTGCGTCGGCGCCGCCCTGGTGCTCCTCGCCGACCTGGCGGCCCGGCTGGTACTCGCCCCGATCGAGCTGCCGGTCGGCGTCGTCACCGGTGCGGTCGGGGCGCCGTACCTGATGTGGTTGCTGGCCCGGGCGAACCGGGTCGGCCGGGCCGGTTGAGTGTCCGGCGGGGACGCCCCGGCCGGCGACGGCGACCGGCGAGGCTCGACGATCATGTGGAGGACGAGATGACCGCGCTGCTCGGCAGCGACCTTCGGCTGGGGTACGGCGACCGGATCGTGGCCGAGAGCCTCGACATCGAGCTGCCGGCCGGCAAGGTCAGCGCGCTGGTCGGGCCGAACGCCTGCGGCAAGTCGACGGCGCTGCGGGCGCTGTCCCGGCTGCTGGCGCCGGCCGCCGGGGTCGTCTATCTCGACGGTGACCCGATCGCCAGCCTGTCGAACCGGGACCTCGCCCAGCGGTTGGCGCTGCTGCCGCAGTCGCCGATCGCCCCGGACGGGATAACCGTCCGGGACCTGGTGGCCCGGGGGCGTACCCCGCACCAGCACTGGTGGCGGCAGTGGTCCCGGGCCGACGAGCAGGTCGTGGACGCGGCGCTGGCCGCCACCGGTACCGCCGAGCTGGCCGAGCGGAGCGTGGACGAGCTGTCCGGCGGCCAGCGGCAGCGGGTCTGGATCGCGCTGGCGCTGGCCCAGGACACCCGGGTGTTGCTGCTGGACGAGCCGACCACCTATCTGGACCTGGCCTACCAGGTGGAGGTGCTGGAGCTGGTCGCCGAGCTGAACCAGCGGGACGGCAGGACGGTGGTGATGGTGCTGCACGACCTGAACCAGGCGTGCCGGTACGCCGACCACCTGGTCGCGATGCGGGCCGGCCGGGTCGTCGCGGCCGGTCCGCCGACCGAGGTGGTGACGCCGGAACTGGTCCGGGAGGTGTTCGGCCTCGAGTGCCGGATCATCTCCTGCCCGGTGGCCGGTACGCCGATCGTCGTACCGGAGGGTCGCCCGCGCCGGACCGAGCCGGTGGCAATCGCCAAGCCGGAGGGCGCCGGGCACCACGGTGACCAGGGGCGACCCGTACCGGCGTGATCGGCTTCGCAGTTTCCATTCGACGGTGAGCAAGGCTACCCTAACTGCGAAGTAGGCGAGCCTTACCTTAGTAGCGAGCCTGGGTAACGAGCTTCAGCAATGAGCTTCAAGTAACGAGCTTCAAGTAACGAGCTTCAGTAACAGGAAGAAGGAACATTCCATGCGTCGATTCGCGCGCGGTCGCGGGGCAGCCCTCCGGCTCGCCGCCGGCCTGACCGGGCTGACCCTGGCCGTCGGGCTGTCTGCCTGCGGCACGTCGGACCCCGCGGGCGGGTCCGACTCCGGTCAGGGGGCTGCTGCCGCCGACGCCGAGTTCCCCCGGACCATCACCCACGACAAGGGCAGCACCGAACTCAAGGCGAAGCCGCAGCGGATCGTGGCGCTGGACAACAGCCTGGTGGAGGCGGTCGTACTGCTCGACCGGCCGCTGGTCGGCGGGATCGCCAGCTATCGCAACCAGAAGACCTTCCCGGACTACCTCGGCGAGGCGGTCAGGGACACCAGGGACATCGGCCCGCTGGACAACCCCAACCTCGAACTGATCGCCTCGCTCCGGCCGGACCTGATCGTCTCGGCGACCGTCCGGCACGAGGCGCTCTACGACAAGCTCTCCGCGATCGCGCCCACCGTCTTCGTCAAGACCACCGGCCCGATCTGGAAGGACAACGTCACCCTGCTGGGCAAGGCGCTCGGCGAGGAGGCCAAGGCGGCGCAGGAGCTGGCGGCGTACGAGGCGCGGGCCAAGAAGATCGGCGACGAGGTCAACACGAAGGCGAACAACCCGTCCGTCTCGGTGGTCCGGTTCGTGGACGGCCCGACCCGGCTGATGGCCAGGGCGTCGTTCATCGGCATCATCCTGGCCGACGCCGGGTTGAAGCGCCCCGCCTCGCAGAACGAGGAGACCTTCGCCACCGAGATCAGCGAGGAGCAGATCGAGCTGGCCGACGCGGACCACATCTTCGTCACCACCTACAGTGGCGGCGAGAGTTACCGGGACAGGTTCCAGGCCAATCCATTGTGGAACCGGCTCGCCGGGGTGCAGGCCAGGCACGTGTACGAGGTCAAGGACGAACTCTGGATGACCTCGGTCTCGGTCCAGGGCGCCCACTTCGTCCTCGACGACATCGCGCGGACCTTCCAGGTCGACCCCGCCAAGTAACACCCCTGCCCACCCGCCGGCCCACCGGGTGCCCGTCGCGCCCCGACGGGCACCCGGACGCCGGCCGGCACAGACAACCGCAGACCGCCGGTCGTCGCCGGATCCCGGATCACCTCGCCGGCACCGGGCGACACCGCCGGAGGAGGCAGACTCGTGCGGCTCTACCTGACCGCGCTCAACCCGACCGACTCGGTGCTCGACGGCTTCCTGCCGGCGGCCGCCCGGCTCGGGCTGCCGGTGACGGTCCTGACGGACCAGCCCGCCGCCTGGCCGGCGAGTCCGGCGCAGCGGTCCGGGGCGGAGGTCTCCGGCGCGGACGTCCGCGACGTGCGGGGCGTACTCGACGCGGTGCACCGGGGCGAGCCGCCGGTCGCGCTGCTGTCCAACAGCGACCACCTACAGACCCCCACCGCGCTCGCCGCCGCCTATCTGGGACTGCCCGGCAAGGACTGGCGGGCGACGCTGCGGAGCAAGGACAAGCGACTGACCCGGCGTACCGTCGCCGACGCGCACCTGGACCGGGTGGCCGTGGTGACGCTGCGCCCGCAGGACGCCGCGGAGCTGGCCGCGACCGTGCCCTTCCCGGCGGTGGTGAAACCCCGGGAGGGCGTGGCCAGCGAGGACGTCTACCTGGTCGACGGTCTACCCGAGCTGCGCCGCCGGGTCGCCGAGATCCGCACCCGCCGCCCCGGCCAGGACCTGCTGGTCGAGGAGTACCTGGCCGGCGACCTGTACACCCTGGAGACCCTCGGCGACCGCGACGGCACCGCCGTGCTCGGCGGCTGGCGGACCAGTCTCGGGCCGCCGCCGACCTTCACCGAGGAGGCTCTCGACTGGGCACCGGAGCTGCCGGCGCCGATACTGGCCCAGGTGCTCGCCCAGCTCGACGCGCTCGGCGTCGGCTTCGGCGCCTGCCACACCGAGTTCGTGGTCGCCGACGGCCGGGCCCGGCTCGTCGAGGTCAACTACCGGCTGATCGGCGACCGGGTCGACCTGGTGATGGCCGAACTGCTCGACCTGCCGCTCTTCGCGTACGTCATCCGGCTGCACGCCGGTGACCCGCTGCCGGCCCTGCCCGACCCGGTGACGCTGGACCGGTACGCCCGGGTCGAATGGGTCTGCGCCGACCGTTCCGGGCGTCTGGTCGCCGCGCCGGGCCCGGTGGACGCGACCGGGCCGGGCGGGATCCTGCTCGGCAGTCGTCCACTCCGGACGGTCGGGACGGCCGCGCCGCTGACCGGCACCAACCGGGACTACCTGGCCGCGCTGCACGCGATCGGCCCGGAGCCGGGGTCCGTGCGCGACGCGCTCCGCGACTTCCGGGCCGCCCACCGTTGGAAGATCGAAGCATGACCACGCGACGGCGATCGGAACAGCCCACCGCACCCGGCGGCGGCGCCCGGCGGCTCTCCCGGGCGGTGCGGTGACCGGGACCGGCGCCGACGCCGCCGAGCGGCAGCTCTTCCAGCGGGTACTGGACGCGCTGCTCCGGGAGGACCACCTCGGCCTGGCCGGCAACGGGTACCGCAGCGGTAACTGGTGGCTGACCCGGGTCCCCGGCGCCCGGCTGCGGCTGCCGGTCCGGCCCGACGGCTTCCAGCACGAACTGCGCACCGCCCGGCCGGAACTCGTGGCGCTTCCCGACGCCGGGCCGACGGGGGCCGAGGCGCTCCCCGGCAGCGAGCCGGCCCCGGGGCGGGTGGTGCGACGCCTCGACGAGTTGCTGGACCTCCTCGCCCCGGTGGACGACCCGGACGCCGAGGCGGGCTGGGAGGCGTTCCGGGCCGAATGCCGGGACGATCTCGTCGCCCGCCGGCTCGCCGCCGAGACCCGCCCCCGGGTGCACGCCGAACTGCTCGCCGCCCGCGCCGGTACCCCGGACGGAATGGCCGGAGCGCTGCTCGACGACGTACTCGCGGCCCGGACCGATCATCCCGTCTACCCGACCAGCCGGGCGCGGATCGGCCTGGACCGCACCGCCCTGCTCGGGTACGCCCCGGAGCACGCCCCGACCTTCGCGCTGCGCTGGCTGCCGGTGCCCCGCGCCGAGCTGACCCTCACCGGCGTGCTGCCGCACTGGTGGCCCCCGTCCGGCGAGCCGGAGACCGTACTGCTGCCGGTGCACCCGGTCACCGCCGACCGGCTCCACCTGCCGGTCCGCGCCGACGTGCCCGAGGTGCTCGTCCGGCCGACCCTGTCGACCCGGACGGTGGCGCTGCTCGCCGACCCGTACACGCATCTGAAGCTGCCGCTCGCCACGGCGACGCTGGGGGCCCGGAACGTCCGTACCATCGCGCCGGGCACCCTGGTCGACGGCGCGGAACTGCACCGGCTGCTGGCCCGGATCGCCGCCGCCGAGCCGGCGTTCGCCGGCCGGATCCTGCACGCCGACGAGGGCTGTTACGGCCATGCCGGTGACCCGGTCCGGTCCTTTCTGGTCCGCCGCTTCCCGGCCGAGCTGGCCGGGCGGGCCGTGGTGCCGGCCGCCGCGCTGGCCGCCGTCGACCCGGCCGGCGGGACCGTCGCGCAGCGGGTCGGCGGGTCGGACCCGCGCCCACTGCTGGAGTCCTATCTGGACCTGTTGGTCGACTGGCACGTCTTCCTGTGGCTGCGGCACGGCATCGCGCTGGAGGCGCACCAGCAGAACATCCACCTCGTCCTCGACCCGCCTGCTGGCGCCGGTCCCGGCAGCGGCGGACTCCGGCTGCTCTACAAGGACAACGACGGCGCTCGGCTGACCCGGCGCCCCGGGCCCGACCTGCGGGACGAGCGGATGTGGGTGGCGGATCCCGGTGAGCTGGCCGACGTCTTCACCACGATCACCCTGCACCTGGCCGCGACCGCGCCGCTGTGCTCTCTCGCCGAGCGGGGCGTGCCGGTGCCGGCTCCCGGCGCGGCACTGCGGCGCCGGCTGCTCGCCGCCCGGGACCGCTGGACCGCCGCCCCGACCCGCACATCGCCGGCCGGCCCGCCCGGCTGGGACACCGCCGCCGCCGGACGGCTGCTCACCGAGCGCGTGCTGACCGCCGACCGGCTGCCGGTCAAGGCGATGCTCACCGCCGGAACGCTGCTGCCGAAGCAGCGCACCGGCTGTGCCGACATCAACAAGTACTACCTGCGTACCGGCCCCAACTACCTGCGGTCCGATCGGTGACCGCGCTCGGGCGCGGGCCGCGTCGCGACGAGGAGCTGTCGATGACCGCCGCTGTGTCCCGGCGTACCGCCGACGTCGCCAGCACGCACACCCTGCTCGGCTGCGTCGCCCGGGAGGTCGCCGGCCCGGAACGACAGACCACGCTGGCCGACGGGCACGCCGTGGTACGGCTGCCGCGCAGTGCCGTACTGCTGCGCTGTGCGGTGGCCCGGGTCTCCGAAGTCGGGGCGCACCGCTACGAGGGCCCGGTGCAGCGGTTCTCCGCCGGCGCCTGGTCACCGGTGGACGCGGCCGGGCTCGCCGCCCTGGTCGCGGACGAGCTGACCCTGCGCACCGGGGTACGCAACGACGAGTTCACCGGGCAGGTGGTGGCGAGCCGGGACGCCCTGGACCGGGTACTCCGGCTGCGCCCGCCCACCGATCCGGACCCGACCGGCGACCCGGTCATCGACTCCTATGTGGACTCGGAACAGTCGCTGGTGCACGGCCACCCCCGGCACCCGGCCCCGAAGTGGCGCAGCGGCGACGTCGAGGCGTGGAACGCGTACGCCCCCGAACTGCGTACCAGCCTGCGGCTGCGCTGGATCGCCGTACCGGAGGCGCTGCTCGGCTCGGAGGGACCCTTCGACGAGCTGGTCGAGGTACTCGATCCGCCGGTGCCGCCGGCCGGGCACGCCGTACTGCCGGTGCACCCCTGGCAGTACGAGCTGTCCGGGCCGCTCGACCCCCGGCTGCGCGACCTCGGCACGGCCGGTGCGGTACTGCGCCCGACCGCCAGCGTCCGTACCCTATACGCGCCCCGGGCGGACCTCTTCGTCAAGACCAGCCTGCACGTCCGGATCACCAACTGCGTACGCAAGAACGCCCGCTACGAGTTGACCGGTGCGGTGGCGCTGACCCGGCTCCTCGCCGAGCTGCCCCTGCCGGCCGGGGTGGCGCTGCTGCCCGAGCCGGCGTACCGGACGGTGGAGCTGCCGGGGCTGGACGAGACGTACGGGGTGATCCTGCGCGGCGGGCTGCGCCCGCACCTGGCCGAGGGCGAGATCCCGCTGATCGCCGCCGCCCTGGCCGCCGCCCCGCTGGCGGTGACCGATCCGGTCGGCTGGTGGGACGCGTACGTCCGGCTGCTCGTCCCGGCCGTGCTCGAACTCTGGTGGCGGCACGGGGTGGTGCACGAGGCCCACCTCCAGAACGTGGTGGTGGTGCTGGACGCCGACCGGTGGCCGGTGCGGATGCTGTTGCGCGACCTGGAGGGCGTCAAGCTCGACACCGAACGCCGGGCCGACTGGCTCGCGCGCCTGCCGGCCCCGATCGGCTACGACCCCGAGCAGGCGTTCAACCGGCTCAGCTACTGCCTCTTCGTCAACCATCTGGTGGAGCTGGCCGGGGCGCTGGCCGACGCGCATCCCGGGGTCGAGGCGCGGCTCTGGGCGGCGCTGCGCGAGGTGGTCCGGGAGGCCTCCACCCGGCTCGGCGACCCGCCCCGGCTGCGGGCCCTGCTGGCCGGGGTTCCGCTGCCGGTCAAGGCCAACCTGCTGGTGCGCTGGCAGCGGGCCGCCGACCGGAACGCCGGCTACCTACCGTTCCCCAACCCCATCGGAGGGCGCTGGTGAGTGCGAGGAGTGAGCCGGGGTTGCGAGCCCCACAGCGCGAACGAGAGGCAGGCCGGTGACCGGCGCGAACGAGAGGCAGGAACCGTGGTGACCGAGCGGCCGAGTTACTGGTACGACCTCGCCGGGCTGGACGCCTCGGCGGCGGCTATCCGGGCCGCGCTGCCGCCCGGGGTCGAGCTGCTCTACGCGATGAAGGCGAACCCGGACCCGGGGATTCTGCGTACCCTGGCACCGCACGTCGACGGCTTCGAGGCGGCCAGTGGCGGCGAGCTGCGGCATCTGGCCGAGGTCTTCCCGGGCGCCCCGGCGGCGGCGTTCGGCGGGCCGGGCAAGACCGACCAGGAGCTGGCTGCCGGGCTGTCCGCCGGGGTACGCCGGTTCCACGTCGAGTCCCCGACGGAGCTGCTCCGGCTCTCCCGGCTGGCCGTGGATCGGGGCACGGTCGCCGAGGTGTTGCTCCGGGTCAACCTGCCGGTGCCGGTCGGCGACGCGGTACTCGTGATGGGCGGCCGGCCCAGCCCGTTCGGGATGTCCCCGGAAGACGCCCGGGACTGCGCCCGGCTCGACCTTCCCGGGATCCGGTTCCGGGGCGTGCACGCCCATCTCGGCAGCGGGCTCGGCGCACCCGGTGCCGCCGCCGTGGCCCGGACGGTGGTCGAGTGGGCGGTGGCCGAACTCGACGCCCGGGAGGTGAACGTCGGCGGCGGCATGGCGGTCGACTACGTCGATCCGGCGGCCCGGTTCGACTGGCCGGCGTACGGCGCCGCACTGGCCCGGCTGCTCGCCGAGCATCCCGGCCGGACGCTGCGGATCGAGCCGGGCCGGGCAATGACTGTCTATTGTGGTCGTTACCGGGTCGAGGTGCTGGACGTGAAGCGCTCCGATGCCGAGTGGTTCGTGGTGGTGACCGGCGGTACGCACCAGCTCCGTACCCCGGCCGCGAAGGCGCACTCCCAGCCGTTCACCGTGCTGCCCCGCCCCGGGTGGGGCTACCCGTTCCCCCGGCCGGTCACCGGGAGCGGGCCGGTGACGATAGTCGGGCAGCTCTGCACCCCCAAGGACGTACTGGCCCGGGTGGCCGACGCGGCTGAACTGCCGCCGCCGGGCCGGATCGCGGCCGGCGACACGATCGTCTTCGAGATGGCCGGCGCGTACGCCTGGAACATCAGTCACCGGGACTTCCTGATGCACGACCCGCCGGACTTCCGGACCGGCCGCCCGGAGGACTGACGGCCGGTCGATCTCTGACTACAGTCAGAGAAGTGACGGAGATGCTCGACCAGGCTCGGTCGGTCCGCGACTTCAACCGCTACTACTCGCAGCGGATCGGGCTGCTCACCGACCGGTACCTCGGACAGGACCGGCCGCTCAGCGAGGCCCGGCTGCTCTACGAGATCGGCACCGGCGCCTCGGTCCGCGACCTACGCAGCCGGCTCGGCTGGGACTCCGGCTACCTGAGCCGGTCGCTGCGCTCCCTGCAAGGGCAGGGCCTGGTCCAGCTCCACGCGCACGAGACGGACGGCCGGGTCCGGGTGGCCGAGCTGACCGACGCCGGCAACGCCGAACTCGCCGAGCTGGAACGCCGCTCGACCGCCGCCGCCAGCGAACTGCTGGCGCCGCTCACCGTCGCCCAACGGGCCGAGCTGGTCGCCGCTCTACAGCGGACCCGCCGACTGCTCCGGCTGGCCGCCGTCACCGTCGAGCCGACCGACGCCGGCTCGGCCGCCGCCCGGGACTGCCTGACCGGATACACCGCCGAGCTGTCGACCAGGTTCCCCGAGGGCTACGACAGCCGGGCCCTGGTGGACCCCGCCGAACTCGGCGGGACCGGCGGTGCCTTCCTGGTCGCGTACGAGCAGGGGCACCCGATCGGCTGCGGTGGAATCCGCACCCTCGCACCGGGCGTCGCGGAACTCTGCCACCTCTGGGTGCACGGCGACGCCCGCGGCCTGGGGCTCGGCCGCCGACTGCTCGCCGAACTGGAGCGGCAGGCGGTGACCCGTGGCCTGCACACGGTGCGGCTGGGCACCCACCGATCGCTCCCCGAGGCGGCGGCGCTCTACCACTCGGCCGGCTACCGGCAGATCCCGGCGTACGGCGACAGCCCGTACAACCAGGTCTGTTTCGAGCGGACGGTCGCCGGTGACGTACCCGAAAGCCCGCTGCCGTCGCTCGACGGCCGGCGGTTCCGCGCGGTGGCCGAGGTCGACGGCGGCGAGGTGGGCACCGAGACCGTCTTCGACTATCGGGAACGGGGTGGGGAGATCTCGGCGACGTACTCCGGCGGCAGCGTCCGGACCGGCCACCTGGTCGGCACCCGGGACGGCGACACCCTCGACTTTCGCTACGTGCAGCTCAACACCGCCGGCCGCACCTCCACCGGCCACTGCGTCAGCCGCATCTCGATCCTCCCGGACGCCCGCCTCCGGCTGACCGAGACCTGGACCTGGGAATCCCACGAAGGCTCCGGCACCAGCACCGTCGAGGAACTCCCGTACCGGTGATCGCACGACTTCGCGGAGAGAGCGCGCCGCGCTGTAACAGGCACCGATTCCCGGAAGTAGCGGGCGCTACCCACGCCTGTCACACCCCCGACGGGTACGTCTCCATCTCGCCGGGGGCGGTGGGGGCGGGCAGCGGGTGCAGGGCCGTCGTGTGGTCGCACCAGATGAAGGCGTCGTACCTGTCGCCGAGCCGGGTCGGCACGTAGTTTCCCCACGCCTCGAACGACGGGTCGTAGACCACCCCGATCGCCCGGTGGTCGGCCTCCTCGACCAGCCAGTCCGGCCGGTCACCGGAGTCGAAGACCAGCAGCGCCCGCTCGGGCAACAGATGGTGCAGCCGCTCCTCCACCGACCCGGCCCGGGCCACCGGCACGGTCATCACCTCGGCCGGCGCGCCCCACCGGTTGGCGGCGACCACACTGCCCTGATAGCTGCCGAAGCCGACCAGCACCACGTCGTCGGTGCCGTGCCGCTCGCGGGCGAGCTGGCCGATGTTGACCAT
Source organism: Plantactinospora veratri (assembly GCF_036421995.1). Taxonomy (NCBI): domain Bacteria; kingdom Bacillati; phylum Actinomycetota; class Actinomycetes; order Micromonosporales; family Micromonosporaceae; genus Plantactinospora; species Plantactinospora veratri. The sequence continues at coordinate 343,440 of NZ_JAZGQL010000017.1, forward strand.
CCCACCGGCGGCCATGTCGGTGGCCCGGGCGTCGCCGACGTGCGTGTTGTGTGCCCAGACCACCGCCCGGGCCTGCGGGCCGTACCGGTCCAGCAGCCGGTCGAGGGTGTCGGCCATGTGGCTGTCCCGGACGTTCCAGGACTGCGGACCGCCGCCGACCATCGCCCGGTAGTACTTCTCCGCGCCGGCCACCACCTCCGCGTTCTGCCACGCGGAGAAGGCGTCGGCGCCGTCGGCGGCGGCCCGTTGGCGGGTACGCGCCAGCAGCCGCACCACCTCTTCCTCGCAGCGGGCCGAGACGAACCGGCTGGCCAGCCCGTACTCCTCGATCCGGGTGCCGTACGGCTCGAAGCACCGGTACGCCTCCTGGGCGACCTCCAGCGACGCCGGGTCCTCCTCGCCCAGGTAGTCCAGGATCGCCTGCATCGAGTCCCACAGGCTGTAGACGTCGAGCCCGTGGAAGCCGGCCCGTTGCCCGTCCGGCCGCTCCAGGTTCCAGGCTCGCAGCCACCGGCAGAACCGGGACACCTCGGCGTTCGCCCACATCCAGGTCGGCCACCGCTCGAACCGTTCCAGCGCGCGCTGCGGGTCGTCGTCCCCGTCCGTGGCGCCGGTCACCGAGCGGTGCGCCAGGTCGCAGTCCGGCCAGTCGCCCTCGACGGCCACGAACGAGAAACCACACTCGGCGATCAGTCGCCGGGTCAACTGCTCGCGCAGCCGGTAGTAGTCGTACGTGCCGTGGCTCGCCTCGCCCAGCATCACGACCCGGGCCGGGCCGATACGCTCCAACAGCGGGTCGAAGTCGTTCGGGGCCCCGAGCCGGTGAACCTGCATGGGCGGCGGCTACCCCGCGGACCGCCCGGGTAAACGCCGGGTGTGGCGGGGCCGGAACCGGGTACTCGACCAGGTATGCGAGCTAACGCGATGCAGTTGCAGGAGTCGCTCGCCGGTCTGGACTACCCGGTGTCGAAGGAGGACCTGGTGCGCTGGGCCCAGGAGACCGGCGTCGACACCCAGACCCTCAGGCTGCTCCAGTCGTTGCCGGTCGAGCAGTTCCAGACCCCCGCCGAGATCGGCGACGCGATCATCGAACTCTCCTGACCCGTTGCGGCGGCGGGGCAGCCGGGTCGGGGCGCGCCCGCCCGGTGGAGCCGGCGTCAGCCGCCGGCAGCGCCGTTCAGGTACGCCAGCACGGCCAGCACCCGGCGGTTGTCGTCGTCCGACTGCGTCAGGTCGAGCTTGCCGAAGATGCTGGCGGTGTGCTTGCCGACCGCGCTCTCGCTGAGGAACAGCCGCTGCCCGATGGCGCTGTTGGAGCGCCCCTCGGCCATCAGCTCCAGCACCTCCCGCTCCCGGGGCGTCAGCCGGGCCATCGGGGCGTCCCGGCTGCTCCGGGCGACCAGTTTGGCGATCACGTCCGGGTCCATCGCCATGCCGCCGCCGGCCACCCGGCGTACCGCGTCGACGAACTGCTCCGCGTTGAAGACCCGGTCCTTGAGCAGGTAGCCGACCCCGCCGGTGCCGTCGGCGAGCAGCTCCCGGGCGTAGAGCTGCTCGACGTGCTGGGAGAGGACCAGTACCGGCAGTCCGGGCACCTCGCGGCGGGCCGCCAGTGCCGCCTGGAGCCCCTCGTCGGTCTGGGTCGGCGGCAGGCGTACGTCCACCACGGCGACTTCGGGGCGCAGCTCCAGCAGCGCCGCCAGCAGCTCCGGACCGGTCTCCACCGCTGCCACCACGTCGAAGCCGTGCGCGGTCAGCATCCGGGACAGGCCGTCCCTCAGGAGATAGAGGTCCTCGGCGAGGACAACGCGCACGGCACCTCCAGTTTCACCGCCGTCGGGCCGCCCGGTGGACTGCTCAGGTCGACGACGCCGTCGAATGTACCGAGCCGGCGGACGATGCCCTGCAGCCCACTGCCCCGTTTCTCGTCCGCGCCGCCCTGCCCGTCGTCGGCGACCACGACCCGCAACCGGCCGTCGGCGTACCCGAGATCGACGGTGATCCGGGCGGCGCGGGCGTGCTTCACCGCGTTGGTGAGCAGCTCGCTCACGGCGAAGTAGACCGCCGACTCGATCGGCGGCTCCGGCCGGCCGGGCAGCTCGACGGTGACGTCGGTCCGGACCGGGGTGTCCAGGGCGAGCGCCCGGACGGCGTCGACGAGTCCACGCTCGGCGAGTACCGGCGGATGGATGCCCCGGACCAGGTCGCGCAGCTCGGTGAGCGCCTTGGCCGACGCCTGCCGCGTCTCGGCCAGCAGCGCCCGGGCGGCCTGCGGATCCTTCTCCAGCAGGTATTCGACGTTGCCGAGGTTGATGCCCATCGCGACCAGCCGGGCCTGGGCGCCGTCGTGCAGGTCGCGTTCGATCCGGCGCAGTTCGGCGGCCTGGGTCTCGGTGGCGTCGGCCCGGGTCTCGGTGAGCTGCTGGACCCGCAGCGCCAGCTTGGCCTTGGCGGTCGGGGCGAGCAGCAGCGCGGCCCACCGACCGTTGAGCCGGAGGATCGCCGGGGCGGCCAGCAGGCCGAGCGCGGCCAGGGCCAGCCCGACCGGGATCGCCGCCGCCTCGGATCCGGCGACCGAGGCGTACCAGTCGGTGCCGCCGTCGGCCCGCAGCCCGACCAGCATCCACAGCCTCGGCATGGCCAGTCCGAAGATCCCGTAGCCGATCGCGGCCAGCGGGGCGGCCAGGGACAGCCCGCCGACGACCGGGTCGAGCAGCAGCCAGCCGAAGTCCCGCCAGCTCGCCGGGTCCCGGGTGAGCCAGCGCCACCGCAGGCCGTACGCCGCCCACCGCTCGGTCTGGTAGAGGTTGTTGCCGACCTGGTAGCGGCCGTCCGGGCGAGGGTCCGGCACCGCCGGCCGGGGCAGGTACGGCGAGTCCACGGCCAGCCCGCTCCACTGCCCGGCCAGCCGTCGGCGCAGTTCCGACAGCGGACGGATGTTCTCGATCACCGGTGGCAGCACCGGCACGACGCCGAGCCCGTAGGTCAGCACCAGGGCGACGGCGGAGATCGCGGCCAGCGGCAGGGCGAGCAGGCTCAGTCCGAGCAGGCAGAGCAGCCGGAGCAGCAGCAGGAGTTGCCGGCCGTACCACACCCGGAGGCGGCCGGGCTGCCGCTGCGTCGGCGCGAGCCACCAGCGGGTCCACCGCACGTGCAGGGTACGCAGCCACGGGGCGAGCGCCAGTCCGGCGACGGCGAGGGCGAGTCCGGCCGGTACCGCCCACCAGTGCCGGCCGGCGTTGCTGGCCGCGTACCAGCCACCGGCGCCGATCAGCGCGACCGGCAGGCCGCCGAGCAGTGGCCCGACCAGCGGACTGGTGACCATCCAGCCGAGATCGCGGTAGCTGGCCGGATCGCCGAGCAGCCAGTCCAGCAGGCGGAGGAACGCCGGGATCCAGGGCCGCCGGTAGAGCCGGTTGTCGTGCGGGTAGCGCCCGTCCGCCTCCGGCCGCGGCGGCGCCGGACGGGGCCGGTACGGCGAGCCGACCGGCTCGGAGCCGGCGCCGGCCAGCCGCCGGACCAGGTTGGTCAGGTGCCGCCCGGCCAGGATCGGCAGCGGCAGCAGGAAGAGCAGGCCGAGCCCGAATCCCGGCACGAAGAAGATCACGTGTACCAGGAGCGACAGCGCCCCGGCCAGGCCCAGCCCGGCCAGCGCCACCCCGTGCAACAGGGCCAGCCCGGCGGCGCGTACCGCTCCGGTTCTCATGCGGTCAAGTCTGGCCGCTCCCGGCCGTTGACGGCAGTACCGGAAGGCGCCGGCCGGGGGTGGGGTTAGCTACACCCCCGCCCGGCACCCGGCCCCATTCCGGCGATGATCGGAAATTCCTACCGTTCATGCCATGAACAACAACGCGTCGCCGGCAGCCCGGCCCGCCGCACTGCGGCTCACCGGGCTGACCAAACGGTTCGGCGACACCGCCGCCGTCGATTCCGTCGAGCTGACCGTGCCGGCCGGCTCCTTCTTCGGCCTGGTCGGCCCGAACGGTGCCGGCAAGACCACCAGCCTGTCGATGGCGGTCGGGCTGCTCCGCCCGGACGCGGGCAGTGCCGAGATCTTCGGCGTGGACGTCTGGCGGGACCCGATCGAGGCCAAGCGCCAGGTCGGGGTACTCCCGGACGGCCTGGCCTTCCCGGAGCGGCTCACCGGCCGGGAACTGCTCGGCTACTTCGGGCGGCTCCGGGGCATGTCGGCCGACGTGCTGGCCGGGCGGATCGACGAGCTGCTGCGGGTACTCGACCTGGAACGGGCCGAGCGGACCCTGGTGCTCGGCTACTCGGCCGGGATGCGCAAGAAGATCGGCCTGGCCACCGCGCTGCTGCACGCACCCCGGCTGCTCGTGCTGGACGAGCCGTTCGAGGCGGTCGACCCGGTCTCGGCGGCGACCATCCGGGCCATCCTGCGCCGGTTCGTCGCCGGTGGCGGCTCGGTGGTGCTCTCCAGCCACGTGATGCCGCTGGTGGAGCAGGTCTGCGACTCCGTCGGGGTGATGGACCGGGGTCGGGTGGTCGCGGCCGGGCCGCTCGCCGAGGTCCGGGGCGGCCGGAGCCTGGAAGAGACGTTCGTCGAGCTGGTCGGCGCCCCGGTGCCGAGCGGGGAGGAGCTGTCGTGGTTGGCGTCCTGATCGATCTGCGGCTCACGCTGCTGCGCCGGTCACTGCACGGCACCCAGGGCTACAACGTCGGGTTCGGGGCGCTCTGCGGTCTGGCCGGGGCGGTCGGCATGATCTGGCTCGCCACCCGGGGCACCCCGGCCCGGGCCGGCGACCTGCTCACCCTCGCCCTGGCCGGCGCGCTGGTCGGCTGGCTGGCCGGGCCGGCCCTGGGCGGCGGCGGGGACCTGGGCATCCGCCGGGAACACCTGACGCTGCTTCCGGTACGCCGCCGCGACCTGCTCCTCGGGCTGTACGGCGCCGCGCTGACCGGAGTCGGTCCGGCCGTCACCCTGATCTCCTTCACCGCCCTGGTGGCGTACGGGGCCCGGCTCGGCGTCGTACCGGCGCTGGTCGGCGTGCCGGCCGCGCTCCTGCTGGTACTCCTGCTGGTGGCGCTCGCCCGCCTGGTGGTGGCGACCCTCGGCGCGGTACTGGGCAACCGGCCGAGTGCCGCACTGAGCGCACTGCCCTGGGCGGTGATCACCGCCGTGATGGCGCAGTGCTGGGTCGTCTTCGTCGCGCTGGGCGGCAGCGCCCGGCCGTTCGCCGACGGGCTCCCGTCCGCCGCCGCCCGGGCACTGCGGATCCTGCCGTCCGGCTGGCCGGTCGTCGCGGTCGAGTCGGCGCACCGGGGCGACTGGGCACTGGTCGCCGCCGCCCTCGCCGGGCTGGCCGTACTCGCCGCGCTGGTGCTGGCCGCCTGGGCCCGGCTACTGGACCGGCCCGCCGCCGCACCGGTCTCCAGGGTGGCCCGGCGTACGGCGACCCGGCCGCCGGGCTCCGCGTTCCACGCCGTACTCGGCAAGGAGCTGCGTACCTGGTGGCGGGATCTGGTGCGGATCCACTACCTCAGCTTCGCCCTGGCCTACGGGCTGGTCTACGTCCTGCTGCCGCTGGTGATCCGGATCAGCGACATGTTGCCGCTGGCCGGGCTGGTGGTGGCGATCATGGTGGTCTCCTGCTCGGCACACCTGTACAGCTCCGACGGCACCGCCCTCTGGATGACCCTGATGGCGCCCGGGTCGGAGCGGGCAGACGTACGCGCCCGGCAGGTCGCCTGGCTGCTCGTCGTCGCGCCGCCGGCCGTACTACTCACCCTCGCCGGCCTGGTCGGCGCCGTGCACTGGTGGACCCTGCCCTGGGTGGCCGGGCTGCTGCCGGTGGTGCTCGGCGGCGGCTCCGGACTGGTGGTGCTGGTCTCGGTGCTGGTGCCGGTCCGGATGGCGGACCCGCACCGCCGGGGCGGCAACCCGGGCGAGGACGGCGGTGCGGTCGGCGGCCTGGTCTGGCTGATGCTCGGGCTGCTCGCGGTGGTCGCCGCACCGACCGTCTGGCTGCTCTACCTGGGCACCCGGGCCGGTGATCCGGCGATGCTCTGGTCCGCCACCCCGGTCGGGGTGCTCAGCGGGCTGCTCCTCGCCTGGGTGCTGGGGCGGTTCGCCCACCGGCGGCTGGCGGCACGCGGCCCGGAGCTGCTGGCCCGGCTCGGCGCGGCCTGAGACCCACCCGCCGCACTCCCCGGGGTCGGGCCGTCACGGGGCGGCCCGACCCCGCCGGACGGGTCGCGACCGACCGGCTCCGCCGCCGGCCGGCGCCCGGCCCGGCGGCGGAGAACGTCAGCTCCCGGAATCAGGACGGCAGGGTGACGGTGCGGCGCTGCTCGCGGGCGGTCTGCGCGGCGGCGAGCACCGACACCACGTCCCGGCCGAACCGCACGTCGCACTGGTGGTCACGGGTGCCGCTGTCGACCTCGGTCGAGAGTTGCTCGATCGCCAGCCGGAGCGCGTCGACGGCGGTGCTGTCCCGCTCCGGCACCACCGCGATGCCGTCGTCGCCGTAGAAGGCGAACTCGACGGTGGTCGAGGCGGGCGGGGCGTCCAGGGCCAGCGACAGGGTGCTGGTCGCGGTCTCGCCGTGCGCCAGCGTCAGGTGCACGCTGTCCCGGGGCCCGCTCATCGCGGCCACCTGGGTCACCTCGCCGAGCACCGGCAGGACCAGCGAGAGCGCGTGCGGGCCGACGTCCCAGAGCGCGCCCTCGGTGCGCCGCCAGGCCGATCCGCCGTACGGGTTGCCGGGCTGGAAGATCGACGCGTACATCACGCCCCGGGCGCTCTGCCAGCCTCCGGTGGCCGCCGCGCTGGCCAGGAAGGTGGAGATGGCCGGCTGGAAGCGGTTGGTGAAGAAGACCACCGAGGCGATCCCGCTCTGCGCGGCGGCCGAGACCACCCGGTCGGCGTCCGGCAGGCTCAGCGCCAGCGGCTTGTCCAGCAGCAGGTGCCGGCCGGCGGTGGCGGCCCGCACCGCCAGATCGGCCTGTACGTCCGGCGGCAGCGCCACCGAGACCGCCTGCACCGCCTCGATCAGCGCGTCGGCGTCGGAGTAGGCCGGCACGCCGTAGCGGTCGGCCAGCGCCTCGGCCTTGGCCGGGTCCCGGCCCCAGACTCCGGCGAGGCGGGCCCGGGGATGCCCGGCGAGCGCGGCCGCGTGCACCTCCGCCGCCCAGTGACCGGTGCCGAACAGTCCGAACGTGAGCACGGGAATCCCCTCTTCGCGCCGCTTTGAGCAGGGAATTCTTCCTAACACACCGGACCGGGACGCAGCCGGCCGACCTAGCCGGTCCGCCGTCGACGCCGCCGCCGGACCCGGCCGCGCCGCTGCTCGAACCGCTGGACGGTGTGGTACGCCTCCCGGGCCTCGGCCACCGACCGGTTCGCCTCGGAGAGGAGTTCCCAGGCTTCCGCCTCGGTGCTCCGGGCTTCCTGCTCGGCACGCCGGGCCAGCGCGGCGGTCCGGTCGTACACCCGGCGCGCCTCGGCCAGCCGCATCCGGGCGAGGTCGAGCAGCCGCTCCCGCTCCTCCTGTGCCGGGTCCCAGTTTCCGGTACGCCGGAACACCTCACGAAGTTGCGGCAGCGACAGATCCCCGCGCCGGTACGCCGCCAACGCCGCCCGGCCCACCGCGCGGTCCCGCTCCGGATCGGATCCGGTGTCGGCGACCGGTGCCCTGGCCGCCGCCTCCCGGCCGGCGAGTACCGACTGCCAGACCCGGTCGTACTCCCGCTCGGCCGCCTCCTGGTAGGCCCACGCCTCGTCCCGGTGCCGTTCCGCCTCGGCCAGCGCCACCCGGGCGGCGGCGGCGATCGCGGCGGCCCGACCGGCGTCGGTCTGGGTCGCCACCGCGTACGCCTCCAGCTCCTCGGCGGCGGCGCGCAGCCGCTCCGGGTCGGGTCGCGGTGTCCTCGGCCGGTCCGCCACCACGGCGAGGACGAGGAGGGAGAACAGCACCACACCACCGGCGATCAGCAGCGCGGAGAGCGCGTCGATGCCGGACAGGTCCACGCGGTGGCACTCCCGGTGAGGTGGCGGTCGGGGTGGCGCCAATCATAGAAGGTGCTGATGGTCCGGTCATGATCGCCCGGCGCCCCTGGCCTGTCGCCACGGTCGACGTCACTCGCGCAGGGCCTCGGGCAGCGGCTTGCGGTGCAGCACGACCAGGCCCGCGACGGCCCGGGTCAGCACGACGTAGAGCCGGTTGAGACCGCGGGGTTCGGCGGCCACGATGTCGGCCGGCTCCACCACGACCACGTGGTCGTACTCCAGTCCCTTGCAGAGACTGGCCGGCACGACGGCCACGCCGGGGGCGTCGACGAGTCCGGTGAGTTCGTCGGCCGTGTCGTCGGCGGCGATGACCGCGACCGTCGTGTCGGGCGGGGCCTGCCGGGCCGCCACCCGGACCGCCGCGTGGAGATCGTCGACCTGCCGCACCGACAGCGTCCCGCCCGGCCGGTACGACCGGGTCGGCGCGATGCCGGGAGCGAGGACCCGGGCCGCGTACTCCGCGATGACCTGCGGTACCCGGTATCCGGTGTTCAGTTCCAGCGTCCGGACCTCGCGCTTGGCGAGCCGGGCGAACAGTGCGGGCCACGAGTCGACCGCCAGCGGGTGGGTCGCCTGCCCGAGATCGCCGACGACCGTCATCGAGGCGTACTCGGCGCGCCGGGCGATCATCCGGCACTCCATCGGCGACAGGTCCTGCGCCTCGTCGAGGATCACGTGCAGGTAGGGGTCGTCGCCCGACGATTCCTCCTCGGGCTCCGGCACCGGCAGCGGCTCGGCGAGCACCGGCACGTAGCCCTCCTCGCCGTGCGGGTCGTACCCGTCGGTCCAGCCGACCACCCGGTGCCCTTCCCGGAGGATGACGGCCTCGGCCCAGCGCTGGGCGGCGGCGACCGCGTCGTTGTCGATCCCCGGTCCGGCGAGGGCGATCGGGGTCGGGTGCCCCGGCGCGTACAGCTCCCAACCGTCGCGCAGTCCGGTGCCGAGCACGAAGGAGTGCACGACCCGGGTACCGGTGGTCAGCTCGCGCAGCCGCCACTCGGGTTCCGGGGTCCTCGGTGCGGCGGGCGGCTCGCCGAGCAGTTGGGTCAGCTCGTCGAGGAGCGGCACGTCGTCCACGGACCAGTCGTCGGGCCGGCGCCGGTAGGAGCCGGCGAGCAGCTCGGCGGCCCGGTCGTCCAGACCGACCACCCGGGCGGGGTCGGCGAGCCAGCGGAGTACGGCCGTCGGGGTCAGCACCGGCCACCATGCGTGCAGGAACCGGCGGAACTCGCCCCGGTCGCCGACCTCCTCGGTGAAGAGCTGCCGGTCGAGATGCCCGCCGTCGACCCTGCTCCAGAGGGCGTCCAGCAGAATCGCTGCGGCGGCCGGCCGGGCGGCGTTCGGCAGCGTGTCGGCCGCCTCGCACCGGTCGCGTACCCGACGGCGGGCCACCGGCAGGTCGGCTCCGTCCAGGGTGAGCACCTGCCCGGCGTAGACGAGTCGGAGCCGGTCCGGCGCCGTCGGCGGCGTCTGCCAGATCAGCTCGGTCAGCACGTCCCGGATCCGCTCGCTGCCCTTGATCCGGGCGACTTCCGCCCGGTCCCGGCGGGTGGCGGTCACACCGTCGACGAGTTCGCCGATGGCACGCAGCCGCACGCTCTCCTCACCCAGGGAGGGCAGGACCCGGCCGATGTAGGTGGTGAAGACGGTCGAGGGGCCGACCACCAGGATGCGGCCGTCGGTGAACCGGCCCCGGTCGGTGTAGAGCAGGTACGCCGCCCGGTGCAGGGCGACCTGCGTCTTGCCGGTCCCCGGCCCGCCGGTGATCAGCGTCACGTCCCGGGCGGGCGCCCGGATCGCCTCGTCCTGTTCCCGCTGGATCGTGGTGACGATGTCGCGCATGTGCGGGCCACGGGAGCGGCGCAGCGCGGCCAGCAGCGCACCCTCGCCGAGTACCCGGAGGTTGCCGGCGTCGTCCGGGGACAACACGTCGTCGTCGAGGTCGACGACCTCCGGTCCCCGGCAGATGATGACCCGGCGGCGTACCACGCCGAGCGGCTCTCCCGGGGTGGCCCGGTAGAAGGGCGCGGCGGCCGGCGCCCGCCAGTCGATCAGGAGCGGTTCGGTGCCCTCGCGGACGCCCAGCCGCCCGATCCGGTAGGTCTCGCCGTCGTCGAAGTCGAGCCGGCCGAAGACCAGGCCCTCCGCCTCGGCGTCGAGCGCCCGCAACCGGGTGGCGGCCCGGTGGACCATGGCGTCGCGCTCCACCAACCCGGCGAGCGGGCCGGCGGCCGCCCGCTGCCTACCCTCGTCGGCGAGGTCGGCGGCCTGCTTCCGCAGCACGTCGAGCCGTGCGTAGACCCGGTCGACGACCTGTTGTTCGACAGCGATCTCCTGCGTTCGGGCGTCGGACACAGTGCTCCCCCGGGAAGTCCAAGCATGGCTTCCGGCGAGCATATGTACGGTTCAGGGCTGAGAAATCATCATTCGCGCCGACGCGAAGTGGCTTGCCACGCCGATATCATGAGAGTGGCCCGGGGAGATCGGATAGGCGATCGGCGTGTGCACCCGCCCCAGCCTCCGGCGCTACTACGCCGGTTAGTAGACTGCGGCGGTGAGCCGACACCGGTCCCGCGCCGCCGCGCTGCTGTCTCGCGTCGGCGGCCACCCCAGGGCCGGCCGATGAACGACTTCCTGGTCGCGTCCTCGATCGTGCTGTCGCTCGTACTCGCCGGCTGGAGCCTGGTGACGACCATGCGCAACCGGCCGCCGGACGTCTCGCACCTCGCCGGCCTGGCCGTGCTGGAGCTGGTGCTGCTGGCGCTCGCCGCCGCGGCGGTGGTCGCCTGGGTCGGCGGCGAGCAGCCCGCCGAGGCCGGCACCTTCGCCGGTTACCTGATCACCCTGGTCTGCCTGCCGCCGCTGGCCGGCGTGCTGGCCCGGATGGAACCGACCCGCTGGGGCTCGGTGATCGTCACCGTCGTCTGCCTGGTGATCCCGGTCGTCGTGGTACGCCTGCAACAGACCTGGCAGCTCCCCGGTGGCTGAGCCGGTGACCACGGAGCCGACGACCTCCGGCACACCGCGCAGGCGGATCAACAGCGGTCCGGGGCGGGCGCTGGTCGCCGTCTACATCCTCTTCGCGATCGCCGCGAGCTGCCGGGCCGGGGTGCAGATCATCACCAAGTTCGACGAGGCGCCGGTCGCGTACCTGCTCTCCGCGCTCGCCGCGGTGATCTACATCGTGGCGACCGTCGGGCTGGCCCGGGGCGACCGGGTCGGGCGCCGCACCGCGCTGGTCTGCTGCACCGTCGAACTCGTCGGGGTGCTCAGCGTCGGGGCGTTGAGCCTGCTCGACCCGGCGCTCTTCCCGGACGACACCGTCTGGTCGGACTTCGGCGGCGGCTACGGCTACATCCCGCTGGTGCTCCCGGTGCTCGGCCTGCTCTGGCTGCGCCGCACCCGACCCGCCTGAGCCGCCGGCCGGGACCGGGTCACTCGACCAGGTCCGAGCGGTACAGCCGGATCCAGCGGTAGCCGTACCCGGCCAGCTCCAGCGCGTCGAGCTTGCCCACCGGCGGGTACTCCCGGTCGGCGAGTACGTCGATCGGCATGTCCGCCTCGGGAAAGAGCGCGCCCAGGTTGACCACGGCCGGCCGGGTACCGAGGTTGTGCAGGAAGAGCATGCAGCCGGTCGGGCCGTCGGCGCGGTGCGCGAGCACCCCGTGCGGCATCTCCTGGTCGACGTGGGTGCAGGAGCCGGAGCCGACCTCTGGCGCCTCCCGCAGGGTCCGGATCATGCGCTCGAACCAGCCCAGCAGGGACTTCGGGTCGTGCCGTTGCGCGGTGACGTTGACCTGCTCGTAGCCGAACTCCCCGCTGTCGATCACCGGCCGGACCAGCTTGTCGGCGGGGGCGCTGGAGAAGCCGGCGTTGGGCTTCCCGGACCACTGCATCGGGGTACGGATCGACTCCCGACCCGGCAGCGACAGGTCCTCCCCCATCCCGATCTCCTCGCCGTAGCGCAGCACCGGCGTGCCGCGCAGCGAGAACTGGAGGGCGTACGCCAGCTCGATCCGGCGCCGCTCGTTGCCGAGCATCGGGGCGAGCCGGCGGCGGATGCCCCGGTCGTAGATCCGCATGTTCTCGTCCGGGCCGAACTGCTCGTAGACCTGGGCCCGCTGCTCGGCGGTGAGCCGGGAGAGGTCGATCTCGTCGTGGTTACGCAGGAAGGTGGCCCACTGGGCACCGGCCGGCAGCGCCGGGGTGTCCCGCAGCGCGTCGACGATCGGCTCCGGGTCCTGCCGGGCCAGCGCGAGCATCAGCCGGCCGTTCAGCATGAAGTCGAAGAGCATGTGCAGCCGGTTGGCGGAGCCGCCGCTGTCGCCGAAGTAGTCGACGAGCTGCGCCGGCTGCACGTTCGCCTCGGCCAGCAGCAGCGCGTCGGCCCGCCGCCACTGGACGTGCTGGCGCAGCTCGGTCAGGAACTCGAAGTCCTTGGGCGAGTCCGGGTTGCCGGGCTCGGTCAGCTCGATGATGAACGGCGCCGCGTCGATCCGGAATCCGGCCACCCCGAGCTGGAGCCAGAACGACATGATCTTCTTGACCTCGGCCCGTACCGCCGGGTTGCCGAAGTTGAGGTCCGGCTGGAAGCGGTAGAAACGGTGGTAGAACCACGCCTTCGCGGTCCGGTCGTAGCTCCAGGTCTCGTCCTGCTCGCCGGGGAAGACCATGCCCTGGCGCCGGTCCGGTGGCGCCTCGTCGGACCAGATGTACCAGTCCCGGTACGGCGAGTCGGGCGAGGAACGGGCGGAGACGAACCACGGGTGCTGGTCCGAGGTGTGGTTGACGACGAGGTCGATGATGATCTTGATGCCCCGGTTCGCGGCCTGGTGCAGCAGCTCCGCGAAGTCGCCAAGGGTGCCGAGCCGGGGATCGACGCCGTAGAAGTCGGTGGCGTCGTAGCCGTCGTCGCGCTGGGTCGAGGGATGGATCGGGTGCAACCAGAGGCAGGTCACCCCGAGCCGGGCCAGATAGTCGAGGCGACCGATCAGGCCCCTGATGTCGCCGACCCCGTCGCCGTCCGAGTCGGCGTACGTGTCGATGTCGAGGCAGTAGACGACCGCCTCCGCGTACCACCGGTCCGTCATAACCGAAGGTCATTTCCGATCCGCCACCTCGGCAAACCGGATCGGTGTGCCGGACCGCCGCGGCGGCGCGTGTAACCGGGCGGATCTCGGGGTACCCAGACCTCTTCTCCCGGGCTTCCCCGAGCCGACGTACGAGCCGACGAAGGAGTGGGTACGCCGTGGCCCTCGCCCAGGACGTGGACCCGACACAACTCGGCGGGCTGACCGGCTGGATTGCCGGGGTGATCGACGCGATGGGCGTACCCGGGGTGGGGCTGCTGGTCGCGCTGGAGAACATCATCCCGCCGGTGCCGAGCGAACTGGTGCTGGCGATGGCCGGCTACCTGGCCGGCGAGGGCCGGATGAACGTGGTCCTGGTGGCGCTCTCCGCCACCGCCGGATCGGTGCTCGGCGCGATGCTGCTCTACTGGCTCGGTGCCGCGCTGGGCGAGGACCGGCTCAAGCGCTGGCTGGACCGGATTCCGCTGGTCGACACCGACGACCTGGACCGGGCCGACCGCTGGTTCGAGCGGTACGGCTCGTGGGCGGTCTTCTTCGGGCGGATGATTCCGGTGTTCCGCAGCCTGGTCTCGATCCCGGCCGGCGCGGACCGGATGCCGGTGGGCCGGTTCCTGGTACTGACCACGCTGGGCAGCGGTCTCTGGAACGCGATCTTCGTCGGCCTCGGCTACGGCCTCGGGTCCCGGTGGCAACAGATCGACAGGTACGCCAGCTACTTCGACTACGCGCTGCTGGCCATCTTCGCGGTCATGATCGGGCTGTGGGTGGTGAAGAAGCTGCGTCGGCGCTCGCACCGGCGCCAGGCCGCCAGCATCCGCTGACGACCCGGCACCGGTGCACCGCCGGGTTCGCTGGCCCGGCACGCGGTCTGCGACCGCACCCGCCCGACGGCGCCACCGGTCAGGGCAGCGTGTTCAGGTGCGGCCGGACGGTCCGGGCGAAGGTGTTGCCGTTGGCGACGTCCCAGTTGATCGACCAGGTCATCGCGCCCCGGATCCCCGGATAGGTTCGCGGCGGGCGGAAGCTGCCGCAGCCCGTTCCCTTGGCCAGGCAGTCCAGCGCCTGGTTGACCAGGCTCGGCGCGACGATGCCACCGCCGGCCGCGCCGGGACCGGCGGGCAGCCCGAGCGCCACCTGGTCGGGGCGGAGTCCGGCTTCGAGTTGCAGGCAGGCCAGCGCCGTCATGAAGTTCACCGTGCCCTGGGAGTACGCGAAGGACTGGTCGCAGCCGAGCATCGAACCGGAGTTGTAGAACTGGGTGTGCACGACGGTGAGGATGTCGCGGATGTCGAGGGCCAGCTTGAAGTACGACACCGACGGCGACTGCATGTCGATGGTCTGCGGTGCCATCGTGATGATCAGACCCGACCCGACCCGGCTGCGCAGTGAGCGCAGCGCCTGTGCCATGTACGTCGGGTTGAGCCCGTTCTCCAGGTCGATGTCGACCCCGTCGAAGCCGTACTGCTGGATCAGGTCGTAGACGCTGTTGCTGAAGTTGGTCGCCGAGGCCGCGTCGTTGACGGCGACCCGGCCGGTCTCGCCGCCGACCGAGAGGATCACCTTCTTGCCCCGCGCCTTGACGGTCCGCACGTCGGCGGTGAAGTCGGCGTTGGTGTAGCCGCCGACCGAGGCCGACAGCCCCGGGTCGATGCCGAAGGTGACCGCGCCGGGGGTGCTGGTGGCTTCGGCGAAGGCGACGGCGATCAGGTCGTACTCGGCGGGCACGTCCCGCAGCCGCAGCTCGACCGCCGGGTTGTCGAAGTTGTGCCAGTAGCCGGTCAGGAAGTGCTTGGGCAGCCCGGTGGCGGGCGGGTCCGTCGGCGGGTTGGTCGGTGGGGCGGTGGTGGGCGGGGTCGTCGGCGGGCGGGTGGTCGGCGGGGTGGTCGGGGTGGTGCCGCCGCCACAGGTCGCGCCGTTGAGGGTGCAGTTGGCGGGGCTGCCGGAGCCGGTGGCGAGGAAGCCGAACGACACCGAGGCGCCGGGCGCGACGCTGCCGTTCCAGGACCGGTTGGTGAAGGTGTGCCGCTGGCCCGAGGAGGTCAGCAGGGCGTCCCAGTAGCTGCCCATCGTGGTGCCGGCGGGCAGGTCGAAGGCGACCGACCAGCCGTTGATGGCGCTGGTGCCGCCGTTGGTGATGGTGTACCTCCCCTCCCAGCCGGAGCCCCAGTCGGCGGTCTTGACGAAGGTCGCGGTCGGCCCGGCGGCGTACGCCGGCAGCGCCCCCCAGGCGACGCCGACCGCTGCCACGAGGCCGGCGACTACGGACAGGACAAGGCTTCTGCGGCGTCTCATGTGGTCCTCCACCGAGCGTCGGGCATCCACAGCCATCGACTGTCCGCCAATTATTAGGAAGGTTAACTGTTTACGCAAGGGGTGTAAGGAAGGGCCCCCCGTTATCGCTTTTTGTTGTAGCGGGGGCCCTTCCTTACACCACAGCTCAGCGGCGGAAGGTGAACCAGTTGAGGTTGGCGAAGTCCGCCGGCTGGCCGCTGCTGAAGGTCAGGTAGACCGTGCGTACCCCGGTCACCGCCGAGACGTTGCCGGGAATCGACTGCCAGCTCTGCCAGCCGCCGGTGTTGCCGACGGCGAGGCTGCCCAGCACCGGACCGGTCGGGCTGTCCACCCGGACCTGCACCAGGCCGCTCACCCCGCCACCGGCGCCGGAGGCGAGCCGGGCCACGAAGTCCCGGGGCGGCGTCGAGCCGAAGTCGACCCGGTCGTAGCGCACCCAGTCGCCGTTGGCCAGCCAGGCGATGTTCTGGCCGCCCTCGCTGCACGCCTCGACGCCGACGCCCTGCTGCCCGCTGTGCGCCTCGGCCTGGATCGTCGAGTACGCGCTCACGGTGCCACCGGGCGGCGGCGTGGTCGGCGGCGGAGTCGTCGGCGGATTGGTCGGGTTGGTGCCACCGCCCCGGCTGTACACCGCGACGTAGTCGACCAGCATCGGCCGGCCGGAGACGGTCGCGGAGGTGGGGGTGGTGCCGCCGGCCACACCGTTCGGGAACGAGCCGCCCATCGCGACGTTGAGCAGCAGGAAGTAGCCGGCGTGGTCGGTCATCTGCGACCAGTACGAGCCGACCTGGGACTGCGTGACGGTGTGGTAGTGCTGGCCGTCGACGTACCAGCGCAGTTGCTGGGGGCTGACCGAGGCGTCCCACTCGAACCGGTAGGTGTGGAACGCCGCCTGGCAGGTCGAGCCGGGGCAGGCCCGCTGGGCGCCGATGCCGTTGAACTCGTTGCACGGCCCGCCGGGCGCGACGCCGCAGTGCAGTACGCCCCAGACCGAGTTGATCCCGTTGACGTTCTCCATCACGTCGAACTCGCCGATCCCCGGCCAGTTCTGGTAGTTCCCCCGGTACGGCGCACCGAGCGCCCAGAACGCCGGCCAGTAGCCGGCCGCCGCCGCGCCGGTCACGTTCGGCATCTGGATCCGGCCCTCGATCGCCAGTACCCCGCCCGACGGCGGCTTGAAGTTGCTGCGGACCGTCTCGATCCGGGACGAGGTCCACTGGCCGGAGGCGCTGCGGATGGGGGTGATCCGCAGGTTGCCGCTGCCGTCGTGGCTGACGTTGGCGGTGCTGTTGGTGTAGGTCTGGATCTCGCCGGTGCCCCAGTTCGGCGGGCCGCCGGGATAGCTGGTGCCGGTGTCGATGATCCAGTTCGCCGACGAGGGCAGGGTGTTGGCCGCGCCGGTGAAGTCGTCGCCCCAGACCAGGCTCCAGCCGGTGGCCGGGGGCGGGATGGCGGCCCGAGCGGTCACGGTCGCGGTGCCGAGGACGGCCGCGAGCAGGGTGGATGCGGCCACCAGCAGCGCGAGGCGTCTCCTGGTGCCCCGGCCGGCAGGGTCCGGCCGGGCGTTCCGGATGGTGAACATGTGCGGGGCCTCTCTACAGGGGACGGGGAGCCCCACGTCGGGACGGGGAGCCCTACGTGGAGACGGAGCCGAGAGAGCGCTCTCTCAGGAGTTGTACGTCCCCGCCCCGCACCTGTCAACACCTGTCGATGCGTCGGCCCGGTACGCCCGTCGTGCGGACCCGCCCCAAGGTCCCGCCCCAAGGTCCCCGTCCCAAGGTCCCCGCCGCCGGCCACCGACCGCCGGGTCACCCGATGCGGATGCCGCGATTGGGCACTCAGGGAGTTTCCCGGCATCGACACTGAGGGTAATGAACAACCGGTCGCGCCAGCGACGCTGTTCGGATCGAACGACGGGCGGTGATGGTGATGGTGATGCTCGACGGGCTGACCGCACCGATGGAACCTCTGCCGAACGCTGGGCCGGACCCGCTGACGGTCGGGGTCGAGGAGGAGTTTCTGCTCGTCGACCCGGTGACCGGCGCGGCGGCACCCGCGGTCGAGGCGGTACTGGCCGAGGTGCCGGACGACCTGCGCGGGCAGGTGCAGCGCGAGTTCCAGACCAGCCAGATCGAGATCGGCACCCCACCCGGCCTGGAGCTGAGCGCCCTGCGGCACTCGCTCGGGCTGCTGCGTACCGGGCTGGCCGACGCCGCCGAGGCGGCCGGCGTACGCCTGGTCGCGGTCGGCACCGGCCCGGTCGACGGCCCGGTGCCGCCGCTGGTGGAGAACCCCCGGTTCGACCAGATGATCGAGCGGTTCGGGTTGCTGGTCCCGTCGCCCGGGGTCAACGGCATGCACGTGCACGTCGGCGTACCCGAACCGGAGACCGCCGTGCAGGTGCTCAACCACCTCCGCCCGGCGCTGCCGATCCTGCACGCCGCCACCGCGAACTCGCCGTTCTACCAGGGCCGGGACACCGGCTACGCGAGCTGGCGATCGGTGCTCTGGGAGCGCTGGCCGTCGGTGGCGCCGACGCCCTGGCTGGAGTCGCACGCGCACTACGAGAGCCTGGTCGAGGACCTGATCGGCACCGGGATGATGCTCGACGAGGGCATGCTCTACTGGTACGCCCGGCTGTCGTCGAAGTACCCGACGGTGGAGATCCGGATCGGCGACGTCTGCCCCGGCCTGGACGACACGATCCTGATCGCGGCGCTGGTCCGGGCCCTGGTCGACACCGCCCTGGCCGACATCGCGGCCGGGGTGCCGGCGCCCCGGGTGTCGCACCACATGCTGGTGGGCGCGCACTGGCGGGCGGCGCACGACGGTCTCGAAGGACTCGGCGTCGATCCGCTCGACGGCAGCGTACGACCCGCCTGGCAGCTGATGCGCCAACTCTTCAACCGGCTCCGGCCGGCCCTCGAACGTCACGGCGACCTGCCCCTGGTCACCGAGCTGCTGAGCCGGTTGCAGGCGCACGGCACCGGCGCCGCCCGGCAGCGGGCCGCCTACGCGAGGCGGCACGAGATCTCCGACGTACTGGACGACCTGGTCCGGCGTACCCGGGGCAGCGCCGGACATGGCTGAGAAGCTGGTGGTGGTCGGCGGGGG
>NZ_JAZGQL010000018.1:0-5732 GCF_036421995.1 Plantactinospora veratri
CCCCACGACCAGGCCGACCAGGAGCACCGTCCCGGAAAGCAGGAGCGGGGCCGGACCGTTTCCGGTCCGACCCCGCTCACCGGGTCTCACCCTCAGCGCTCGATGGTGCCGGCGATGAAGTCCTCGACGGCCTGGTGGGCGTCGTGGTCGGCGTACTGCTCCGGCGGCGACTTCATGAAGTAGCTCGACGCGGAGAGGATCGGGCCCCCGACGCCCCGGTCCAGGGCGATCTTCGCGGCCCGGACGGCGTCGATGATGACGCCGGCCGAGTTGGGCGAGTCCCAGACCTCGAGCTTGAGTTCCGCGTTCAGCGGTACGTCGCCGAAGGAGCGCCCCTCCAGCCGGATGTACGCCCACTTGCGGTCGTCCAGCCACGGCACGTGGTCCGACGGCCCGATGTGCACGTCGCCCTTGTTGATCTCGTGCGGGATCTGGGAGGTCACCGACTGGGTCTTGGAGATCTTCTTCGAGACCAGGCGGCTGCGCTCCAGCATGTTCATGAAGTCCATGTTGCCGCCGAAGTTGAGCTGGTACGTGCGCAGCAGCTCGACGCCCCGGTCCTCGAAGAGCTTGGCCAGCGCCCGGTGCACGATGGTCGCGCCGACCTGGCTCTTGATGTCGTCGCCGACGATCGGCAGCCCGGCGTCGACGAACTTCTGCGCCCAGGCCGGGTCGGAGGCGATGAAGACCGGCAGCGCGTTGACGAAGGCGCAGCCCGCCTCGATCGCGGCCGTGGCGTAGAACTTCGCGGCCTCCTCGGAGCCCACCGGCAGGTAACAGACCACGACGTCGACCCGCGCCTCCCGCAGCGCCGCGACGACGTCGGCCGGCTGGCGGTCGGACTCCTCGACGATCTCCCGGTAGTACTGGCCCAGCCCGTCCAGGGTCGGGCCGCGCTGCACGAGTACGCCGGTCGGCGGTACGTCGCAGAGCTTGATGGTGTTGTTCTCGCTGGCGACGATCGCCTCCGCGAGGTCCATGCCCACCTTCTTGGCGTCGACGTCGAACGCCGCGACGAACTCCACGTCCGAGACGTGGTAGTCGCCGAAGGTGACGTGCATGAGACCCGGGACGCGGTCGTTGGGGTCGGCATTGCGGTAGTACTCGACGCCCTGGACCAGGGACGAGGCGCAGTTACCCACACCGACGATGGCGACGCGGACGGAGCCCATCGCGTTTGCCTCCTTTGTGTTCATCACGGCCGCTCCGACTCATTCCTGGACTATCCAGGCGGAGGCGGGATGTTCTCTTCTGAAGGACCCGGGCCGGTGCCCGGGGTGGACCCATCCGGGGTCCGGCCGGAGCGCTCGTTGGCGATGAGCTCCTCCAACCAGCGGACCTCGCGCTCACAGGCGTCGAGGCCGTGACGTTGAAGTTCGAGCGTGTACGCGTCGAGCCGTTCGGCCGCCCGGCTCAACACGTCGCGCAAGCCCTCGCGACGCTCCTCCACCTTGCGGCGCCGGCCCTCCAGGATGCGGAGTCGGGTCGCTCGGTCGGTACGGGCGAAGAATGCGAAGTGCACTCCGAACCCGGTGTCCTCGTAACTCTCTGGACCGGTCTGGGCGATCAGTTCGGCGAACCGTTCCTTGCCCTCCGCGGTGATTTTGTAGACGACGCGCCCGCGACGGCTGGTCAGCGCCGGGATCTCCTCGGCAGTGGCCGGTGTCTCGGCCGCCTCGGTGATCCAGCCGGCTGCCTGCAACCGACGCAGGGTCGGATAGAGCGAGCCGTAGCTGATCGCTGCCCGGATCGCCCCGAGCTTGGCGGCGAGTTCCTTGCGGAGCTCGTAGCCGTGCATGGGGGACTCCTGCAGGAGACCGAGGATGGCGAGCTCGAGCACGAGCACCCCTCTCCGTGTCTCCGTCGGATCCCGGTGGCTTCCCGTCGTTGGGAACCCGTTCGTCGGCCCGATGTATCGGCCCGATACATCGCACGGTAGACCCTTCGGGGCGGCGAGGCAAACCCCCGCACGGCACGGACTCGATTACAGTAAGTGACGATGGTCGCCTCGTCCGGCCGGACCCAGTACTCTTCTGCCCATGCGTTCGCAGCGCCAGGTCGTCGACTACTCGCTACAGAAGCGAGCGGTGCTGCGTGAGGTGCATTCGGGTCGGGTGGGGACGTACGAGGTGTGCGACGCTTCGCCGTACCTCAAGAACGCTGCCCGGTTCCACGGTGAGCCGACCGAGACGCTCTGTCCGGTCTGCCGACGGGAAAATCTGACCCACGTCCACTACATTTACGGCGATGAACTCAAGCAGTCGGCCGGCCAGGCCCGCACCCGAGCGGAGCTGTCGGTGCTGGCGATGACCCTGCGTGAGTTCCAGGTCTACGTGGTGGAGGTGTGCCGCGGCTGCGACTGGAACCATCTCGTCGAGCAGTTCCTGCTCGGCCGGGACGGCGTCTCCGGTGACGACAGCGTCGGCGCCGCCGAGCCGGCCGCGGGTGCGGCCGCGGCCGCGTCGAACGGCACCTCGGTCAGACGAAGGCGTGAGGCGCGCCGGTGACCCTGACTCGTTCCCCGGCCCTCGGGATCCTCTCCCGCCGGCAGGACGAGTCTTATCCAGCAAACCGGAAAAGTCCGGTTTTTTCCGATGTCGCATCATCCGCAGATCGGGGTTTCCGATCCCGGGTGGAGCGTGTCCCAACTCACGGCAACCCGGTGGTGGCGCGCATGGCCATCACCGCGACCGGCAGGGTGTGACGAATGAACTCGTACGGCGATCCTAGTTCCGCGCGCGGTCGGGCCCAGTACCCGGGCGCGAACGGCGACCACGGACCAGCGGACGATCCATACCAGCGCCCGTCCTGGGACGACCCGGGAGCCGCTCGCCGCTCGTCCGACGGTGACCGGGGCGGCTGGCCCGCCAACAACGGCCGGGCCGGCGGCACGTCGGCCCGGGCCAGCGTCAGCGGCCGGGCCTCCTCCGGCCGGGCCACACCGCCCGGGCGGGGCTCCGCCGACGGCGGTTGGGCCGCGCCGGTGTCGCCCGCCTCCGGCTCCGCGTCGGTCGGCTCCGCCTCTCCGGGGCGGGCCCGGGTCGGTGGCCGGGCCGGCGTCGGCAGCGCCTCGGTTCCCGACGCGCCGGGCTCCGGTGGCGGCTACGGTGCCGGCCGGGCCTCCGCCGGCCGGGCCAGCGTCGGCACCGCCTCGGTCAGTGGCGGCGGTGCGAACGGCGCCGCCGGTCGGGCCCGGGTGGGCCGGGCGGTCGTACCCGTCTCGCCGGCCGGTCCCGGCGGACCGGACGACCCGGACGGTCCCGGTGGCCGGCGGGGTCGCGGGGGCACCGGTGACCTCGACCCGGCGGCGAAGAAGCGGGCCAAGAAGCGTAAGCGGGTCAACATGCTGATCGCCGCCTTCGCCGTCTTCATCATGCTGGCCGGCGGCGGCGTGGTCGCCGCGACCTGGTATTCGACAAGCGTCCCGATGCCGGACCAGCTCCCGCTGCCGCTGGCGACCACGGTCTACGCCGCCGACAAGAAGAACGTCGTGGCCAAGCTGGGCGACGAGAACCGGCAGATCGTCACGATCAAGCAGATCCCGGAGCACGTGCAGCACGCGGTCGCCTCGGCCGAGGACCGCAACTTCTACACCCACGACGGGGTCGACTACGCCGGCATCGCCCGAGCCGCCTGGAACAACTTCACCGGCGGCAGCAAGCAGGGTGCCTCGACCATCACCCAGCAGTACGCCCGCAACGCGTACGAGAACCTCCAGGACGACAGCTACCAGCGCAAGGTCAAGGAGGCGATCCTCGCCTCCAAGCTGAACGACCAGTTCG
Organism: Plantactinospora veratri; assembly: GCF_036421995.1. Classification (NCBI taxonomy): domain Bacteria; kingdom Bacillati; phylum Actinomycetota; class Actinomycetes; order Micromonosporales; family Micromonosporaceae; genus Plantactinospora; species Plantactinospora veratri. The sequence continues at coordinate 3,783 of NZ_JAZGQL010000018.1, forward strand.
ACAAAGACGAGATCATGCAGCACTACCTCAACACGATCTACTTCGGTCGGGGTGCGTACGGCATCGAGATCGCGGCGCAGACCTACTTCGCCAAGTCGGCCTCCAAGCTCACCGAGGCCGAGGGTGCGGTGCTGGCGGCGGTGATCAAGCAGCCGCAGGTCGACACGGCCACCGGGCACAAGGGCTTCGACCCGGCGGACAACCCCGAGGAGGCCAAGGCCCGCTGGGAGTACGTCCTCAACGGCATGGTCCAGAAGAAGTGGCTGTCGCCGGAGAAGCGGGCCCAGATGACCTACCCGGAGATTCAGAAGAGGAAGAGCGCCAACGAGGCGTTCGGGGTGAAGACCCCGCGCGGCAACGTGGTCAACTACGTCAAGGCGGAGATGGCGGAGCGCGGCCTCTGCACGCTCGGCCCGGCGACGGCCGACAAGGTCGACTGTTCCAGCGCGCTCCGGGACGGTGGTTACAAGATCACGACGACCATCAACTGGAAGATGCAGATGGAGGCCGAGAAGGCGGCCCAGCGCAAGAAGGGCTCGCCGCTCTACGGCCAGCCCGACAACCTGATGTCCGCGCTGGTCTCGGTCGAGCCGAAGAGCGGCAAGGTGCTGGCCTACTACGGCGGCGACAGCGGCGCGGACTACGACTACGCGGGTCTGAACACCAACGCCGGCGTGCTGAGCGGTGGCCACCCGCCGGGCTCGAGCTTCAAGGTCTACACCCTGGCGGCCGCGATCAACGAGGGCATCTCGATCGATTCGATCTGGGACGCCCGGCCGTTCACGGTCAAGAACACCAAGATCAAGGTGCAGAACGCCGGCCGCGACGTGCGGGAGACCTGTGACCAGGCCTGCACGCTCAAGGAATCCACCGTCAGGTCGTACAACGTGCCCTTCTACCACGTGACCGAGAAGATCGGCGCGGACAAGGTGCTGTCGATGGCCCGGCAGGCCGGCGTCCGGACCATGTGGGAGACCAAGGACATCCCGCCGAAGTGGCACGACCTGACGAAGGAGAAGCCGGAGGATCTGGCGCCGGAACCCTTCTTCAACGTGGTGGCGTACGGGCAGTACCCGATCACCGTGCTCGACCACGCCAACGGGCTGGCGACGCTGGCCAACGGCGGCGTCTACAACAAGGCGCACTTCATCGAGCTGATCGAACAGCAGGACCCGGAAACCGGTCAGTGGAAGAAGATCGGCGGGGCGAAGGCCGATCCGAAGCAGCGCATCCCGAAGAACGTCGCCGACGAGGTCACTGCGGTCCTGAAGGAAATTCCCAAGGAAAACAACGGCAACCTCGAGGGCCGGGAAGAGGCCGGCAAGACCGGCACCTGGGAATACGACCAGAAGGACAACGCGCACGCCTGGATGGTCGGCTACACCCCGCAGGTCGCCACCGCGGTCTGGGTCGGCAGCAAGGACCCGAAGAAGCCCCAGATCAAGACCAAGGGCGGTCAAGACGTCGGCGGTAGCGGGCTGCCGGCCGACATCTGGCAGCAGTACATGAGCAAGGCCCTGGCCGGCAAGGAGGCGATGTCCCTGCCGGACGCCAAGAAGATGGGTGACAAGGAGGTCGGCAACGGCAAGGAGCCGGTACAGACTCCGCCGCCGGTGCCCCCCAACCCGGGTCCCGGTGGCGGCAACCCCGGCGACAACCCCGGTGGTAACCCCATCTGCCAGGGCCCGAACCCGCCCCCGCTGATCTGCCCGCCCGCTGGCGGCGGTCCGGGCGGAGGTGGTCCGGACCTTCCGCCGGGAGATGACGACGACGGCGGCGGTGGCGGAAACGGCAACGGGCGAGGCGGCGGCGGTGGCGGCTAGCCACCGACTCCCACCCCGCACCTCGGAGCACTGAGTCCCATCGATCGATGCGGCCGGGGGGGGGGGGGGCCCCCCCCCCCCCCCCCCCCCCCGGGGGGCGCCAACCCCCCCCCCCCCCCGCCCCGCC